>NZ_DATCMV010000099.1:0-15003 GCF_036563125.1 Microbulbifer sp.
CCACTGGTGATGGCCATGGGCAGTATCGGGATCATCGCCCCCAACTCCGCCGCCTGTTACCTGGAGTTCTTCCCCAAGATCAGCGGCACCGCGAATGCGCTCTACGGCGCCTCGCTGTTTATTTCCGGGGGGCTGCTCGGCGGCCTGGTGAACGGTATCCACACCGGCACCCTAATGCCCATTGCTGGTGGCATGCTGTGCTGCGCCACCGCCGCGCTGTGCATGGCGCTGTTTGTGGCGAGGGCGTGGCAGCCGATCGAGATCGAGCAGCGGCGCTGAATTTAGTTCAGCCTGTTCAGAGCAATCCTTCCTCTTTCAGGGCCTTCTGCACTCCCGGGCGCGCCGCCATGCGCTCGGCGAAGGCCTTGCGCTTCGGCCAGTCGCCGGTATCCACACCCACCTTGTCGCACCAACTGTACACGGTGAACAGGTAGGCGTCGGCAATGCTGAATTCACTTCCCATCAGGTAGTCGCCAGCCAAGCGCTCCTCCACAAACTGGAAGCGTTTGCCCAGCAGTGTTTTCGCGCGCTGTTTTTCCTCGTCGGGAGCACCCCAGAACAGCGGTACAAAGGTCTTGTGCACCTCGCTGGCGATATAGTTCAGCCACTCCAGTACCCGGTAGTGATCCAGGGTGCCGTATTCCGGCGCCAGTTTCGCATCCGGTTTCTGCTCCGCCAGAAACTGCACAATGGCGGGCCCCTCCGTCAGCATCTCGCCACCTTCCAGCTGCAGTGCCGGTACACACCCCTTGGGGTTTATCTGGGTGTAATCGCCGCCGCTTTCGGTCTGCTTGGCCTGCAGGTCGACCTTGCACAGCTCTAGGTCAATGCCGGCCTCACAGGCAACGATATGCGGGGAGAGGGAACAGGCACCGGGGGCATAGAACAGCTTCATGGCGTTTCCTCAGGTTGAGAGCCTTAAATATTCAGCCGCGACCATGGGGTGCGGCGTAATCCAGTTCCGGCCCCACCGGCACGATGCCGGTCGGGTTGATGTTGCGGTGACTGGCGTAGTAGTGGGTCTTGATGTGGTGGAAATCCACCGTCTCCGCCACCCCCGGCCACTGGTACAGCTCACGCACAAAGCCCCACAGGTTCGGGTAATCCGCCAACCGCTGTTTGTTGCACTTGAAGTGGCCGTGGTACACGGCATCGAAGCGGATCAGCGTGGTGAACAGGCGCCAGTCCGCCTCGGTGATGCGCGCGCCAGTGAGATAGCGGTTCTGCTGGAGGCGTCTTTCCAGCTGTTCGAGCACCTCAAACAGCCGGTGGTACGCCGCCTCGTAGGCTGAGGTACTGGTGGCGAAGCCGGCGCGATACACGCCGTTGTTAACGTTCTGGTAGACCAGCTCGTTAGTGGCATCGATATCGCCGCGCAAATCCTGTGGATAAAAATCTTGCTGGTCTCCGGTGAGCCCATCGAACGCGGAGTTGAACATGCGGATAATCTCCGCCGACTCGTTGCTGACAATGCACTCACGCTCCTTGTCCCACAGCACCGGCACGGTGACGCGGCCGGAGTAGTCCGCGCGGTGGCGGGTGTAAATCTGGTGCATGAACTCGCTGCCGTAGAGTTCGTCGCCGGTGCTGCCCTCGTCCCCTTTGAAGGTCCAGCCGTGCTCCCACATGTAAGGACTCACTACCGACACGCCGATATATTCCTCAAGCCCTTTCAGTTTGCGAAAGATCAGAGTGCGGTGCGCCCATGGGCAGGCGAGGGAGACATAGAGGTGATAGCGGTCTTTTTCCGCCACAAAACCGCCCTCGCCACTGGGTCCGGCAGCGCCATCGGCGGTAATCCAGTTGCGCAACTGCGCCGCCTCGCGCTCGAACTCACCGCCGGATTTGTCCGTGTCGTACCAGCGGTCCTGCCACTTGCCGTTTACCAGCAGTCCCATGCGCGCGCTCCTTTACCGACGTATCCGCGAACATGTTTCATCGGTTTTTCACCCTGGCCATGGCGTGGTCAAAGCTGAAGCGACCGGCACCGGCGCAGGCGAGGATCAGGAAGCCGCCGGCGATGGTGAGGTTTTTCATAAACATGATTTGCTGTATCTGGTCGCCGGGAACATTGTGGAACAGCCAGGCGCTGGCGATACAGAAGGCAGCCAGGGCCAACGCCACCCAGCGGGTCCAGAAGCCGAACAGAATTGCCAGACCCCCGCCGAGCTCCAGCAGGATCACCAGTGGCAGCAGGAATCCGGGCAGGCCGGCGGAAGCCATGTATTCCTGGGTACCGGCGTAGGCGCCGATCTTGCCGTAGCCGGCGACGATAAACATCACCGACATCAGAATGCGCGCGACCAGCTTGCCAAAGTCGCACAGAACGCCGTTGTTCATTGCTGAATCCTCATGTGATTTCCGTTGCGGAAAGTGTATGGAGTGACAACGCTGTTCAGTGTAGTTCGAGTTTTCGAAACTAAAACCGCATAAATTCGACGAGAATGGACGAATTTATCGATCAGATTGCGATCCCGGGTTTCGCCGGTGCCGCAGGGTGTCGCTGGATAAATCTATCCAGTTGAGCGCCGTCAGCCGGCGGTGGTGGGCGGGTAATATCCCGACAAAATCTGGTCCATGACCCACGAGGCTTTTTGCCCGTCTTCACCGAGCGACGGGTGCCGGAGGTTGCCGCGCAGGTGCTGGATCATATTCTCGATATGGAAATACTGAATGTTTTCCGGGTTGCCGATATCGACCCGTTCGGTGCCCGCCGCCGTCTCAAGCACAAACGGGCCAGGCCCAAACACCGAGAAATGAATACTGCCGGCGCTGCCAGTGATGATGACATCGTCGCAGCTGGCGCCAGCCCCGAAGTTCCAGTGCCCCGAGCCGGTGATGCCACTGTCGAAAATCCAACAGGCCGCCACCGCATCCTCGGCCGGATACAGTCCCTGCTGGTTGGTCGCAATGCCCTTGGCCGCGGAGATATCCCCCAGTAGATAAATGAACAGATCCAGTCCGTGACAGGCCAGGTCGACAAAATGGCCGCCACCAGAAATCTGCGGATCGGTGTGCCAGTCATACTCCCCGGATAAAGCGCGTTCCGAGGGCGGGCGGGAGTAACGCCAGCTTACGTGGCGCACCGCACCGATCTTGCCGGCATCGAGCCATGCCTTCACCTGGTTAAAGCGGGGCAGGGAGCGCCGGTAGTAGGCCACGAACAGCTGGGCGGATTTGCCGGCGAAGGCGTCGAGGATTTCCCGGCACTCGCCGGCATTCAGCGCCATCGGCTTTTCGATACAGCAATGCTTGTTGGCGCTGGCGACCTGCAGTGCGTATTCCCGATGGCTCCCCGGGGGGGTGGCGATATACACCGCGTCCACCTCGGGGTCGTGAATCAGCGCTTCCGCCGATTCATAATATTTCGGTACCGAGTGACGCCGGGCGTAATCGATCAGTTTTTCCCGGTCGCGGCGCATCACCGCATGCAGGCGGGATCCCGGTACCTTGCCAAAAGCCGGACCACTTTTGACTTCGGTGACGTTGCCGCAACCGATGATCCCCCAGTTGATTTCACCGGTCTCTTTTCGCATCACACCCTCCCAACGGCCAATGTGTTGCGCAACCGCAACCTCGATAATTCGTTATTCAAACGGCGGCAGCCCTTCGCGCAGCGCCCGCAACAGCAGGCAGGCCGCGGGTCCGGCGCGATCCTTGTCCGCGTAAATCAGGTACACAGTGACATCCCGCTCCCAGGGCTCCTCGGTGCGCAGTGGCAGCAGCCGGTCGGCAGACAGGGAGTCGCGAATGCGCGTCTGCGGCAGCCAGGCGAAGCCCAGCCCGCGTTCAATCAGTTCAATGGAGGTGTGTACATTGGTCACGGTGATGCGCTGGTCGGAGCCGAGCCAGCCCGCATCCTGGCGATTTTTCAGCGCGGAATCCCGCATCACGATCTGACGTGCGGTTTTCAGGTCCTCGCGGTTCACCGGCCGGCCCAGCTGATGCAGGGGATGGTTGGGGTGCGCGACGGGCACGAACCTCACCCTTGAGACCGGCTCGCCGACAAAGCCCTGGGGCACCCGTGCCGACAGGATGAAATCCACCTCCTGCTGCAACAGCAGTTCCTCGGCACCGGACAGTACCGTCTCACGGATCTCCAGGCGGGTGTGGGGAAACTCACCGGCGAAGCGCTCCACCGCATTGAGCAGTGCCTCGTAATCGAACAGTACGTCCACCGCCAGGCGCAGACGCGCCTCGGTGCCGGCGGCGAGACTCTCGGCCACTGCCTCCAGCGCCTCCGCCTCATCCAGCAGGCCGCCGGCGCGGTTCAGCAACACGCGTCCGGCATCGGTGAGTTCCGCCTTGCGTCCGCGCACTTCCAGCAGGGGAATACCAAGACTCTCCTGCAACTTGTGCACGGCGTGATTGATGGAAGACTGGCTTTTGTGTACCGCGTCCGCGGCCTGGGAAAAACCGCCGTGTTCCACCACGGCCTGAAACATACGCCACTGTTCCAGCGTTACCTTCGCCATAGACTGTCCTTTGTCTGTTGCTGTTGTCTGCTTCTGTTTTGTATGGCCGACAGACCGCGTCACCTGTCGAGCCATTCGAATATTAGTTGCGATTATTTGCCATTTTCTGGCGATTTTATCGGCCTATACTGCCGGAAACAGAGGAGCAGGACCATGGATAAATTCACACAGAACAACGTTTCAGGCGCCGCTGTCCGCCCTGCGGCGCGGGTAGTGGCGGGTCAGCCATCCGCCGATGGTGCCGGGGTGAAGATTCACCGGGTGGCGGGCTTCCAGTTCCAGGACTTCAGCCCCTTCCTGATGATTGATGAAATTCGCTCGGAAAACCCCGACGACTATATCGCCGGCTTTCCGCCGCACCCGCACCGGGGCATCGAGACCCTGACCTATATGCTGAGTGGCGAGTTCGAGCACCGGGACCATCTCGGCAATCGCGGCGCCATCGCCCAGGGCGGCGCCCAGTGGATGCGCGCCGGGCGCGGCATCATCCACTCGGAAATGCCTTCGCAGTCCAAGGATCCAGGGGCGGGCGGCATGCACGGTTTCCAACTGTGGATCAACATGGCCGCACAGGACAAGATGAGCAAGCCCGGTTGGCGGGATATCCAGCCGGAGCAGGTGCGCGAGGTAACCCTGGATGAGCGCGGCTCGCTGATGCGCATACTTGCGGGTCAGTGGCAGGTGCATGGACAGGCCGAGAATGGACCGCTGCTGGATGCAGCCGCAGAAGCGGCGGTGGCAGATGTTCGCCTGGCAGCCGGCGCGCAAATCGACCTCGGCCTGCCGCAGCAGCACGCGGTGCTGGTGTATATCTATCGCGGCGCACTGGATACCGGGCGCGGCGTGGTAAATCGCGGCAATCTGGTGTTGTTTGGCAGCGGTGAATCATTACAATTGCGCGCGCCTGAAGACGCACCGGAAGAGGGCGCAGGAATGCTGGTACTGCACGGCATGCCGCTCAACGAGCCAGTCGTGCACTACGGTCCCTTCGTCATGAACACCCGCGAAGAAATCGAACAGGCCGTGCGCGACTACAACAACGGCACGCTCGCCGAGTAATTTCTATCGGATAGATTTACTGATCGAGTTGGCGCGCGCTCAAGCCCGCTTTTTGTAGGAGCCTTCCCGCGGGCTCCTACAGTTAGAGGTAATCCCCCGCATCGCACCGGAGACCCCGCGCCTACATGGACGTCTATTACACTTTTTGCTTTCTCGCTGCTGTCTCCGTTTTTCTCGGTTTCCTCAATCAATACGTCCTGCGCACCCAGACCACCATCGCCATCACCGCGGGCTCGCTGGCGCTATCACTGATCGTCATCGGCCTGGGTAAACTCGAGATCGTCGAGTTACGGGATTGGGCGGCGCAATTGCTGCCACTGCTGAATCTCGAGGACCTGTTGCTCAAAGGCATGCTCGGCTTCCTGCTGTTTGCCGGCAGCCTGCACATCGACCTGTTGATGCTGCGCAACCAAAAAATCGAAATCACCTTGCTCGCCATATTCGGCACATTGATCTCCACTTTCGCCGTCGGCTACATGATGTACTACTTTTTCGGTTTTATCGGCATGCCGGTGGCCTTTGTGTACTGCCTGCTGTTTGGCGCGCTTATTTCCCCCACCGACCCGATTGCAGTGCTGGCGATCATCAAGAGCATGAAGGCACCGGAGCAGATTTCCATTCAGGTGGAAGGGGAGTCGCTGTTTAACGATGGCTTCGGCATCGTGGTGTTCGCGGTGATCTACGCGCTGGCCTTCGATGGTACCGAGCCCACACTGCCCGCCATCAGCCATCTGTTTATGGTCGAGGCGCTGGGTGGTATCGCCCTCGGGCTTGCCATCGGCGCACTGTTCCACTGGCTGATCTGCTCCACCAATGACCACAGCCTGGAGCTGCTGCTGACCCTGGTGATCCCCACCGCGGGCTTCGCCACCGCCAACATACTCGGGGTTTCCGGCGCACTGGCGATGGTGGTCTCCGGCATCATCATCGGCAACTACACCCGCGAGCGCGGCTTCTCACGGGTGAGCCAGCACGAGCTGGACCACTTCTGGACCATTACCGAGGAATTCCTGAACGGCATTCTGTTCCTGCTGGTGGGTTTGTTCCTTATTACCATCAATCTCCAGCCCATCGACTTTGTTCTGATTGCGGTGGCCATCGTGGTGGTGCTGATCGCTCGCGCGCTGGCGGTGAAAATTCCGTTCCTGTTGCTCAAGCGCCATCGTAAATACCACCCCTACACCGAGCGCATCCTCATTTGGGGCGGGCTGCGTGGCGGCCTGGCGCTGGCGCTGGCGATGTCGATTCCCGCGGGCCATGTAATTGCCGGCGACCACGACCTGCGCCACCTGTGGATCGTGATGACCTACGGCGTGGTACTCTTCTCCATCGTGGTTCAGGGCTCCACCATCGCCCCACTGATTCACCGCAGCCGCGCCGCGGTCTTCCCGGAGGGCGATCCCGCCATCCCGGCAGACTGATATTCCCGTCGCGGCAGCTGCTAACCCGATAACTGCAAAGAGCGTTCATGCCGCACGATAACTACCTCTTACAAGCCGTCATCTTTCTCGCCGCCGCGGTGATTTCCGTACCGCTGGCCAAACGCCTGGGCTTCGGCTCGGTGCTCGGCTATCTGGTGGCGGGGGTACTGATCGGCCCGCATGCCTTCGGCCTGGTGGGCGATACCAGCGACGAGATGCACTTCGCGGAGTTCGGGGTGGCGTTGATGCTGTTCCTGATCGGCCTGGAGCTGCAACCGCGCAAGCTCTGGTCCCTGCGCGGTGCGATCTTCGGTACTGGCGGCGCCCAGGTGCTGATCACCGCCGCCGCGGTTTGCGGGCTGGCAATGGCACTGTTCGGCTTCAACTGGCGCACCGGCACCGCTGTCGGCCTGATTCTGGCGCTGTCCTCCACCGCGATTGTGTTGCAGTCACTGTCGGAAAAAAATCTGCTCAAAACCGAAGGCGGGCGCAACGCGTTCAGCGTGTTGCTGTTTCAGGATATTGCGGTCATCCCGATTCTCGCGCTGCTGCCGCTGCTGGCGACCGTGGAGGTGGCCAGCAACCCGGAACACCTGCAGGGCTGGGCCTATGCCCTCGCGGTACTCGGCGCCATTGCCGCGCTGGTACTGGCGGGGCGCTACCTGCTTACCCCGCTGCTGCGGCTGGTGGTGGGTGCGCGCACCCGCGAACTTTTCACCGCCTGCTCCCTGCTGATTGTGCTGGGTGCGGCTGCGGTCATGACCTGGCTCAACCTGTCGCCGGCCCTCGGCACCTTTATCGCCGGCGTGGTGTTGGCGGAGAGCGAGTTCCGCCACGAACTGGAAGCGGATATCGAGCCGTTCAAGGGCCTGTTGCTGGGGCTATTTTTCCTCGCCGTCGGCGCCAACCTGGACCTCGCCCTGGTGATGCAGAAGCCGCTGCTGCTGCTCGGACTGCTGGCGATGCTGGTGCTGGTGAAATTCGCGATTCTGTTTGCGCTGGCGCGGGTGCGCGGCATGGCGCGGGGAGAAGACTGGCTGTTTGCGGTATCCCTGGCGCAGGCAGGGGAGTTCGGCTTCGTGCTGCTGGCCTTCGCGAGCCAGAACCAGGTGCTGCCGAGCGATGTCAGCAGCCTGCTGATCGCGCTCATCGCCCTGTCCATGGCCTTCACGCCACTGCTGCTGCTGGCCTATGAACAGCTGATCCAGCCGCGCTACTTTACCGGCCCGCGCACCCCGGATATTCCCGACAGTACACCGCAGGACGACGGCTCGCCGGTGATCATTATCGGCTACGGCCGCTACGGCCAGATTTCCGGGCGCCTGCTGAATGCCTGTGGCTTCGACACCACCCTGCTTGAGCACAACGCCGAGCAGCTGGAACTGGTGCGGCGCTATGGTATCAAGGCCTACTACGGCGACGCCTCGCGCGAGGACCTGCTGCACGCGGCCGGTGCCGACAATGCGAAAATCGCCATCCTCACCCTGAGTGACCAGGCCGCGTCACTGGAAATCGTCAGCCGTATCCAGAAGCACTATCCACATATCACCATCCTTGCACGTGCGCGCAATCGCATGCACCAGTACGCACTGATGGAAGCTGGGGTGCAATACATCTACCGCGAAACCGTCGACAGCGCGCTGGAGATCGGTGCCGGCGCCCTGCAACTACTGGGGTATTCCTACCATCAGGCGCACAGGGCCGCACGCAAGTTCAAACAGCACGACCAGCGCATGCTGGAGTCCCTGTTCCCCTACTGGCGCGACGAATCCCAGCACATCGCCCAGACCAGGATCTATCGCGAACAGCTGCTGCAGGCGCTGCGCGAAGATCGCCGCGACCCGGACCTGCATCTGGATCATCACTGGGACAACAGGCGCGCGGGATCCGGAAAAGAAGAACAAAGCAAAGGCGGTAAAAAGGGGCGCAACAAGACCCGGATTATCAGGCCGGGGCTTTAAACAGACGCGCGGAACCGCATCAGGTGCGCGGCACGATGCCGGCACTTTCCAGCACGGCGCGGTAGGGCTGCATTTGCGCGGCAAATTGCTGCCAGCGTCCGCTGGAGCGTCGATGTATGGGCTCGCGCACCTGCGCCGCGCTCGCCGTTGCAGTGGGGGTTTGTGTGCGATGGGGTTGCAGGCAGGCGTCTTCGAATGGCAACTGCAAGCCATCCAGCAGCGCACGGGTCTCCACTTCCGGTGCCGCCACCAGCGCATCGTAATTCACCGACACCATCCGCTCTTGCAGTAGACCCTGCCATTGCTGCATGAGGCGATGGTAGTGCACATAGTACTGCCCCAGCTCTTCGAGATCGTAGGACCAGGGATAGGCGTCGGCGAACAATTGTTTGTACATCGCGAAGCCGGCATCCATCGGGTGACGGGTAACGTGCACAAAACGGGCCCTGGGAAACGCTCTGGCCAGTAACGGCAGGTAGAGGAAGTTGCCCGGCAGTTTGTCGGTGAAGAAGGGGCGCTGATCCCGCCTGTGACTGATCGCCATGCAGTAATCGCGGGCAGTGGCTCGCGGGTCTATCATCGCTGCGGTCGCAGCGATTTCCGGGCTGTAGAGCGCCACGCCGCCAACACCGGTTTGTTTTTTTACCGCCAGCGGCCAGTGAGGCAGCTCACCAAGCGACTGCACCTGTGAGTGGCTAGCGACAATGCGCTCGACCAGGGTGCTGCCGGCGCGCGGCAGGCTGACGATAAAGATGGGCGCCTCTTCCTGCGTATCAGCACGCGCGGGGCCACTGCGGAACCAGTCTGTATTAAAGACCTCGCGCAACGTGTCAAACAGGCGTTGCTCTTCTGCGCTGCCGTAATGGATCTCCTGACGCCGGTATTTCGCCCCGCTTGCATAGTGGTGCCAGGCTTGTTGCCACAAGCCCAGGTCTTCGGATTCCTTGCCCATCGCGTAATGCAGGTAGGCCAGCGCTTTCGGGTTTTCTTTATATTGCGCCGTCTGTGCTTGCATCTCCTCGCAATGGACAGTGTCCACTGCCCGGCGCACCTGAGCGAGTTGCCAGTGACTGCGGAAATGCTGCGGAGCCTGTTGCAGAGCACGCAGCAGATACTTTTCCGCCTCCGCCTTGCGCCCCAGGAAGATCATGATAGCGGCGGCATTCGACAACAGGGTTGTGCTTCCCGGCGACATCTCGACCGCACGCTGCGCAAAAGGTGCAGCCTTTTCCTGGTTGCCCAGATGGCTGTAGATGGTGGCGAGCAGATCCAGCTGGCCGGCGTCGTCGTCAATCATTGATGCGCAGATATCGGCCTCTTTCTCAGCGGCGGCATGATCGCCGCTCTGCGCCAGGCAGCGGGCCAGTTGAATGCGGATATCGCTGCGCCCCGGAGCCAGAGCGAGAGCCGCCCGGAAAGCGCGCAGCGCTGTGGCAGCAGCGCCCGCATCGCCAGCGGCGCAACCGAGTATCAGGTGGGCATCCGCCTGCTTCGCATCCTGTCGCAAAACCTCAATGCATAACCTGCTGGCCTCGCGCCAATCGTGACGAGCGGCGGCATGGCGGGCGAGATCGAGCTGCTGGCTGAGCGTGGAATTCGGCATATCAGACCACCGTAACAACGGGACAATAAATCGGTTCCGCGGCAGTTTTAGCGGGTATCCCACTGCGGATCCAGAAAAAAAAGGCGGAGCAAGCCCCGCCAAGAGGTAGCCCTGTGAGACTGGCAAATCAGAACTCGTAGGACAAATTCACCCCAAGCGTGCGCGGCTGGCCGACATAGTAGAACTGCCCGCGCTCACCGTATTTTTTCTCGCTGCGACCACCGTTGTAGTAATACTCGTTGGTCACGTTGTCGGCGAACACGGACGCGCGCCACTGGTCGAGGCGGTAGTCCAGCGACAGGTTGGCCACGGTATAGGCATCCAGTGTCTCGTTGTCGTAATTGTCGCCGACACTGTTCAACAGGGTCTGGATCTCATCCTTGTAGTAGGCGTTGCCACGCAGGGTCAGCTCGCCCTGGGATACCGGGATGAAGTAGTCGAAACCGAGGTTGGCCTGCAGCTTGGGTACACCGGGGAAGGAGTCGCCGTCGAAGCCGTCGATACCCGGGGCGTCGCCGTCGAGACCGTGGTCGTAGTAGGTCACCCAGCCATTCAGGGTCAGGTTGTCGGTGGCAGAGTACTGTGTGGAAAGCTCGATACCGTCAATCACTCCCTGGCTACCGTTGCCGGTGATATTGATACCGGCGACCTCAGACTTGGTACCGACCTGCAGGTCTTTCCAGTCGACCCGGAAGATCGCGCCGTTGAAGATCGCGCGCCCACCGGCCAGCGTGGTGTGCCAACCCAGTTCGTAGTTCACCGCCTTGTCGGAGTCGTAGGTTTTTTCATCCTCGCGCAGGTTGGGGCCGAAGTTCAGGCCGCCGCGGCGGAAACCTTCGGCAACAGTGGCATAGAGCATGACGTCATCGCTGAAGTCATAGGCCGCATTCAGCTTGAACACGGTGTCGTCGATGTCACCGGACTGGGCATCACAGTCGCGATCGGCACCGGTCCACATGGGGAATGCATAGCAGTCGTAGGCCACGCTTTCGGTCTGTTTGAAGTAGCGCGCACCCAGGGTCACCTGCAGGGCATCGGAGGCGTGGAAGGTGGCCTCGCCGAATACCGCGCGCTCTTTAAAGGTATCGTCGCTGTAGTGCCAGTATTCCAGGTCGGTGGAACCCGCTTCCGTCAGGCCGTTGTCGTAGTCCCAGTAGGCGTCCCAGCCGGGGATGTACTCGCGCGCATCTAGCAGTGTGTTGGTTTCCTCGTAGTAGAAACCGGCGATCCAGTCGAGCCACTCGGGGGAGTTGCCGTCGGTGGACAGGAAGCGGGTTTCATGCACCAGGGACTCCGCCTCGTTGTCGTCCACGGCGTAGGTGGAGTACTGCGGGAAGTCGGTGTAGAAGGGATAGAGAATCGCCAGGAAATCACTCTGGTCGCGGCGTCCGTAACCCTCGTAGTTGGCCCGGGATGTGGTGGAGAAGATTTCGATCAGGTCACTGTTCCAGCCGAATTCGATATTGAACAGATCGTCCTTGTTATCCCGCGGCTCCACATACAGCAGGGCGGAGGTGTAATCGTTACCGGTGTATTCCGGGTTGACCGCCTGGCGCCCGCCGGCCTTCTGATCCTGCACATAGTAGGTGGCCTGGGCGAAGAATTGGTCGTTGGGCTCCCAGCGCAGCGCGGTGCGGATCGCGGTGGTTTCCTCGGTGTTGACGTCTTTTACGTAGCGGGTGTCATTGGACACACCGGGCTCCACCAGCACGTTTTCATAGTCGACAAAGCCCGCGTCATCCACACGGGTGCCGGATACGCGCAGCGCCAGGGTGTCGGACAGCGGCAGGTTGAGCACACCGCTAACCTCGCTGGATAGGCCGTCGCTCTCACTGTTCTGGTAAAGCTCGGTACTGACCGAGCCCTCGGTGGCTTCGGTGCTGGGCTTGTTGAGGATGTAGCGCAGGGTACCGCCCATGGCGCCGCGACCGTACAGGGTGCCCTGGGGGCCACGCAGCACTTCCACGCGCTCAACGTCCACCAGCTTGAAGTCGATCAGCATCGGCGTGTCGTTGACGTAACGGGAGATGATGTCCTTGCCACCCTGGTTTTCCGATGCCTGCAGGCCGCCCACGTTCATACCGCGCAGCGTCACGAGGCCGGTGCTGCGGGCGCCGGCATCGATCATCTGCATGCCGGGAATAAACTGGGACATCTTGGTCAGATCATCCACCCCGGCATTTTTCAACGACTCACCGGTGATTGCGGTGATGTTGTAGGGAATCTCCTGGATGCTCTCAGCGCGGCGGCTGGCGGTCACCACCACTTCCTCGATCATTGAATCGTTTGTCGGCTGACTCTGTGCCAACACCACAGCCGGTCCACAGTTGACCGCAGCAATGGCCAGTGCCAACAGTTGCTTGTTGGATGGTTTCATCTCTTTACCCTCGAGTATGTTTTTTTAGGTCTGTTTTTTTTGCAGGTCGGAAATTTCCCCACGGCAACGCAACGCCGCACGAACGCAGCCCGCGGCGGTGGCAATGCCAGGTAGAGAAAGCTGGAAAGAATTCAGGCAGGGAAGGGCTGCCCGCTACCAGATCTGGTAACGGTCAACTAATTGTCGAACCACTCGCTGAGGTGGAAATCGCAGGAGCGCTTGCAGAGCGGATCGCCGACAGCGCTTTTCATGTGCAACATAAAGCCATTTATCTCGGATTTATATTTCGGTTCTACAGAATCAGGCGAGGCAACACAAGTTAAAGCGCGACAGCGGGATATTTTGGTAAAGTTTCTGTCAACAAGTGACGGAATCTCACTTGCTGACAGCGACCTGATCAGCCTGCTCGGTGCACAACTGGCGCAAATTCAGGAAGAGACAAAAAAATCAGACACCCGTTTAGTGAAGGGTGCGACCGGCCTGGCGCACCAGTTCCGACACCGCGTGATGCGCCTGAACAAACACCTGGCGGATGAAATTCAGGGTCATTTCCGCACCCTCGAGTATCACGATTCCCAGCATCTGTGCCATACGCCGGATCAGGCGCAGCACCCAGATGGAAATATCCTTGGCCAGTTGCAGCCCCTTGCTCATCAGCATGGCGAGGCGGTCAAGCAGGGTAAAGGTGGTACTGCCGGCCATCACCACCGCAATCCCCGTGAGATTGATCAGTTTTTTCACCACCCACAGAATCGCCGCACTCAGCAGCCGTGCGGTATTCAGAGTGAATGAAACCGCGCCGTCGGACTTGAGCCAGGCTTCGATGCTGGAGTCGAGGAAATCCTGGGGACGGCGGGATTTTAGTTTGGGCCAGTCCAATGGCTGGTTGTCTTCACCCCTGGTGGATTTGGCATACCTGTCCATACTGTGGAATTCCCACGGCTTCAAGTGCAAGCCGGAGGGCAACAGGAAATCCCCGTCACCACCATCGGGAACATGGAAAAAGGGCCAGGTTGGCACCATCGGCACCGGGTCAGTCTGGTGGTAGACCCGGTAGAGATTGCCGGCGCCTATGCGTCGGCCGGTTTTAGCGGCGTAGTATTCAAGACCGACCCTGGGAGATCCAAAAGTATATAGCTTCACCTGGCGCCCGGAGTGTGACTTCAACCAATCGGCCGTCAGGGTCGCCAGTGCACCACCGAGGCTGTGGCCGACGCAGTGGATGGTGTGAATATTGGTAGAAAACTGCGGCAACTGGTCTACGAATGAATTGAACGTAGACAGAAAGCCCTGGTGAACCATGCCGCCGGTTTTTGCGCTTTTCAGTCCGGCATTCAGGTCCGTCAGGCCGTCCATAAGGCTCGCGGTACCCTTGATCGCAATAACGGCTTGATTCTGGTAGGCGCTGCCGGATTTTCCTTCCGCCGCCACCGCCATCATGTGGGAAGTCTGCAGCAGAATACCGCCGGTTTTTCCATTCAATCCGGTATTCTGTAGTTTCCGGTCTTCCCCCAGTTCCAGATATTTTTTGAAAGTTATATAGAACGCACTTCTGGTTTTTTCATTTTTTACCGCATAAATGCCGGAAGCGAGGCGTGCAGCGAAATTCGGGTCCAATTCAGACATAACCACATCCCTATTTTAGTTATTAACGTCACTTCCAGTGGCAGCTGGTAACCAGAATCGTATCGAAATCTTCAACCGCTATCGGCTCGCGGGTGAGCTCGCACTCGAGATCGAGCGGATGGCCGCCCAGTTCAGAATTTTTCTCCGGGCTCATCTTGCTGTTGACCCAGATCTCGTATTCTTCGCCCTCGAATTCCACGTTGACGACCTGAGCCGCCACAAACTGAACCGGCAGAAGTTGGCTTAGGGAGCGCTCCTTGACTTCCGGCAGAGTGACAATGCCACTATCGTCTGTGGTGAACTCATCCACCTGTTCCTTTTGCCATTCGACAATTCTCGTCACCTTGGCATTTGCCGCCGGGTTGCCCTTATGTGTAATTTTCAGATTCATTCCGGAAAAGGTGTACGCCTTTCCAATATCCAATACCGCCATACAATAGCCACTCGCTGGTAGAAGAATAATTAACAGGAATATTTGTTT
>NZ_DATCMV010000084.1:0-55693 GCF_036563125.1 Microbulbifer sp.
CTCAGCCGGTATTCCCGGTTAAACGGAAGCTGCCCTGACTGCCAGTTGGCAGCGCCGCTGGCGAAATCTCTCGCAGAAATCCCCGCGTGGTGGAGCAGCGCACAGGCGAGGGCGTGTGCCTGGGTCGCAGATTCGCCGCCCGCGACGTCGGCAGAGAATTGCTGTTCCAGAAAGCCGGTGTGGGCATTGCCGGCCGCAAATACCGGGTGGTCGATAATCTGCTGTAAAAAGGCGCGATTGTTTTGCGGGCCCAACAGCTTTAACGCCCGCAATGCGTGCGACAGGCGACGGCGCGCCTCGTTGCGGTCCTTGCCCCACGCCATCAACTTGCCCAGCATCGGGTCGTAGTAAGGGGAAATGGTGACCCCTGTGGCCAGGGCGTGGTCGAAGCGGATCGCGGGCGGTGTACTTGCCATCGCTTTTTCACCGGCGAAACTGTCTTCCCACAACAGCACTTTTCCACTCTGGGGCAAGAAGTCGCGCTCCGGATCCTCGGCGTACAGGCGCACCTCGATGGCGTGGCCATTCAGTGCAATATCGTTCTGGCCGAGCGGCAATGATTCCCCGCGCGCGACGGCGAGCTGCCAGGCAACCAGATCTGTACCGGTGATCAGTTCGGTTACGCCGTGCTCAACCTGAAGGCGGGTGTTCATCTCCAGGAAATAAAACTGGCCCTCGCGGTCCAGGAGAAACTCCACCGTCCCGGCATTGGCATAACCGCAGGCTTGCGCGAGGGTCACAGCGGCTTCGCCCATGGCTTGGCGCAATGCGGGAGTCAGGATGGGGGAGGGCGCCTCTTCGACGATTTTCTGGTGTCTGCGCTGGATGGAGCAGTCCCTTTCGCCAAGATGAATACAGTTTCCCTGTTTGTCCGCAAAAACCTGGATTTCGATATGGCGGACTTCGGACAGTGCTTTCTCAAGGATAATTTCGTCGTTGCCGAAAGCTGAAATCGCCTCTTTTCTGGCCGATGTCAATTGCGCGCTGAAGTCGCTTCCACTGTGTACTACCCGCATTCCGCGCCCACCGCCGCCGGCGGCCGCTTTCAGCATTACCGGATAGCCGATCCGCTCAGCCTGTCGTTGTAGTTCGGCGGCTTCCTGAGAGCCTTCATAGCCCGGAATACAGGGCAAGCCTGCGGCAAGGGCAAAGTTTTTTGCCTGGCGCTTGTTGCCCATCAACTCGATCACGTCGGCAGAGGGGCCGATAAAACACAGTCCGGCCTCCTCGCATGCTCGTGCAAACTGTGCGTTTTCGGAGAGAAATCCATAGCCAGGGTGGATGCAGTCGGCTCCTGTGCGTTCGACGGCATCCAGTATCTTGCCGATGTCCAGATAGGACTCCTGCGGTGTGTTGCCACCAATCGGGACCGCCATGTCCGCGCCGGCAACATGGGCCGCATCCCGGTCCGCATCGCTGTAAATGGCTACCGTGCGGTACCCCTCCTGTCTGGCGGTACGCATGATTCGCAGGGCTATTTCGCCGCGGTTGGCGACCAGGAGCGTGGGCATGTGGTTTTCCTCGGGCTCGAATTGTTTATTGTTTTTTTCGCGAGGGCAGAATCCCCATCAACTTGCAGATGATGCCGAGCATCACTTCATCGGCGCCGCCACCGATGGCGGTCAGGCGCAGATCGCGATAGGCGCGATTGATCGCGGATTCTTCCATGTATCCCATGCCGCCCCAGTATTGCAGGCACTGGTCGGGGATGGTGCGGGTCAGGCGACCGGACTTGAGTTTGGCCATGGAGGCGAGGGTGGTGACATCTTCGCCATTCACATAGGATTCGATGGCGCGATACGTCAATGAGCGCAGGCATTCCACTTCGGTCTGCATTTCTGCCAGAGCAAAATGCACGCTCTGGTTGTTGAGCAGCGGTGCCCCGAATGCCTGACGTTCACGCACATAGTCAATCGTCGAGGAAACGCAGTTTTCCAGGCCTTTGAGGCTGAGCGCCGCACCGGCCAAGCGCTCTTCCTGAAATTGCAGCATCTGCAACAGGAAGCCGCTGCCTTCCTCGCCAATACGGTAGCGCTTGGGAACCCGCACATTGTCGAAAAATACCGGTGCGGTTTCCGAGGCGCGCATCCCCATCTTGTGCAGGGCGCTGCCGACGCGAACGCCGGGAGAATTGGCCGGGATGATCAGCAGGGATTTGTTGCTGTGGGCCTTTTCACCTCCGGTGTTTACCAGGGTGCAGAAAAAATCCGCACGCGGGGCGTTGGTGATCCACATCTTGCTGCCATTGACGATGTAGTCGTCACCGTCAGCTACCGCCGTGGTGGTGATGGCAGAGACATCTGAGCCGGCGCCCGGCTCGGAAACGGCGATCGATGCTATGGCATCGCCGCGGATGGCGGCGCTGAGGAATTCCTCCTGCAGTGCCTTGTCCGCAAAGCGGGCCAGCGCCGGCGTCGCCATGGATGTCTGCACCGAGATGGAAAGGGGCACACCTCCACAGTGTGCCGCGCCGAGTTCTTCCAGGAAGACGGCTTCGTAGCTGAAGTCCAATCCCATTCCGCCCAGCGCTTCGGGCTTGCTGATCCCCAGCAGGCCGAGTTCTCCGAGGCGCCGGAAAACTTCCTTGATGGGGAAACTTCCCGCGGCTTCCCACTCTTCCACATGGGGATTGAGTTCCTGCTCGACGAAGTTGCGCACGGTGCGCTGCAACTCGCGGTGCTCGTCAGTCAGTATCATGGCCGTCTTCCTGGGGTTGGGATGCTAGAACCGGGCTACGCCAAAGCTATTGCGCCGCAGGGTTATCTGGTCTGCTTCGGTACAGATGTCGAGCAGCTGGCCGAGCAGGGTGCGGGTATCGCGCGGATCGATGATGCCGTCGTCCCAAAGTCGCGCGGTGCAGGACAGCGCGTCGGACCCTGCCTCCATAAACTGGGCGGTATCCCGTTCAATCTTATCGAGCGTAGCTTCGTCAAGCTGATTGGCTTGGCGCATTTTCTGTTCGGTGACAATCCGCATCACTTTGCCGGCCTGGGCGGCACCCATGACTGCGGTGCGGGAATTCGGCCAGGCGAAAATAAAGCGCGGGTCGAATCCCCGTCCGCACATGGCGTAGTTGCCGGCACCGTAGGAGCCGCCAATCACGATACTTAGTTTTGGCACCTGTGCATTGGCCACCGCCTGAATCATTTTGGCACCGTGTTTGATAATGCCGTTCTGCTCCACTCTGGTGCCGACCATAAAGCCGGTGGTGTTATGCAAAAACAGTAGTGGTGTACCGCTCTGTTCGCACAGCTGGATAAATTGACCGGCCTTGTTGGCGCCATTCGGGGTGATGGGGCCATTGTTGCCGATGACTCCAACGGCGTGGCCGTGGATTCGAATATGGCCGCAGTAGGTCTGCTGATCAAATTCCGGCTTGAACGCCAGCGCCGCGGAGTCGTCTGCAATACGCGCGAGGATTTCCTCCACCCGATAGGGCTTGCGACTATCTGCGGGTACCACGCCCATCAGCTCGTCGGCGGGGTAGCGTGGCTCGCGCCAATGGACATGCGGTCTTTCAACCTGGGTTTGCGGCAGTGCGGCGATTATTTCCCGCGCAATCCGGATGCCGTCGCGGTCGTCTTCCGCCAGGTAATCCCCGGTGCCCGCCACACTGCAATGCAGTTCCGCGCCGCCCAGCTCTTCTTCGGTAGCGACTTCCCCGGTCGCGGCCTTGAGCAGCGGTGGTCCGGCGAGAAACATGCCGGACTGATCGCGCACCATGATCACGTAATCGGAAAGGCCGGGCTGATACGCACCTCCCGCGGTGGCATTGCCGTGAACGACCGTGATCTGGGGGATGCCCGCAGCGGACAGGCGGGCCTGATTGGCAAAGCCGCGGCCACCGGGGGCAAAGGTTTCATTGGCGTACATCAGGTTGGCGCCGCCGCTTTGCGCCAGGGTGATGAGCGGTAAGCGGTTTTCCAGTGCGATCTGCTGAATGCGCAGTGCCTTATCCATTCCCGCCGGTGAAATGGTGCCGCCTTTTACTGCGTAATTATCCACGCGCACAAGGCAGCGTCGCCCGCTTACCGTGCCGATCCCGCAGATCGCACCGCCACCTGCAGCGGTTCCGTCGCTGTCGTCGTAGAGTTTGTAGCCGGCCAGGGCGCAAAGCTCGATAAACGGTGCTCCCGCGTCCAGCAGGTGGCTGAGGCGTTCCCGGGGCATAAGTAAGCCACGCTGATGGTAGCGCTCAGCCTTATTGTTTTCGGTATCAACGATACGTTGTTGCGCCGTCTGGTATGTCGAGAGCGCGTGCTGCATGGCACAGCGGTTGTTCTCAAACTCTTCCGTCTTCGCGTTGATGTCTGAACAAATTGGCTGCACGGAATGGGCCTCGCTTGTGGAGTTACCGGTGCTGTTTTTAATAGGGCGGGTAACGGCCGCGTCTTGTCCGCTGTACTCCACCCCTGTTATGTGCCCAACGGTACCAAGCAAGCGCTTGGTTATCAATGGGGTGGCGCCCGATCCTTGTGCCGTGGCACTATCCAGTGTCTATTCCCTAGGGCTCTTGGCGAGACTCTTGGCGAGACTCTTGGCGAGACTCTTGGAAAGACCCTGAGCATTGAGGGTGTAAAACAGGCCTACATCTGGTGAGTACGGATGCAATTGACGTGAAAAATACTGGTGTGACGAGCAGCAATAACAAGCCGCAGAAAGAAAAACCGGCCCGGGCTGTGGGCAGCGTTGGACAGGCAAAATCTGCGGAAGACGCGACATTGGTCCGCGCACTGGTGTCGGCCGGGAGTATCAGCGATCCCGATGGGCCCCGGGGACGGTTGATTGGTGCCGCTGCCAGGCTGTTTCAGGACAAGGGTTTTGCCCTTACCACCGTGCGTGATATCGCCGCAGAAGTGGGCATTTTGTCCGGTAGTATTTTTCATCATGTGAAAAACAAGGAAGAGCTGCTGTGCGCCATCATGCTGGAGGTAACCCGACTGGCGAAGGCGCGGATGGCCGCTGCCGTCGAACGCCAGACGCATCCACGAGATCGCCTGCTGGCGTGCATCACATGTGAGCTTGAAGCCATCCACGGTCTGGCGGTACCGGGTTTCCCTATCCTGGTGACGGAGTGGCGATGTCTTTCTCCCGCGAACCAGGCCAAGGTATTGGCCGAGAGGGAGCAATATGAAGCCATCTGGCTGCAAGTGTTGGAACAGCGGCCGCCTGACTGCGGTATTGCGGACCCACAACTGGCGCGGAGACTGTTGCTGGGCGCACTTTCCCATACCCATAACTGGTTCAAGCCCCGCGGCCGGGGTTTGACGATGAAAACACTGGCGGAGCAAGCGCTATTGACGGTCTGGTCAAACTCTCATCACTGAAGGTTTGAGAAGCAGTAATTGCAGGTGGTGTGAATCCGGTCGCGTTTGCAAAATGAGTGATTGCTCGCACGATCGCCTGAGAACTAGTGCGCAATTAACCGGCGAGGATTCTTTTACTCTCTCGCAAATTCTGTGAACTCCCAATGTGGCCCGGGCTTCAACACCCCGTTTGCGCTATCCAGTAGAACAACAAGCGCGATGTGCCATCTGGGTCAGTACAGGGAGTCAGGCTGGCATTGTGCTGGTGTTTTTATTGGGGAGAGGGCAGACGTGGCGGGGCAGGATAAGTTTCAGATTGTGTCGGCTGGCAAAGTCCTACAGGCGAAAAAGCCGGATGAAGTGCTTGTAGGCATCGCCAGAGCGTTTTCCATTCCCACCGAGCAGGCGCGAAAGCTGTTCGTGAAAGGCTGGGTGATCAAGGACCAGTTATCGCCTGGACAGGTGGTGCAGTACCGCACCCAGCTGCAGCAGATCGGCTTGAAGGTCGAGGTCCATCCCGCCGGCAAATTCGATAACCGCGCCATCCTCGCGCGGATTCAGTTCGCCCGTCAGCGCAAGGCAAAGATGAATCCCGCGGCAGCGCCAACCCCGCAAGTCGCTGCCGCGCAAACAGCAGGTCTGCAAACAAAAGATCAGCAGACCAGAGCTCCGCAACCGAAACCGGCCCAAGCCACAACATCGGACAAGCAAAAAACGAAGGCCAGCTTCACTGCACAGGACCTGCCGGACAATCTCAACCAGGACAAATCTCACAAGAAAAATAATAGGGAGTCGGCCCAGTCCCGGGACGTGAGTGTGGCATCCGGCGCCCGCGCCCAGCTGGAGGCACTGTTTCATCCGGGGGAAAAGCCGGCATTCGACGGCGCCCTTGTCCGGCTGGCCATGCTCCCGGTGATGCTCAGTGCTGCGCTGGTACCAGCACTGTTCGGCCTGTTGCTGCTGTTCTTTGTGTACCAGGCCGCATTGGCACTGTGGGCGCTGCCTGCGGCCGTTATCGCGGGCGATTTTGGCATTGCCACGGTAGTCGGCATGCTGGTAAAGCTGTCGATACTGGGCATCGTCGCCGCGTTGGTGCTGGTTCCCTATTTCTTCCCGCAAAAGTCTTCGGTTAATGGCGTGGCCGCTGGCGAGCGCCTGTGCAAGCAGGATGCCCCGGGGTTGTTTCTGTTACTCGAGGTGCTGCAGCAAAAATCTGGCCTGGGGATTGCCGCCAAGCTGGCGGGCCCCCGCAACCTGTCCGCAGCCAGTGCCACCACCGGTACGCTGGTGGAAGTACTGCCGGGTGCCGAAGTACTGGTGCAAAAAGGCGGAGCCGGACAGTTGAAACTGTCTCTGGGGCTCGCTGCAGTGGCCGGCCTGAACGGGGGCGATGTGCTGGCGTTGATAGCCAGGGCTATGTCCGGGTTTCAAGGCCGTTGGATCAAGCTAGCCACAGGGCTGGCGCTGACGCCTGCGCAGCGACTGCAGCAGATGCAGGAGGCCATGGAGCAGGAAGTGACTCTGCTCAGCGCCAGGGGCGAGCCGGCAAAAATACTACAGCCCCTGCACCGTCTGCTGGCCATGTGCGGGCTGGCACTGGCGCCGGTCGCCGATCGTTTGCTCAGATTACACCGTACCGCCAGCGCGCCCCTTGCCAGGCAGCTGGAGGCCCGCGCCGATCGCGCTGCTGCTCAGATTGTTGGCAGTGAGGCGTTTGCCGCCTTTGCCGAGCGCTGGAACCAGTTGGTGCATGCAGATCTGGTGTGCGGCGAGATCAATCGCGAAGCGCAGCTGGTGGGTAAAAGGCTGGCCAATGTGCCGCAGGCGGTGCGCTGGCTGCGTAATAACCTCGATGAGCAAACCCGCACCAGTATCGAAATGGCGATGGCGGAGGCGACGGATTGCTGGAATCCGTCGGAGCCGGCCGGGCACGAGCGTATCGCCGCGGTCGAGGGGCGCACCCTCAACCCGCTGTTACAGCGCGGGGACTTTTCCCTGCAGAAACTATTCGTGGATTTTGATGGCCTGTGTGTGAGAGCCAGCCGCCTCGGCACGGACGACAGCTGCCGCGCGGTGGAAAATCACCTGCTGCTCACCGCCAGTCGCGAGACCGAGGAGGCCCAGCTGATACTGACTGAGTATTTCAACCGGGTGATTCCACGGGAGTTCCTGCCAAATATCGAACCGGCCAATGCGGAGCTGACAGAGCTGGATTTGCAGCAGACCATTGACTGGCTGCGCAGCCGCCTGGTGGATCTGCAGGATCTGGATAAGCGCCTCGCGCAACTGCAGCTGCGCGGTGCCCGCATCCAGTTGGGTGTGGCGCTGGTGCGTGCCAATGTACGCATCGACCCGCGCCGCTACCACCTGGTTGGCACCACGCCGTCCGCGGCAGAGGAGTCCCGCAAGGACAACAAGGTACGGATTCAGGAGTGCCAGCAGCAGCGTCAGCAGATGCATGCAATGTTCTTCCAGCGTATCCGCAAAACCGTCGCGGCGATGGATGCGTCCGAGCGCTCCACGGCCGGGGCGCTGTTGTCCCGGCTCGCGGGGTACGAGCAGCTGCGGGAGCCGCTCAACGGGCTTGAGCGCTCCGGCGACCTGGTGTGCGAAATGATCGAGCAGCTCTCCAGTGGCGAACTGCCGATGGCGCTGCTGCAAAAGTATCCGCAGCTGGCGGTGCAGCAAATCCGCCAAGTGCACCAGGTTGCCGCGGGCAACGCGGGCCTGCTGGCCGATGATTTACTGGAGAAACTGGCCGCGTGCGGAGAAGGGGAGGTGGCCATTGCCGCGAACAACCGCTCCGGCGAGCTTATCAGTCAGCTGCAGGCGCTGGAGCTGCGCTGCAAGCACGCGAGCGCGGTGGTGCACGAGGGCTATCAGGTACGGCTCGCACGTCTGCTGGCAATGTGCCTGGCGCAAGAGAAGCGCCAGAATATTAAGCCGCTGCGCCTGGTCGCGGTTATCTGACCTGGAAGTGGCCGGGCTTTATCCCCCGGCCAGTTTGACCTTGTAGTTTTTGGTTTCAAGCAGCGCCTTGATCTCGTCGCGCTTGTCCCCCTGGATTTCGATCACGCCGTCTTTCAGCGCGCCGCCACAGCCGCAGCGCTTCTTAAGTTCTGCCAGCAGTAGCTTGAGTTCACTGTCGGTACCTTCTACACCCCGCACACAGGTCACCCCTTTGCCCTTGCGGCCCTTGGTTTCCCGCTGCACCCGCACAATGCCATCGCCCTGATGGCGTTTCTCGGCCTGCGGCTCCTCTTTGATACGGCCGCGATCTGTGGAATAGACAAGTCGGTTTTTGTCGCTCATGGGGCTGGTCGTACTTCGATAATTGGCGGGCAAGGATAGCGAAGCAGGAGAGCTGGTTAAAGAGGGGCTGATGTTTATAAGGTTGAGAGAGTAGGGGCGGGTTCGGCTAGAATGTCATCGTTTGCTTCCGCCAATAAGGAATAGAGGGAATGGCGCTGACAGGAGCCCGCAAGTGGCTGAACGAAGTCATTTTCGGAACCGATACCCCTGCGGGTAAATATTTTGACGTTGTATTGATCTGGACCATTCTGTTCAGCGTTGTGCTGGTGCTGCTGGCATCGGTGGAGAGCTGGTGGGTGCGCTACGGTGACATATTTTTCGCGCTGGAATGGTTCTTTACCGCGCTGTTTACCGTGGAGTACCTGACGCGGATCTACTGCGCGCGGGACCGCCGTTCTTACATATTCAGTTTTTACGGCCTCGTAGACCTGCTGGCCATCCTGCCGAGTTACCTGGCACTAATGTATACCGGCGCCACCTATCTGATGGTGATCCGGTTGCTGCGTGTGCTGCGGATCTTCCGGGTCCTCAAGCTGGTGCGCTACCTGAGCGATGCCAATCTGCTGGTGCGCTCCCTGTGGCAGGCGCGGCGGCGGATTCTGGTGTTCTACGCCAGCGTGCTGGTGCTGTGCATCATTTTTGGCAGTGTGATGTTTATTGTGGAGGGGCCACAAAACGGCTTCACCAGTATTCCCAAGAGTATCTACTGGACCATCGTCACCATCACTACCGTGGGTTTCGGGGATATCACCCCGCATACGGCGTGGGGGCAGGCCATCGCGTCGATGACCATGCTGATCGGTTACTCCATCATTGCCGTGCCCACCGGGATCGTCACTGCAGAGCTGGCCCATGAATTGGGGCGGGAAAAACAGCTGGCCCGCTGCCACAACTGTGGCCGCGCCGGTCACGATGCCGACTCGGAGTTCTGCAAGCACTGTGGCTACAAGCTCGAGGACTTTGAGCCCACTCCCGGCGACTGACCGCCTGCGTCTGCTACACAGGTTCCTTAACAGCCCCCCGGCTATCCGCTATCCTTGCGCCCCGTTTGACCGGCAACACCGCGGGCGCGTCCCCCGGTCTGCCCCTACCTATCTGATACCGGACCTTAGCCCTATGGATATTCAGGGATACTGCGCACCGGGCTTCGAAGCCCTGTACGACGCCTTTGCCAGCAACTTTCTCGAACATGGGGACGTGGGTGCGTCGTTTTGTGCCGTTCAGCGCGGCGAGGTTATAGCCTCCCTGTGGGCCGGCAGTGCGGACCGCGATGGTACACAGGCGTACGAGGAGGATACCCTCGCCAACGTTTTTTCCTGCTCCAAAGGTGTGCTCGCCCTGATTGCCCTGCAGCAGGTCGCCGCGGGCAAGCTCGACCTCGATCTGCCGGTGGCCCACTACTGGCCAGAATTTGCCGCCGCGGGCAAGGGGGGAATTACCGGTCGCCAGTTGCTGTGCCACCGCTCGGGGGTAATAGCGTTTCGGGAGAAGGTTGCCGACAACCTGATCTATGACTGGGACGCGGCATTGCAGCAGGTAGCGGTCACCGAGCCCTGGTGGGCGCCGGGTTCACGCCAGGGCTATGCGCCGTTCCTGTACGGCTGGACCCTGGGCGGCCTGATCGAAAAGGCCAGCGGCCAGCCACTGATGTCGTTGTACCGCGAGGGCGTGGCGGAACCGCTGGCCCTGGACGGCGGCTTCGGTGCGCTGGGGCACCGCTCTGCGAACATCGCCGATGTGGGCCCGTTGAAAAAGCCGCTGCCGGAACTGCGCGACAACGCCATTGGTCGCTCCATCAAGGAGGACCGCCAGGGCCCGGTTGCCACCGCGTTTACCAATCCCGTCACCCTGATGATGGGCACTAACGGTGACCAGTGGCGCGGTGCGCTGATCCCCGCCGCCAACGGGCATTTCAGCGCGCGGGATCTGGCGACCGTCTATGGCGATCTGGCTAGCGAGGACCCGACGCTGTTGCCGGCAGACTTGCTGCGGGCGTCGACCGTGGAGCAGAGCCGCGGCCAGGACGCGATCCTGCAGGCCGAGGTGGCTTTTGCCTGTGGCTTTATTAAATCCGCCGAGGCCGGGGACCTGTATTTCGGCAGCCCCGCAGGCTTCGGGCACCCCGGCGCCGGCGGTAGTGTCGGCTTTGCCGATCCGCAGCAGGAGTTGGGTTTTGGCTATGTCACATCACGAATGGGCCAGAGTCTGTTTATGGACCAGCGCGCGGTGGGGCTGATGCAATGCCTCTACCGCTTACTGTAATTGCCGGATTATCAGAACGAGGTAGAGAACATGAGCGACGAAATAGCGCGCCTTAATGCGCGGGTAGACGAACTGGAAACCCGGCTCGCCTTCCAGGAGGACACCCTGACCCAGCTCAATGATGTGATCGCGGCGCAGGACGCACAGCTGCGTGCGCTGGTGGGGCGGATGTCGGACATGGCGGAAAAGTACCAGGACCTCAGCTATGAAATGCAGAAGGGACTGAAGCCGGGGGAAGAAAGGCCGCCTCACTATTGAGCAATAGCGTTCGCGATTCCTTGTGCCGGTGCCCGCCGCGTCCTCGAAAAGGGGCGGGCAGATTGCCTGCCACCACCCCGGCCGCCATCACCAAATTGTCACCCCTGGTGGGTATGCTTGCCACGCAGCGCGTTTTTCCACGCGGATTTCTGGAATTTTTCAAAATTCCCGTTCTTATCCCCCAGTCAAGCCTTGACAAGTTTTTTTCCACATGCCGGTACAGCCTGTGGGTAGCTGTGTATACAGCCGCCAAGTTGGTACGGAAAAAAGTGTATTTCTCGTAAAGTACTGATTTTTAAGGGGTAAAAGTGCGGGGCCAAAAAGTGCGCAAATTGCTGGGGGCGAGAGACGACGCCGGCTGAGGTCCACTTTTGCCACTTCATGCACAGAGTTATCCACAGATCTTGTGGAAGAAGCCATTACACCCAATTACACGGAAATGGCCTGTCGACCGGATTAACCACCGCCGAATGTTTCCCAGAGAAACGAATTTCGGGTTTGCGAGCGGCGGAACCAAATGGAATCTCGAAGACGTCAAATTTGGGATCTGTGCCGTAGACCTAAGGGGACTTTGCGCATAGTCTTCGTGCCCAAGGCGAATGCGGTTCAGCTTCCAGTCAGATAACCGAAGCGATACTGCATCCAACAGCCGTTTTCTCACCCGATATCAGTAAAAGCGTTAGGAGAAGCTTAAATGAAAAAATGGGTAGCAATTCTTGCCCTGGGTTCACTGGTAGGTTGTACCACTCTGGATCCCTACACTCAGGAAAGTAAAACCAGCAATGCCGCCAAAGGCGCAGGTGCTGGTGCGGTAGCTGGTGCCATCATTGGTGCCGCCACTGCCAGCAAGAGCGATCGCAAGAAAGGCGCCATCACCGGTGCCCTAGGTGGCGCAGCCATCGGCGGCGGTGTCGGTTACTACATGGACCGCCAGGAAATGGCGCTGCGCCAGAAGCTGGAAGGCACCGGTGTTCGAGTTCAGCGTGAAGGCGACAATATCCGCCTGATCATGCCGGGCAACATCACCTTCCCGACCAGTGGCTACGATATCCGCACCGATTTCTACGACACTCTGGATTCCGTGGTACTGGTGCTGAACGAGTTCGACAAGACCGCGATCCGTGTCAGTGGCCACACCGACAGCACCGGTTCTGATGTAACCAACCAGACCCTGAGCGAGCGTCGCGCCCAGTCCGTTGCCAACTTCTTCAGCACCCGTGGCGTTGCCGCTGGTCGCGTGCAGGCCGTTGGCTATGGCGAGCGTTACCCGATCGCCAGCAACGACAACGACGCCGGCCGCCAGGCCAACCGTCGTGTAGAACTGGAACTGCTCCCGCTGCAGTAACAGAGACAAAAGAGGGCGCTTCGGCGCCCTTTTTTATTGTTGATTTCGATGCCATGGAAGATGAAAGAGATCGAGAAAAGGGAAGCGCGTTGAACGATCCAGTCAGAAATTCAATCATCAGCGTAGCGCGCTGGTTCACCTTGCTTACGGTAGCGGCGATTGCCACTGGCTGTGCCGGCAAGCGTATCTCCGATGCCGCGCTGCATGCGGGCAACCCTGAAGCCCGCGCTGCGACGATCGAGGCACCGCAGGATAGCGGCGACACCCCGGTGATGGATGAAGCCCTGTCCGTGCGTATCGCCGAGGCCGAGCTGGTGGCGAAAGTCCGTATTACCGGTGTACACCGGATGATCGACCATGCGCTGTCAGAGCCGGGGATGATGGCGATACTCGGCTATGTCTATTCCGGCGTGGCAGAAAAGGTGTGGAAGGGGGAGTCCGCGAGGCTGTTGGCGTTCCGGCTGACCCTGGATGACTGTGAGGAAAGGCTCAATGAGGGCGAGCAGTACCTGATTTTTGCGCAAGCCGACGCCGAAGGGCGCTTGCAACTGGCGAGCTGCGAGGCGGCGGTTGCCGGTGCCGAGGCGGGCAATTTACTGGTGCAGCTGGATCGCTACGGGCAGGGGTGATGGCGTTAATCTGCTCGGCGCAGTGCAAAGCCGTGGCACGAATTTCGGCTGCGGATAGATCACTCCCAAATAACCCCATAGGGCTTAATAGCAATTAATACTTATTTTCGGGAACAATGTTCCTTGAAGTGTGGCAATTGAAGATTATTCTTACCAGTATTGGCGTCGACTTCTTCCGCAATCGCGTATTCTGCGAATTCCGTTGTGGCGCCGATCGGTAACGACAGGGCAAATTGCTACCGCGTCATTCGACACAATGGGTATGTATTTGCCCAACTCGTTCTGAATCCTGCACAACCGACCAGGGGTCATTGGGTATATGAAAAGATTACTGTTACCACTGATTATTCTGCTGCTGATCATCGGCTATTTCATGGCGAAGAAATCGGACCACACTGTGGACGGCGACTACGACAAACTTGAAAAGCCCCCGGCTGAAAGCACCACACCGATGCCGGACTCCTCAACGCCGCCGGCTATGGATTCCGAGCCCACCATGCCACAGGATGATGACGACGTGGCGCCTATCACCGATGAACCGCAGACTTCGGACAGTTTGAGAAACGAAGCCGAGAAAGCGGGTGAGGCGATCAAAGATGCGGCGGAAGAAACCGGTGATGTCATCAAGGGTGCCGCCGAGGATGCCGGTGAAGCAATCAAGGACGCCGGTGACGCGACCAAAGATGCCGCCGAAGATGCCATGGACAAACTCCGCGGTGAAGACAAAACCGAAGACGAGCCCCAGCAGTAAACGCGAAATCCTCTCGGTGGCCGGCGCGATGAGTATGTAGCGGGCCGCAACAACTGCTGGAAAGTGAAAAAGGCCGCGATTTGCTCGCGGCCTTTTTTCTTTCCGGTACCGCCATTCTTTTCTAGGCTTGAGGGAGTAGTAACCAAATCCTGAGCGCCGATGATCGAGCACAGCTGGCATCACGACCACGATATTCTGGAAATCCGACCGGTGGCGGAATTGAAGCCCGCCGAGTTTCGCGCGCTGGCGGCGCAGGTGGACCCGGTTATCTGCCAGCACGGTTACCTGCAGGGCATACTGATTGATGCACGCCACTTTCGCGGCTGGCAGAATTTCGCCGCACTGGTTTCACACTGCGTTTTTACCCGCAACCAGCACCGCCACCTGCACCGTATTGCGGTGCTCTCCGACAACACTCTGCTTGGCTTTATGCCGCAGATCGTGAACCATTTCGTCGCCGCAGAAGTGCGCCCGTTTCCCGCAGAAGACAGCGAATTCGCGCTGGAATGGCTGCTCCATCCCGGTTAAATTCCCCGCTTTGAGCGAAGGAAGAGCCCATACCATGCAGTTGGCAATCACCGCCGCGGCGCAGTTATATCTTGAGCAGGCCGAGGCACTGGCGGCGCAGTTCCAGCTGCCGTTTCTCGGGCTGGTGGATGAAAAGACCATTGAAGACCGGCCTTTCGTACTGAGTTGCGGCGACAGCCTGCAGCTGTGCGCCACCGGTCGCAAGGCGCCTGGCCCCATCGCGGTGGACTTTGTCAGTGGCGCCGCCGCGCACCGGCGTAAATTCGGTGGCGGCAAGGGGCAGCAGATTGCCAAGGCAGTCGGGGTACGTAGTGGGTTTTATCCGCAGGTGGTGGATGCCACCGCGGGCCTTGGCCGTGATGCGTTTGTACTGGCTTCACTGGGGTGCGAGGTGCGAATGCTGGAGCGCAACCCGGTGGTGCACGCCCTGTTGGCGGACGGTGTCAGGCGGCTGCGGGAGGCGGCGGAACGGGATATCGAGCTGGCGCCCATTGCCGAACGCATGTTGCTGGAACCGAGGGTGGAGAGTGCCGCGGCCTGGCTGCAAGCGCAGCCGGCGGAGTCCATTCCGGTGGTGTACCTGGACCCGATGTTTCCCAGCCGTGAGAAAAGTGCCAAGGTGAAAAAGGACATGGCCGCGTTTCACGAGATCGTGGGCTGCGACGAAGATGCGGATGCACTGTTGGCACCGGCCTATGCCGCCTGTTATTACCGCACCGTGGTGAAAAGGCCGCGGCTCGCGCCGGACCTGAATGGCGAAAAACCGAGTCTGCGGTTTGAGGGGAAGTCGGGCCGCTTTGATCTCTATACCCGGCACGGAGTGCCGGGTTGAGAGAGGGGCGGAGGTCTCTTAACAGTTGACCTCGTTAACCGCGAGGCCGCCGAGCGAGGTTTCCTTGTACTTGCTCTGCATGTCGATACCGGTCTGGCGCATGGTTTCGATCACGCTGTCGAGCGGCACGATGTGCGCGCCGTCACCGCGCAGGGCCAGACGTGCGGCGTTAATCGCTTTTACGGCACCCATGGTATTGCGCTCGATACAGGGTACCTGCACCAGGCCGCCGATAGGATCACAGGTCAGGCCCAGGTTGTGTTCCATGCCGATCTCCGCGGCATTTTCAATCTGCTGGTTGCTGCCACCCTGAACCGCCGCGAGACCGGCGGAGGCCATAGAACAGGCGACACCGATTTCACCCTGGCAGCCAACTTCCGCCGCGGAAATGGAGGCATTTTTCTTGAACAGCATGCCGACCGCACCAGCGGTGAGCATAAACTCCACCACCTGATCTTTCAGGTCCCCGTGTTTTTCCGGCTCGTGCACGAACTGCACGTAATAGGCGATGGTCGCCGGGATCACTCCGGCGGCGCCGTTGGTGGGAGCGGTGACAATGCGTCCGCGCGCCGCATTTTCCTCGTTCACGGCGAGCGCGAACAGGCTTACCCAGTCGAGGATGGAGAGCCCCTGGCGGCGTTCCTCGTCGGTCTGTTTGGACAGCTCGCGGTAGTGTTCCGCCGCGCGCCGGCGCACACCGAGGCCGCCCGGTAAAATCCCTTTCTGGTGGCAGCCGCGCTGGATGGAGGCATCCATTACTTCCCAAATTCGCCACAGGCCGTCTTTCACTTCCTGCTCGCTGCGAAACGCCTTTTCATTCTCCATCGCCAGCTCTGCGATGCTCCAGCCGTGGCGTTCACAGATCTCCATCATTTCCTGAGCCGAACTGAAGTCGTAGGGGAGCAGGGTGGCGATCTGGTCCTTGTGGTGGAAATCCTCCTCGGACAGTACGAAGCCGCCGCCAATGGAGAAATAGCTGCGCTGGAACAGCAATTCATCGCCAACGAAGGCCTTGCAGGTCATGCCGTTGGAGTGCTGGGGCAGGAAGACTTCCTTGTGGAATTGCAGGTCGCGCGCCTTTTCAAAGTGGATTGCGCGGGTGCCGTTCAGGATCAGCTGCTGATGCTGGTCGATGGCCGCCAGGCGGGCATCGATGCGGTCCACGTCGATGGTGTCGGGGGCTTCACCTTCGAGCCCCATCAGCACGGCCATATCGGTACCGTGGCCGATGCCGGTCAATGCCAGGGAGCCGTAAAGATGTACTTCGACGCGTTCGGTTTTTACCAGTTCATTGCGCGCTTCCAGGTCGCAGACAAACTGCTTCGCCGCCACCATGGGGCCGACGGTGTGGGAGCTGGAAGGACCCACACCAATTTTGAACAGCTCAAAAACACTGATGCTCATGTGTTCGGGTTGTCTCTCGTCGCGTGCCGGAAATAGGGTCCGGCGGATATGTAAGTGTAGTTATATGGCCGGTAGGCCTATGGCAAACGGCGTACACGTTCGCTGAAGCCCCGGCATGGCGCAATACGGGGGGAGGAATTCAATATTTTATTTGGTCGGCAGGGGCGTGGCGTGCAACAAACGGCTAATTTGTTGCACGCAGCCGCATGGAATTTTGTGAATATCGCGGGGAAATTGGTCTAGTAGTCCGGGTCAGGGGGCAATCGCAGTGACTGTCGCCCGGAGTGGTGCCGGATGACCCTCGATGGTCCTGCTGTGATCCTCGGGATCGAGGAAATCGGCCAGGGATTCGAAACGCATCCAGTCGGTACTGCGCTGTTCCTCAAGGCTGGTGCGGTCCAGGTCGACGGTGCGCACGTCCGCGAAACCGGTTTTGCGCAACCAGCTTTCCAGCGTCGCGGTACTGGGAAAGAAAAACACATTGCGCATTTTCGCGTAGCGGTCTTCCGGCACCAGGCAGTCGCCAAGTTTCCCTTCAATGACCAGGGTCTCCAGCAGCAGTTGTCCTCCCGGGCGCAGGGTTTCCCTGAGCTCGCGCAAATGGTCGAGTGGCGAGCGGCGGTGGTACAGCACCCCCATGGACAGGGTGGTATCGAAGGCCTGCAGGTTTGCGGGCAGGGCCTCGATACCGACGGGCAACACATCCACTGGTTTGTCCAATCCCAGGTATTTTTTCAGTGCGTAAAACTGCGCGACGAATTTGGCGGAAGGATCGATGCCGATCACCCGCCGCGCGCCGGCACCATACTGCCGCCAGCAGTGGTAGCCACTTCCGCAGCCCACATCCAGCACCAGGCGATCGCTCAGGTCGTCGAGATGTGGCGCGACGCGGTCCCACTTCCAGTCCGAACGCCACTCGGTATCGATGAAAACATCGAACAGGGTCCAGGGACCCTTGCGCCAGGGGTGCAGTTTGCGCAGCTGGGTTTCCAGTTGCTGCCGTTGTTCGTCGGTGGCGTCGTTGCCGCAGCCGATGCGAACCTCGGAGGCAATTTCCAGGGAGGAGGGCGCAATGTCCGGCAGTGCCTGTAGCACCGCCTGCCAGTCCGGCAGGTCGCCCCAGCGCGCCGGGCTCAAGCCGTCGGCGATCTGTTGCGGCAGGGTGGCAAGCCAGGGGCGCAGGGCGGGAATATGCTGCAGGCCGGCGTAGAGCTGGGTGTAGTCGATCATGAAACTGAAAAACCGTCAGCCGTCGCGCCGCTTGATGGCGATCAGCGAGGCAAAGTTGAAGCACTGGAACCATACGTCGACGCTGTTGAACCCAACATTTTTCAGGCGGGTGCGGTGGTCGTACAGGGTTTCCGGGATCAGCACGTTTTCCAGGGCGCTGCGTTTCTGCGCGATTTCCAGCGCGCTGTAGCCGTTGGCGGCCTTGAACGAGTGGTGCAGGTCAATCATCAGTTCGTGGTGATCGGCATCGGAGAAGGCGACCTTTTCCGACAGGATCAGCACGCCACCCGGGCGCAGGCCGTCGTAGATTTTTTGCAGGATCTCTTCGCGCTCGCTGGTGGGAATGAACTGCAGGGTGAAGTTCAGCACCACCACGGAGGCATTTTCGATGGCCACATTCTGCAGGTCGTCGCACACCAGCTGCACCGGGAGCTGGCCGCTATCCGCCGCCAGCACCGTGCGTGCACGCTCAATCATCGCGGGGGAATTGTCCACCGCGATGATTGAGCAATCCGCCGCCGGAATCCGGTGGCGCATGGCGAGGGTGGCCGCGCACAGTGAGCTGCCCAGGTCGTAACAGCGGCTGCCAGCCTGGGCGTAGCGCTCGGCGAGGGTGCCGATCATCGCCACGATAGTGGTGTAGCCCGGCACCGAACGCTGGATCATGTCCGGGAAAACTTCCACCACCGACTGATCGAAACTGAAACCCGCGACCTGCCCCAGCGGCTTGGCGAAGATGTCGTCTTTCTTGCTCACAGGGTAACTCTCATGAACTCGATTACAGTTTCTCTTCGTGCAGATCCAGTGCGAGGCCCGCTTCGCGGCCCTGGCTGCCAGTGACAACCGCGGTGCTGGCCTTTTCCGGTTGCAGGTAGGTTCTACCCACCCGCTGCAGGTCTTGCAGGGTGACCTCGGTGACATTGCGGCGGAACGCCTGGCGCACGGCATGGGTGCGGCCATACAGGCTGGAATGGAATGCCTTCTTGGCTTCACCAGCGGGGGAGCCGGGTTTGTCCATGCCGCCCACCACGCCGAGAATGGCTTCTTCCACCTGCAGGTCGTCGTGGGTTTCGTTCAGCAGCCAGTCGATGGATGCATCGAAATCCTTCAGGGTTTCCGCCATGCGCGGATCGCGGTAGGAGTAGAAGCGGAATGCACCGATGTTCACATCGTGACTGGCGCCGCCGCCATAGGCGCCGCCCTGTTCGCGGATGGTGCGGTGCAGATAACCATTGCGCAGGAAACCGCCCAGTACCGCGAGGGCGGGGGCGTCGGCGTGAGACATGGGTACAGTGGGGTACGCCTTGGCGCAGAAGTTGACCTGGCTGTTGGCCACCCATACTTCCTGAACCTTGCGCGGGCTGAACGGCGCATTCTCTTCGGCGCCGCTGTCCGGGCCGCTGTTCACCAGCGGGCTCAGGGCGTCGGTAAAGCCCGCCAACTTGTCGTCCTCGCCAATCAGCAGGAACTGGCGCTTGGCACCGGCGATTTTCTGGTGGATGGCATTGAACTTGCCGGCCAGGGTTTCCAGGCCCGCACTGGTGTCGAGGGATTTCACCAACGCCTTCAATTGACGCAGGCCGAGCAGGCCGCCGGACTCGTGGCCGTCCGCCGCCGCGCGGTTGAAGCCGGAGCTGGCGGCCGCCATGGCGAGGGCGTGGCCGTTGCCCACCACTGACTGCTCGCGACGGGCGAGCGTTTGCAGCAGCAGTTCCTTGATGCGCGGCAGTTCGTCGAAGCGCACGTCTTCGATGGTGGCCTGCATCAGTTCGGTGAGTGCGGCCTGGTTAGCCGCCAGCGCCTTGCCGGACAAAATAAAGTGGCCTGACTGGCTGTCGAGGTTGTCGAGGGCCGTGCGGTGGCTGGTAAAGCCGTGCAGGGAGCCTGCAACCGCTGCCTGCCACTGCTGTACTTCGAGGTAGCTCTTGTCGCCGAGACCCAGCTCACTCAGTGTCTGGCAGTAATAGGGCAGCAGGGTGCGCTCTTCGTTGGTGAATTCCGGCAGGGTCGCTACCAGCTGCTGGTACACCAGGCCATTGGTGCCGGCACTGTAGCGGCTGACCTTGGCGCCGTTCAGTTGCAGCTCTTCGCCCTCGACCTTCGGCAGTTCCGGCGGAATATCTTCCACGCCCACTTTCGGCAGAATGGATTCGTCGTCCTTGCGCTGCTGGCGCTCGGCCAGCGCCTTGGCGGTCTGGATGATCTGCTGCTTTTCGCCGTCGTCGAGACCGGCCTTGATCTGTGCCAGGCGGGCTTTCTCCGCCTGCTCGGCACGGCCCGCCATGTCGGGGTCCGGCGACAGTACCAGACGCACCCGGTGCTGGTTTTCCACCAGCAGCTTGCGCGCGGCGCCGGCGATGAATTTCGGATCCTTGATCTGCTCGCGCAGTTTTTCCAGGGTGGCGTCGATATTGAGCAGGCCGATGGCGTCGCCGCGGTGGGTGGCGCCGGTCAGCGCGGTGAGAATCAGCTGCAGGCCGTAAGGGTAGCCGTCGCCGCCGATCTCGCGCTGTTGCAGTTCCAGCTGGTGCAGGGCCGCGGCGACCTGATCGTAGGGCACACCGTTTTCCGCCACGTCTTCGAGCACTTTCAGTACCTGTTGCTCCAGCTCGTCGGCGCGCTCGCGCTCGCTGCCTTCGATACCGCACACGAATACCAGTTCACGCTGGGAGTCGTCGAGGCCGCATAGCGGGGAGGGCGCCTGACCGAGTTCGGTGGTTTCCAGCAGGTGCATCAGCGGGGATGCGCTGTTGTCCAGCAGCACGCCTGCAAGCAGGTGCGCGGTCAGCGCCTCCTCCAGGTCGGTGACGTCGCCCAGCAGCCAGCCGAGCACAATGTGGGTTTTCTCTTCGAGGCCTTCCTCGCCGGAGAGTGGGAATTTCTCTTCCACCCGCACCGGCGCCACGTACAGCTTCTCCCGGCCCACCTCGATGGTTTTGTGCAGTTGGTCGAATTTATGCAGGGCTTTTTCTTCAAATACCGCCTGGTGCTCCGCCGCGTCGATATTGCCAAAGGTCATGAAAATGGCGTTGCTGGGGTGGTAGTGGGTACGGTAGAAGTTCACCAGCTCTTCGTAGCTGAGGTCGGGGATGTCCGCGGGCTCGCCACCGGAGTTGAAGTGATAGGTGGTGGTGGGAAACAGGTACTTGCTCAGTTTCTGCCACAGCTGGGAGGTCACCGAGCTCATGGCGCCCTTCATTTCGTTGAACACCACACCCTTGAACACCAGATCACTGTCGGGGTTTTCGGTTTCGGCGAACTCCAGGCGGTGACCTTCCTGGGCAAAGTCCAGCGGGTCCAGGCGCGCGAAGAACACCGCATCCAGGTACACGTCCAGCAGGTTGTCGAAATCCTTGCGGTTCTGGCTGGCAAACGGGTACGCGGTCCAGTCGGAACTGGTGAAGGCGTTCATAAAGGTATTCAGGGAGCGCCGTATCATCATGAAGAACGGATCGCGCACCGGGTACTTGTCGCTGCCGCACAGCGCCGTGTGCTCGAGAATATGCGCGACGCCGGTGGAATCTTCCGGTACCGTGCGCAGCGCCACCAGGAACACGTTTTCCGCGTTGTCGGCGGCAATGTGCAGGTGCTGTGCGCCGGTGCGGCGGTGGCGGTACTCTTCCACGCGGACACCGAGGGATTCGATCTCGGCACTGGTAATCGGCTCGAATGCGGGGTGTACGTTGCTCAAATGACGGCTCCATTGGGTAAATTGCGGTTGCCGGTGGCACCGGGAAACCCGGCGCGGGCAAAAACGGCGGCCATTTTAGCGCTCCAGGGCGGCGAAATGACAGGGTTGACAGGAGGGAGTTGACACCTGCGCCGCCGGTGCGAAACTTCCGGCTTTATTTGCTGTGCTAGTGAAATTATTACACTTCATAATTTGACCGGTACCGCCGTGACGCCATAAATGTAGTTGATAGGGGGAAGCGCGTTGAACTGGATGGACTATGCAAGCCTGGCGGGGTTCTGCCTGACGTGGGCGGGCTACACCTTATTTGCTCGCAAGAAGGCAAAAACCGCCTGGTGCCTGGCGTCATCCATGCAGTGGTATCGCGTCGAGTGGATGCTGCGGATGCTGGAGCGCGACATGCGCATGCCCGATGCGGCGATCCTCGGTAACCTGGAGCGGGTCATCGGTTTCTTTGCCTCCACCAGTATTCTGATCCTCGCCGGTCTGGTGACTGCCTTGTCCGCCAACAGCGCGGCGGTGGAGGTGCTCAGCAGCCTGCCGTTCGCCCAGCCCACCACGGTGCAGCAGTTTGAACTGAAGGTGCTGGTGCTGATCCTGATCTACATCTTTGCCTTCTTCAATTTCACCTGGTCGCTGCGCCAGTACTCGTTTGCCAATGTCCTGCTCGGCGCCGCACCGCTGGTGGAAGAGGGGGAGGTGACGCGCGAGGAGCGCCGCCGTTACGCCATCAGTGCCGCCAAGGTGATTGACCAGGCGGGGCACAGCTACAACTACGGGCTGCGCTGCTACTACTTCTCCATGGCGGTGATGGGCTGGTTCGTGCATCCGGTGCTGTTTATCGCCGGTTTCGTAACGGTGGTGTGGGTACTGTATATGCGTGAATTCCACTCCAGAACCCTGCAGGCAATTCTCGCCGCCGAAGGGCGCGCCCTCGACCAGCAGCGGGATAAATAATGCGCAGCCCCTGTTTGATGCGGATTGCAGCGCCGTGAGTGACCGCAATTTCGACGATCTTGCCCAACGCTTCAAAAAGCGCATTTACGGCGGCCTCAAGGGCGATATTCGCCTCGCGGTGTTGAACCGGGATCTGGCTCCGCTGCTCGGCGAGTCATCGTCCACTGACGCGGCGCGAGAACTGAGCATCGTGGATGCCGGCGGCGGCCAGGGCCAGTTTGCGTTGGATCTGGCGGCGCGCGGGCACCGGGTATGGATCACCGACATCTCCAGCGAGATGCTGGCGCTGGCACAGGAGCAGGTTGTCGCAAGGGCGCTGGCGGCGCGGGTGCAGACTTTGCAGTTGCCGCTGCAGGCGTTGAGCAGTGATGAGAGGATTCCCGATGTGGAGCTGCTGCTGTGTCACGCGGTGCTGGAGTGGCTGGCGCAACCGCAGCAGGCACTGGTGCATCTGGCAGAATGCCTGAAACCCGGTGGTTACCTGTCGCTCACGTTTTACAACCGTCGTGCGCTGGAATTCCGCCTGTTGCAGCGCGGCAGCCTGCGGCAGCTGGACCGCAACCGCCAAAGCGGTGACTGGGGAGGGCATCCCGGCAGCCTGACACCGAAGAACCCACTGTTGCCGGAAATGGTAATGGACTGGGTGGAGCAGGCGGGATTGACGCTGGTGGCACACAGCGGGATCCGCTGTTTTCACGATTTTATGACGCCGGAAATGCGCGACAAGTTGCCGTCGGCGGCCATTGTGGAAAAGGAGTTGCTATATTCCCGCATCGATCCCTACCGGCAGCTGGCGCGCTATGTGCACCTGTTATGCCGGCGGGTGTGACGAGTAGGCCCGAGTTTGGGTCAGCGATCCAGTTGCTTTAGCAGCAGCGCCTTGGCCGCATTGATTCGGGAGGCGAGGTAGTCGTTGCCGCCGCGGTCCGGGTGAAATTTCTGGATCAGCTTGCGGTGTGCGCCGATGATTTCCTCGCGGCTCGCGTGGGCGGATACGCTCAGGATCTTGCGGGCTTCTTCCACGGTAAGTTCTGGTTCGCGGCTAGTGGTGGTGCGGTGGTCTCCGCGCGCTTCGCTTTCGTTTTGCGATTTGCCGTTGTCCGCTTTCTGTTTCTCAGCCCTTGCCTGCGCGTGCTTGGCGATCAGCGGGGCGATCCACGGCAGGTGCCGCCCGAACGTACGCCACAACCGGTTGAGCAGTGGCAGTACCACGGCAATTGCCGCACCCACCCAGTGCAGGCGGCCCGTAACCGCCAGTAATACCGCGCCCAGGGCCAGGGCAATCAGCACCCACTGGAAAATTAGTTTGCGCCGCTGCTCCGGCGGACTGTATTTGAATTTCTGGATGGCCAGCCAGGCAAAAATGCCGACGGCAATCAGCAGGATCATGCGGCCCAAGGTGTGCTGCCCCCAGTGGAGTTGAAACGTCAGGCCGCAAGCGTATCAGATGTCGACGCGAAAACCGATGGCACTGAAATCACTGCTAACCGGAGCCGCGACAACATTGCTGCCATCGATGGCGTTTTCGAAGTAGAGCCGCACCCGCTCATTCCAGCGGTACTGGAAGCCGAAATAGAGTTGGGACAGTTTGTATTTATTTCCCACCACCAGGGCAGCGTCGAATTCCGGGTCGTCGGAAACCAGGTAGTTGTTGCCGCCATAGGCTGTGTAACAGTTATCCGCACCCCAGGTGTAGCTGAAGAACGTTTCTACCCCCTTGGCATCGAAAAAATTGGTAATCCCTATCACTGAGCCCTGTGGTGCGAGTTCGTTGTTCTGGGAGCGCTGGAGGACAACCGCACCGTAGAAGCCTTTGGAGAAGGCCTCGCCGCCGTAATAAACCCCGAGCGCCGTGGTCCACGTGTTGCTGCTGGCGTTGAAGGCAAAAGTATCGTCGATCAGGACCGGTTCGCCGCTGGAGGTGTCGAAGATGAGCCCGTTTTGGCTGGCGATATCCAGTTTTACCCGGTTGTAGGCGGCGCCGAAAAACAAACCCTTGCCAATATTGGCCCGGTAAACGGCGGCAATGCCGTGACTTATGCCGTATTCGCAATCGCCCGGTGGGCATACCATAAGGGTATCGGGGCCGGCGATGTCATCGACGCTGATTTCCAGGTCTGCCACGTGGGCGGCGTATTGCATGCCGATCTTGAATTCACCCGATTCAAAATCCCACGACTTGCGCCAGGCGATGGCGCTGTCGGCACGGCCGGAACCGGTGACACCGCCGTCTGTTCCCAGTGAATAGGTGCCGCTGGCGAGACCCCCGGATACGTTGTACCAGTCCGTGATATAGGTTACTTCGTAATACACGCCCCACTGTTTGCCCAGGGAGAATTCACCCCATTTGGGGTGTTTGAAAAATCCGTGTCCCTGGCGCAGGTAGAGCGGCTGGCGTTCGTCGCCCGGCGCCACCTGCTGGTCGCCCTGGATCACCACATTGCGGGCGGAATTGATGGCCCTGACACCCCATTCGACATTAAAGCCCGTGTCCCACTCATCGTAGGCGGGCACATGCAGACCGATGCGAATCCGTGAGGCGCCGTCCTGCATTTGGGTATCGCCGAAGCTGTTCACCATATGCGCGGTGAAATACCCCTCCATATACAGGGTTACCTGATTGGATTGGTAGATCGGCACTGCCTGGGCACTGGACGCTGCGGCAATGATTGCCGCAGCCAGTAGCTGCCGATGGATTTTTTTGTTCATGCCCTGGTCTCTTGCTTGCAGGCGTCGCATTACATCGGGCGTCGGTACTGCACAGAATTTTCGTCACTTGCAAAAATAGAACAGCCAGTAAGCCGGGGGTGAGGAAAACGATGCACTGCACATAATTGGCAGTGAGAGCTTTTTTTTGGTCGAATATGCTGCTGATAACGCGGATTAAACATTCTCGGGCGCTGCGGCTTGAAATGTCATCATGTTGCGCCAAATTAACAATCGGAAAACGGTAAAGCCGAGGAGGCTATTGCTTTGGCAGAAGACAACTCTCTCAGTCGACAAATGTTCGGCCTGACAGTGCGCAAAAATGCGCACCCGGATATGCGCCGGTTGCGACGGGAGGCGGGGGATGCGAGCCTGCACGGAAACAAGTTCTGGAAAAGCTCCTGCCTGACCATGGATTACCTGACGAAGAATCCACTGATTAAGGGCGCGCGGGTTCTGGATCTGGGATGTGGCTGGGGGCTGGGTGGGATCTTTTGTGCCAAAGCCTTTGATGCCAAGGTGACGTCGCTGGATGCGGACTCGTCGGTATTTCCGTTTGCGCAATATCACGCTGAGCTCAATGGTGTGGAGATCCAAACCTGGCATTGCCGTTATGAAAAGGTGACGGAGGCAGCCTTGAAAGAATTCGACGCGGTCATCGGAACCGATATCTGCTTCTGGGACAAGCTTGAGGCGCCGCTATTCAATCTGACACGCCGTGCACTGCGAGCCGGTGTTGACCGCATAGTGCTGGTCGATCCCGGACGGCCACCGTTCCGTCAGCTGGCCGAGCGCGCAGTGGAAAAGCTCGACGCCGGTTATTTCGAGTGGCAGACTCAGCGCCCGATCAAAGCCAAAGGCTGTATCCTGCACGCCTGCGCCTAGGGAGCCACCGAAAAACTACTGCGCAAGTGCCTGGCAGCGTCCGGCGGTGCTCACAATCCTCACGTACTTTAAGTACGCTCCGGTTGTTGCGCTCCGGCGGCCACTACCAGTCACTCGCTCGCTACGTTTTTCAGTGGCCCCCACAACATTATTTTTGAGGTTCGCGATGCATTACGACAAATCCCAGATTCCCTCCGCAGAAGAAGCTTTACCGGGGCGTGCGGATTCCATGCCTATTAGCGGCGTGCATTTTGTTTCCGGCCACCCGATGAAGCCACCGTTCCCGCAGGGTTTGCAGCAGGCGGTGTTCGGTATGGGCTGCTTCTGGGGCGTAGAGCGGTTGTTCTGGGAAGTGGATGGCGTTTACGTCACTGCCGCCGGATACGCGGGTGGCCATACCCCGAATCCGAATTACCGCGAAGTATGCAGTGGCGGCACTGGCCACGCGGAAGTGGTGCTGGTGGTGTTTGATCCCGCCAAGGTGAGTTACGGGGAGCTACTGCGGCACTTCTGGGAGGAGCACGACCCGACCCAGGGAATGCGACAGGGCAATGATCTGGGTACCCAGTACCGCTCCTGCATCTACACCTATGGCGATGAGCAGCTGGCCATGGCCCGGGAATCGGAAGCGGCGTTCCAGCAGGCGCTGGCGGAAAAAGGTTTTGGCGCGATTACCACTGAGATTTGCCCAGCGCCGGAATTTTTCTACGCCGAAGAAGACCACCAGCAGTACCTGGCAAAGAACCCGGGTGGCTACTGTGGCCTTGCCGGCACCGGCGCCTGCCTACTGCGCTGATCAGGCACCCGCTGATTCGGTGCGCGGATACAGGATGTGTGCGCACCAGTCGCTCCAGCTGCCCGGGTAAAGCCGGGCCTCGCGTCCGATCAGGTTGAGGGAGAAGAGGTTCACACAGGCTGTCACCCCTGAACCGCAGTAACACACGATCTCGTCGTCCGCCGGGATGCTCTGCCAGTGCTCACGTAGTTCCGCCAGTGGCTTGAGAAAACCTTCGTCGTTGGTAATGGCCTGCCAGGGCTTGTTAACGGCGCCGGGAATATGTCCGGCGATGGGGTCGATCGGCTCTTCTACACCCTGGAAACGCTTGTAGTCGCGGGCGTCCACCAGTTGCCAGGGCAGATTGTCCAGGTGCGCATAGATATCTTCGTAATGCAGCAGTTCGTCTGCTTTTGCCGCGGCAGTGAAATCGCCGTGTGTTGGCTCGTCCGCAGCACCTTCGACTATTTGCTGTCCCGCATTTTTCCACGCGCGGAATCCGCCGTTTAACATTGCAACCCGCTGATGGCCGAAGTGTTGCAGCAGCCACCAGGCGCGCGCGGCAAAGGCAAAGCGCTGATCGTCGTATACCACTACCTGGGTATTGCTGGAAATTCCAGCAGCGCGAGCGAATTCGGCAAACTGATGGGCGGAGGGGAAAGGGTGGCGGCCGCCGTAGCGGGCGCAGGGTGCAGACAGGTCCCGGTGCAGGCTGGCATAGCGCGCACCCGGAATATGTCCTTCAAGGAAAGCGTTTTCTCCGGCGCTGGCATCCGCCAGGTCGTAACGGCAGTCGAGAATAACCAGCTCACTGCCTGGTTGCGCCGGATTCCGGCCCTGCAGGTGAATGCACTCGGCCAGTTCGGAAACTTCGATGACACCCTGATAGTTCATAGCTACTGCTTTTTATCGTCGTTGTGGGGCCAAATTAAGCCGCAGCAATGAATTTGTCCAGCCTCAGTGTGCTTCTGAATACCGGCTGCCCGTCGGCGTCTGATGGCGGGGTGGTTCGCTCTCTGTCTCCGTCTTTTCTCCCGGTAAAACACCGGCGTCTGACTTTGCTGTCTGCTCGCCTTGTTTGGCCTCGGGCTGGGATTCCTCCCGCGCGCGCTCGGCTTCCAGTTCCGCGATTTTCTGTTCCAGCTCGGCCTGGCGCGCCAGCTCTTCACTGCGGCAGCTGGCTGCGGTTTCCACAACCGACTGATCCGGGTGATCGAGGAAAGCGGCCGCGGCCTGTTCTGCGCAATCGCTCGCGGAAATCACGTCATGGGCAAGCAGGGGAAACAGCAGCCACTGGTGATTCGGGAGCTTTTTACGCGCGCTATTGGCGTCGTCCGCGGACAGTACCGGGTCCAGTGCACCGTGCATTACCAGTGCCGGGATCTCGGTTTTGATGGCGCGGGATTCCAGTAGCGGGGCCGAGGGAATGGCCCAGATGCGGCACTGGATCTGCAACATGTCGATGTCCGAGCGCACCGAGCCGCCGAGAATGCCACTGGTGGAGGCGGACTGGCGCGCCAGCTCGAAGTCCACAAATGGTGCCTCCTCATAACAGAAGTGACTGATACCGGCGGCGTCGCCAAAGTTGGGGTCGAGCACCAGTCCCATAAAACTGGCAATGGAAGGCTTCAGCAGTTCTGCCTGTTCGGCTTCCAGCTCTTCGATGATCGCCGGCAATTCCTTGTAGAAATTTTCGTTGTACAGCGCCTGGAACAGCACCCGCAGCAGGCGCTGGCCGCTGAGCACAAAGGGATACTGTTTGCCGGGGTGGATATTGCTGGTGTCCACGGTGAGAGGCTCTTCATCCAGCTGCTGTACCAGCGCCTCCAGGCGGCGTTTGAGATCCGGGTAGCGCTTGCTGCACTCGGCATTTTTGCCGCAGTAGTCGATGCCGCGCTGATAGGCAGCGATGACATCCTGGGGTAGTTGCTGGGTGTAGATGATGTTGGGGAAGACGGCGCTGTTCAGCACCATGGCGCGCGCAGAGTCGGGAAAATCCCGTGCGAACGTGAGGGCATAGCGGCTGGCGTAGGAGACACCGTAAAGATTCAGTTTGGGGACTCCCAGTGCCTGGCGCAGCGCCTCCACATCCCTGGCTACCGTGGCGCTGTTGTACTGGGCGAGGTCGGCAACTTCACTCAGGCGGCTGTAGCAGCGCTCCATGCTGTAGGTGAATACCCGGGATTCTTCATCGGTGCTGAGGTTGCGGGTGAAGGCGAGGTCGGCGTCCTTGACGAATTCGTCGCAGGCGAGCTTCGGCGTGGCCATACCGGTACCGCGGGGGTCGATAACGATCAGGTCGCGCCCATCTTCGATACTCATCCCGGCATAGTTGACCCACAGCCAGTCGCTGGCGTTTTCCGGCTCAAGTCCCATGCTGGCGCCAGGGCCACCGGCGCCGAGGTGCAGCAATGGCTCCTTGTCCGGATCGGTGATGGTGGCGAAGAAGCGCACCACCGGAAACTGGATCTTGCGTCCTGCGGGTTTGGCATGGTTCTCCGGCACTTCCATCATGTAGCACTGGGTGGTCGGCCAGTTGTTCTCGGTCTCAAACCAGCAGGGTTTGGGGATCAGCCGGTTCGGGTTTGTCACCTGCGCCTGTTCTTCCGGCGCACAGCCGGCCGCAAGCAGCAGGGTCAAAGAGAGAAGCAGGGTGGCGGGGAAGAAACGTGCGGACATAATCTGGAAAATCTGGATTGATGGATCGCCGGTCAGGTAGTGCCGGGGTTACACGGGCGGATTATTCCCTGATTACAGGGTTTCTGGGCCTAAACGCCGGGTTTCGGACCGATACGGGCAATGGGCGCTGACAGGTTCCAGCGCAGTGCCGCAAGGCGGATGCACAGGGTAACCAGCACCGCAATCGCCACCACGGCCTTGCCGGGCAGCACTTCGATGTCGTCCAGTATCACCAGAGCGGTGGCGCCACTCAAGGCCGCGGTGGCATAAATTTCACGGCGCAGCAGCAGGGGGATGTCGCCGCAGAGAATGTCCCGGATCAGGCCGCCAAAGGTGCCGGTGATCACGCCCATAACGATGGCGATGGCGGGGGAGTGGCCGAGGTCGAGCACTTTCTGGGTGCCGATCACCACAAACACGGCGAGTCCGGCGGCGTCGGCGATCATCAGCAGGCGCATGGGTACCTGCAGGTAACGGATGAGATAGAAGCTGATGACACCGGTGGCAACGGCAATCCACAGGTAATAGCTGTCGGCGAGCCAGAATACCGGCACGTTCAGGATCATGTCGCGGGTGGTACCGCCACCGACGGCGGTTACACAGGCGAGCACCACCGCACCGAACAGGTCCATCTGCTTATGCCCGGCGGCCAGTACGCCGGTAAAGGCGAAAACGACGATGCCGATCAGGTCGCACCAGTAAAGCAGTTGTTCCATGGAAATTTTTCGCGCGTGAGTTTTCGGTCAGCGCAAGATTATGGTGCGACTTGGGGGCAAGGTACAGAGCGCACAGAGGCTCTAACAAACGTTGGGGCGGTACTGCTACCGGGTACAGTCTTGTGAGACACGCCGTATACCCATCCCTGGGGGCTCTGCACCGCCATCCATGGCGGTGAAGGTCTCACAAGACTGCACCCGGTATCAGTACCTTCGCATCTCGCGAAGTGGTAATGGCCAGACGGCTTAGAAAAACGCCTGCAACCCGGTCTGCGCACGCCCCAGAATCAACGCGTGCACATCGTGGGTACCCTCGTAGGTATTGACCGCTTCCAGGTTCATCGCGTGGCGGATCACGTGGAATTCGTCGGAGATACCGTTGCCGCCGTGCATATCGCGGGCGACACGGGCGATGTCCAGGGCCTTGCCACAGTTGTTGCGTTTCACCAGGGAAATCATCGTCGGGTCAAAACTGGATTTCTGCTCGTCCATCAAGCGGCCGACGCGCAGCGAACCCTGCAGGCCCAGCGCGATTTCGGTCTGCATATCCGCGAGCTTTTTCTGGAACAGCTGAGTCTGGGCCAGCGGCTTGTCGAACTGCTTGCGGTCGAGGCCATACTGGCGCGCGGCGTGCCAGCAGAATTCTGCGGCCCCCAGGGCACCCCAGGAAATACCGTAGCGGGCGCGGTTCAGGCAGCCGAAGGGGCCGCCCAGGCCTTTGATGTCCGGGAAACGGTTGTCTTCGGGAACGAACACGTTATCCATCACGATTTCACCGGTGATGGACGCTCGCAGGGAGAACTTGCCTTCGATTTTCGGCGCGCTCAGGCCCTCCATGCCTTTCTCCAGTACGAAGCCGCGGATATCGCCTTCGTCATCCTTCGCCCATACCACAAACACATCGGCGATGGGGCTGTTGGTGATCCACATCTTGGCGCCGGTGAGGCGGTAGCCGCCGTCGACTTTTTTCGCGCGGGTCTTCATCCCGGCGGGGTCAGAACCGGCATCCGGTTCGGTGAGGCCGAAGCAGCCAACCCACTCACCGGTGGCGAGTTTCGGCAGGTACTTTTCTTTCTGGGCCTCGCTGCCGTAGGCATAAATTGGGTGCATGACGAGACTCGACTGCACGCTCATGGCGGAGCGGTAGCCAGAGTCGACGCGCTCAACCTCCCGTGCCACCAGGCCGTAGGACACATAGTTGAGGCCAGCACAGCCATAACCTTCGATGGTGGAACCCAGCAAACCGAGTTCGCCCATCTCATTCATGATTTCGCGGTGGAAAATCTCGTGGCGGTTGGCTTCAAGCACTCGCGGCATCAGTTTTGACTGACAGTACTCGCGGGCGGTGTCGCGGATCATGCGCTCTTCATCGCTCAGCTGTCGATCCAGCAGGAGAATGTCGTCCCAGTGTGCCAAAGGCTGGTTCTTACTCATGGTTCGGGTCCGTGCGGTTTGGTAGTTTTCGGATTTCGGGCGTTCACCGTGAATTTCCGGCAGCCCATCTCTCTTCTAGCAATCTTAGGCAAATGGCCGGCGACTCCTCACCTCGCTCGGTGGCAAACTGCCGCCATCGCGCGGTTGGGGGGCGCCGAAGCCACTTGAATACCGGGTCATCATAACCGACATGGTCGCCGACTTCGAGAATGTGATCACTTTTTTGTGAGGGCGAATCACCACATTTTCTCTGGTGAGTGCTTTTCGGTCGGGAGGTAAACAAACGTAAAACGTCTTGGCGCTCCCGGTGAAATTTCGATAATGAAAAAAAATGCAGTTATATCGAATTAAAACTATGGGCATTTTGCCGAAATTGGCCGTATTCGGCGGGTTTGTGGGTGCACTGTCCCTGGCGGGATGCAGCACGCCGTCGCTGCCGCCAGACCTGCCGCAACAGACCCTCGGATTGCCGGGGCAGTTTAGCGCTTCCGGCTCACTTGCCCAGGATCAGCGCTGGTGGCAGAGCTTTGGCGACAGCGAACTCGACCAGCTGGTGAGCATTGCGCTTGCCACCAATCCCGACCTGCAGGCTACCTACTGGCGCCTGCAGCAGGCGGATGCGGCGGCCGCGCAGGCCCGCAGCGGATTCTGGCCGCGTCTCACCGGTTCCCTGGATAACACCGAGCAGCGGCGCTCTTCTGCCGATGGTTTTGATTTTTCCGGTGGCGAGAATGAGGGCAACAGCTGGAGCGGGAGTCTCGCCGCCGGCTATGAGATCGATCTCTGGGGCCGGGTGCGCAGCGGTGCGCGCGCGGCGGAGGCCGGGCGCCTGGCCCAGCAGGACAACCTGCAGGTCGCGGCGCTGACCTTGGTGGCAGAAGTGACCGGCCTGTGGTTGCAACTGCAGGAGTCCAGGGGGCAGCAGCAGTTGCTGGAGCAGCAGCTCGAGATCAACCGCAAAACCCTGCGCGCACTGGAGCTGCGCTTTGGCGGCGGTGTGGGTGCCGCCGCGGACGTTTTGCAGCAGCGGCAACTGGTACAGCAGTCGTTGCAGGAACTGGATCAGAGCCGTGCGGATACACAGATTCTTCTTACCCAGCTGGCGGCGCTTCTCGGTACCAGCGCGGAAGGGCTGCCGGCGTTTGTACTGCAGCGTGAATCGCTGCCAGGCCTGCCGGCTCTGCCCGCTACCGGCGTACCATCGGAACTGCTGTTGCGCCGACCGGATGTGCGCCGCGCCCAGCGCGAACTGCTGCAGGGGCACTACCTGGCGGATCAGGCCTGGGCAGAGCGACTGCCGGCACTGACGCTCAGCCTGTTTTTCAATGGCGGCGGCCGCTCGCTTGCGGATATTACCGAGGACTGGCTGCTGAATTTCAGCGCCGCACTCGATGGGGTGATCTTCGATGGAGGCAACCTCGCCGCCGCACAGCGCCAGCAGAAAGCGGTGGAGCAGGAGCGCTGGGCCGCGTTTCGCACCGCGGTGATGCAGTCGCTGTCGGAAGTGGAGCAGGCGCTGATCAACGAGCAGGCCATTCGCGAGCGCCTGCAACATCTCGAAACACGATCGCAACTGGCGGACCAGATTACTGTGCGCCAGCGACGGGCCTATGGCCGTGGCACCGTGGATTTTCTCAACGTGCTGTCGGCAACCAATAATCAACAATCACTCGAGCGGCAGCTGCTGACGGCGCGCCGCGAACTGCTGGAAAACCGGGTAACACTGTACCGCGCGCTTTCTGGGGGATTGCCGACAGTCGATCTGCCCGAGCCCTCGGCGGTAGAGCTGGAAGTTTACCGGGTGGAGAATAACTAATGGCACAGCATGCGTTACTGAAAAAGATCAACTGGAGTATTGCCGTTCCGGTGCTGCTGATCGTGCTGGCATCTCTGATGTCCAACTGGCTGCTGCGTGAGAAACCGACGATGCAGCGGGGCGAGCGCAAGGCGCCGCCACTGACCGTGGATATCGCCAGCGCTGAGTACGGGCAATTCCCGCTCACTATCCGCGCACTGGGTAAAGTGACGGCGCGGGAACTGGTGGAATTGCAGCCGCAGGTGGATGGCCGCGTGGAATGGCTGAATTACGATCTCGGCCCCGGTTCCACCCTGACTAAAGGTGAGGTGCTGCTGCGCATCGAGCAGGAGCCCTACCAGCTCGCGCTGCAGACTGCGCGCAGTACCCTGGCCGAGCGCCGAGCGGAACTGCAGCAGGAGCAGGGCCAGCGCCAGGTGGCGCAGGAAGAGTTTGAGCTGTTGGGTGACACGCTGCCGGACGCAGACCGGTCGCTGGTACTACGCGAACCGCAGCTGGCCGCCGCGCGCGCCCGCGTGGATTCCGCCCAGGCTCAGCTCAAACTGGCGGAACGCGACTTGCGCCTTACCAGCCTCGCCGCACCGTTCAATGCGTTACTGGTTTCCCGCAGTGTGGATATTGGCGATCGTGTCGCCCCCGGCACAGTGATGTACACCCTGGCGGGCGCGGACCGTTTCCAGATCGAAGTGGAAGTGCCGGCGAGCCAGCTGCCGCAATTGAATACCCCGAAGGCGGTGGTGCGCATTCGTGGCAGCCAGTGGCCCCAGGGCGTATTCCGCGAGGGGCGTTTTGTGCGGGTGATCCCGGTGCTGGAAGAGCAGGGCCGGCTGGCGCGTGTGCTGGTGGAGCTCGACGATCCGCTGGGTATAGAGAACCCGTCCAATCCACAGCTCCTGCTGAACGATCTCGCGCGAGTGGAAATTACCGGCCGCGCTGCAGGCCAGCAGGTTCGTATCCCGCTGACCGCGCTGCAGGATGGCAATCAGGTGTGGGTGGTGCAGGACGGGAAAATTCATATCCAGCCGGTTGAGGTTTCGCACTTCGATAACGAGTTTGCGATTCTTGCCAGCGGCCTTAAGGGTGACGAGACACTGGTGACCACACGTCTCACCAGCGTGACTGAAAATATGCCGGTCCGCACCGTGGGTGAAGCGCGCAATCCCGGGGACGCGCGCGCGCCGCGCCCTGATGCGACGAGATCAGCACCCGCCGGCCCCGGTAAAAATAGCCAGCCACCGGAATTGCCGGAACCCGGTGAAAAAAGCCGCAAGGCGGGTACTGACGGTGAACGCGGATGAGTAGTAACCATCAATTCAGCGATAAGCGCCAACGCCCCCCCGTGGATACCAGGCACGGCCCCATCGCGTGGATGACGCACAACCATGTCACCGCGAACCTGTTGATGCTGGTGCTGCTGTTTGGCGGCTTGTTTTTCTCCTTTGCCATCAAGAAGGAGGTCTTCCCCGAGTTCAGCCTTGATATGGTGACGGTGAACATCTCCTATCCCGGCGCCAGCCCGGAGGAGGTGGAGCGCGGCGTGCTGGTTCCTGCGGAGCAGGCGATCACCGGTCTTGAGGGGGTCAAGGAATTGCGCGGCAGCGCGGGTGAAGGCAGTGCAAGTCTTACCCTGGAACTCGATGAAGATGCCGATGGCAACAAGGTGTTCCAGGATGTTCAGGCCGCGATCGATCGGGTGAGTACTTTCCCCTCCGATATCGAACGCCCGCAGGTCAGCCTGGCGGAGCGCAAGCGCGATGTGCTGGATGTGGTCATCTACGGCAACATGGACGAGCGTACCCTGCGGGAGTTCGTCATGCAGGTGTATGACAAGCTGGAGGCGCACCCCGACATCACCCAGGTCGAGGCCTACGGGGTCAAGGATTACGAAGTTGCCATCGAGGTAGACCGCGACGATCTGCGCCGCTACAACCTGTCGCTGCCGGATATCGCCCAGCTGGTGCGCAACGCCGCGGTGGATGTCCCGGCGGGTGCTGTGAAGTCCGAATCGGGAGAGATCCTGGTGCGGGTCACCGAGCGCAAGGACTGGGCGCGTCAGTTCGGCGATATTGCTGTGGCCCGCAGTGAGGGCGGCGGTACCGTGCGCCTGCGGGATGTCGCCACCATTCGCGACGCGCTGGTGGATGAACCGCGCAACATGGTGTTCAACGGCGAGCCGGCAGCGGGCATCAATGTGTTTCGCATCGGCGACCAGACGCCGATGAGCGTCAGTGACGCCACCCATGAGGTGCTGGATGAACTGCGCGAAAACCTGCCGCCGGGCATTCATGTCAGTGTGCGCGACGACGACTCGGAAATTTTCAAGGAGCGCCTGGCGCTGTTGCTGAAAAATGGGTTTCTCGGGTTGTTGCTGGTGTTCGTGGTACTCGGGGCATTTCTTGAATTGCGACTCGCATTCTGGGTAACCCTGGGTATTCCGACCAGTTTCCTGGGGGCGCTGCTATTCCTGCCGGCGATGGATATTTCCATCAATATGGTGAGCATGTTCGCGTTCATCATCGCGCTCGGCATCGTGGTGGATGATGCGATCATCGCCGGTGAAAACATTCACGAGTGGCGCCAGCAGGGCTACAACAACTTCGAGGCCGCGATCGCCGGTGCAAGGCAGGTAGCGGTACCGCTGACGTTTGCCATCCTCACCAATATCGTCGCGTTTCTCCCGCTCACTGAATTGCCCGGTTTTATGGGCAAGATTTTTGGTGTAATCCCGTTTGTGGTGGGCACGGTGTTTGCGATCTCCTGGATTGAAGCGCTGTTTATCCTGCCGGCGCACCTGGCGTACTCCAGGCGGGGTCACAAGAGCCGTGCGGCGCGTCGCTTCGCCGCCCGCCAGAAAATGATTGCGCGCAGCCTCGACCGTTTTGTGGAAAGGCGCTTCAAGCCGACGCTGGACCTGTGTGTGCGGCACCGGTACATCACGATCGCGGTATCCATTGCAATCCTGATTGTGATGACCGGTTACGCGGCCAGTGGGCGCATGGGCTTTACCCTGATGCCGAAGGTGGAGCGGGATTCCGGCCGTGTGGAAGTTACCTTCCCGCCGGGCACCGCGGAGGCCCAGCTGGATCGCGCGCGCAAACAGATCATGAGCGCGGCGGATCAGATTCTGGAAGAGACCGGTCGCGACGGTGTGTTTATCGGCATGCGCGGACTGATTCGCAACGACTCGGTACAGGTGGACGTGTACCTCACCCCGGGTGATCAGCGCAGCATTTCGACCGGCGAATTCGTCATGCGCTGGCGTCGCGCGGTGGGGCCGGTACCGGGCTCCCTCAGTTCCAGCTTTGCCAGTGACCGCGGCGGCCCAGGAGCCGGACCGGCGTTGACGGTGGAGTTGCGGCATACGGATACGGATCTGCTCGAGCAGGCGGCAACGCAGCTGGCGGAAGCGCTGAAAGGCTTCCCGTCAGTGGGAGATATCGACGCCGGTGTTTCCCAGGGCAAGCGCCAGCTGGACCTGACCCTCACCGACACCGCCAAGAGCCTCGGCCTTACTGCGGAGGATATCGGTCGTCAGCTGCGCGCCTCACTGTACGGGGCCGAAGCCTTCCGCCAGCAGCGCGGGCGCGACCAGGTGAAGGTGATGGTGCGCTTGCCGGAAGAGGAGCGGGTGACGCTGGATGATGTCAACAGCATCATGATCCGCGCTGGTAATGGCCTGTGGTTACCGCTGCCGGATCTGGTGCAAATCGACCAGGGGCGCGCCTATGCCACCATTAATCGTCGCGAGGGGCGGCGGGTAATGACGGTCACGGCCAATGTGGACCCGGCAGATCAGGCGGCACTGGTGATCAATGAGTTAAACCTGAGTGTGATGCCGCAGTTGCGGGCACAGTATCCAGGCTTGTCGATTTCCTACGAGGGGCGCCAGGCGCAAGAGCGGGAGGGGCTTTCTTCCCTGGCGGTGACGTTTTCGCTGACGCTGGCGATCTTGTATTTCCTGCTGGCCATTCCGCTGAAGAGCTATATCCAGCCGCTCACGGTGATGGTGGCAATTCCGTTCGGGGTGATCGGTGCCCTGCTGGGCCACCTGCTAATGGGCTACGGACTCAGTATGGTGAGCATTCTGGGGATGGTGGCGCTGGCGGGGGTTGTGATCAACGATACGCTGGTGATGATCGAGTACGGCAACCGGTTGCGGGAGGAGGGTGTACCCATCACCGACGCCATCAAGGCCGCGGCCTCCCGCCGATTCCGTCCGATTATCTTGACCACGGTAACTACCTTCTGTGGCCTGATGCCGATGATTTTTGAAACTTCGGTGCAGGCGAAATTCATGATTCCGATGGCGATTTCACTGGGCTACGGAATCCTTGCTGCTACCACCATTTCCCTGTTGCTGGTGCCGTGTCTGTATCTGATGTTTTCCCGTGATATTCCGGTGTTGTTTGGCCTTTTGAAAGGCCGAGCTCTTGCGAACTCTTCGACTTAGTAGAGGCTTTGAGTCTATCGTTCCGTCGGCGACGTCCCTGTCGCCGACGCTTTCGAAAACCCATACCCAGCAATTTCCGTTCAATTCAAAGTTAATCCCTGCGCAAATGGTCCTTGATCGCAATGGGGTTGGGAAAATTCAAAACCACGATATACGAAGAAACCAGGAAGGTAAGGATTGCCGTTGCCTGAATCAGGTGTGAAGCGGCGCTGCCTATCAATTGCTGGCTCATCGCCAGATACGCAATCAACAGCGAGAACTCGCTGATCTGCCCGAGGCGAAAGCCGATATCCCACGCGAGAATATTTCGCTCACTCTGCTGCCCCAAGAGGTAGCGGAATACTACCGGCTTTATTACCAGTACTGCGATGGCCGTCACCAGAGCGGGCAGCGCGATTTGGGGGATCATCTCCAGATGGAATTGTGCGCCGAGGCTGAAGAAAAACAGAATCAGGAAGAAGTCGCGCAACGGCTTAAGACTGATCGCGATGTACTGGGAAATGGGGCTGGTGGCGAGGGTGATACCCGCGATAAACGCGCCGATTTCCCGCGACAGGCCCATGATTTCCGCCAGTTCCGCAAGTCCCATGCACCAGCCCAGCGCCAGCAGAAACACGTATTCGTGAAAACGGTCGAATTTTGCCAGCAGCGGCTGCAACACATAACGTACCGCACCCCAGGCAACGGCGATCAGCAGGGGCAGCGCGGCAAAGGAGATACCCAGTTGGGTGAAGTCCACGGAGCCGGTGCTGCCGCTCAATAAAATCATCAGGCAGGTGATGGCGACGAAGTCCTGGAACAGCAGCAGGCCGACCATCATTTCGCCGAGGTGTTTATGGTGTAGCACCGTGGTGGGCAGGAGTTTGATGCCGATGATGGTACTGGAGAACATCATGGCCATGCCGATCACCCAGGATTCGGTGCTGGTGAATCCGAACAATCTGCCGATGGCGTAGCCCAGGCCGAGGAAAATGGCGGAGCTTATCAGGCCAACGAAGGTGGCTTTGCGCAGTACGGAAATGAGCGCCTTGGGCTGCATGTCGAGGCCGAGCAGGAACAGCAGGAAGATGATGCCGATGTTGGACATCTCTGCCATGAGTTCGACGTTGTCGATGACGCCGAGGGCTGAGGGGCCGAGAAGTACGCCGAGGGCGATATAGGCGACAAGCAGTGGTTGCCGGCCCCATAGGGCGAGCGAGGCGACGATGGCGGCGCCGGTGAAAATCAGGAAAAACGACTGGAACAGGGAGGTCTCGGGCACTGCGCATCCTTGTAGCAGACTGGAGAATTTCGTTGTTCAGGCATTATGGGCGGGGTTTGTATGGGTTTTCAATGTCCCGCCTGCATTTGTGAGTGGTGGTTCTATCTGGTTTCTGGGGCGGCCAAGCAGCGAGTACCCCTTTTCAGAACCGCGGTGAATACATCCCTGTACGCTGCGTCGCAAACATCCCTGTTTGCGACGCTTCTGAAAAGGGGTACCCGCTACTCGGCCTTCGATTCTGAGTTTTGCACTTCGTTAACTATCGGGCTGTTCGAAAAATTAAAGTTTAAACCAGCGCAAACTCTCACCTTTCTCAGACAGGATCGGCTGTTCGCAAATTTCTCCCGGTGGGTTTTCCAGAATCGGGCGGGCCTGCTGAATAAATTCCTCCAGCGGAGTTGCCACCTTGGTCGGCGCTGAAATGTCGGTTTCAAAGCACAGTGCAAACGGATCGCTCGCTTTCTCGCCCTGGTAACGCCACACCCCGTGTGCTGTGTCGTACTGGTAGTAGGGCAGCATGCGGTGGCCGAATTCAGCGATGAGTTCGATGGCGTCGATCAGGTAGTCGACGGTTTCTTCATCGAGGAAATAGTTGAAGTTCAAGCGCACCCAGCCCGGCTTGAGGATACTCTCGCCTTCGCTCACCAGTTGTTCGATGGCGGTGCTCTGTTCGTCGGTGAGGTGCAGCAAATGGTGCCCGTAGGGGCCCGCGCAGGAGCAGCCACCGCGGACCTGGATGCCGAACAGGTCGTTGAGCAGGGCGACGACGAAACCGTGATGCAGCGGCTTGCCGTCGTGCAGCAGGTGCAGGGAGACGATGCTGACCCGTTCCGCTTCAGTGCCGCCGAGGATCTGGATGTTCTCGTTGCCGCTCCAGCGCGCGAAGGCGCGGTCGAGCCAGTGGGCTTCGCGCGCTTCGATGACATCGGCGCCCACCTGGTCTTTTAGCGCAAACGCCATGCCGGCACGCACGGATTCCACGATGGCCGGGGTGCCGGCTTCTTCACGGCGTTCGCCCGCCGGCAGGTAGGTGTGTCTTCCCGGACTTACCCAGGACACCGTGCCGCCGCCGGTGACGGAGGGCTGGTTTTGCGGCAGCAGTGAGCGGCGCACGATCAGCAGGCCGGGGGTGCCGGGACCGCCGACGAATTTGTGCGGGGAGATAAACAGGGCGTCTTTACTGCTGAGTTCATCTTCGCCGCGTACGTCAATTCCTACATAGGGCGCTGCCGCGGCATAGTCCCAGAAGGAGAGGGCGCCGTTCTTGTGCAGCAGGCGGGTGACGGCGTCTACATCGGTACGGATGCCGGTGACGTTGGAGGCGGCGGAAAAGCTGCCGATCTTCAGCGGGCGATCGGCGTACTGGTCGAGGGCATTTTGCAGGGCTTCAAGGTCGACTCCGCCAGCGGCATCCAGCGGGATGGTGACCACGTCGGCAATGGACTCCCGCCAGGGCAGGTCGTTGGAGTGGTGCTCGTAGGGGCCGATAAAAACCACCGGGCGCTTGTCTTCCGGAATCAGTCCGGCGCTGCCGCCGAATCTGCTGTAGCAGTCGGCGCGCAGGCCGAGGGAGTCCACCAGGCGGTTGACCGCAGCGGTTGCGCCGGCACCGCAGAAAATAATCGCGTGATCATCGCTCGCATTCACGGACTTGCGAATGGCCGCGCGCGCCTGCTCGCGGAACGCAGTGGTCTGGCGCCCGGTGGCCGAGGTCTCGGTGTGGGTGTTGGCGTACCAAGGGAGCACGCGGTTGCGAATCGCATCCTCGATAAAAGTCAGTGCACGGCCGGATGCGGTGTAGTCGGCGTAAATCAGCGGTCGCTGCCCGAACGGGGTCTGCATCGGCATGCGTTCGCCGATGACGTTGTCGCGAATACGCTGAAGCAAGGATTCGGTTTTGTTATCGATTTCTAGTGAACCGTTTGCGGACATGGCAACCTCAAATGACTGCGCCCGCGGGATCAACCGCGGGCAAATTTATCAGTATTTGAGCTGGGGTTATTCTCCCGGCGGTATGGGCAGTTCGGTGGTGCTTTTGATCTGCTCCATGGCGAAATTGGAGGCTACATCGGAGATGCCCGAGTGGGCGATCAGCCTTTTGTAGAAGCGGTCATAGGAGGCCACGTCGCTGACGACCACACGGAGTATGTAGTCGTAGTCGCCCGCCATGCGGTAGCAGTCCACCACTTCTGGCAGGTCGGCCATGGCACTGGAAAAGGACTCCGCCCATTCCGCGCTGTGCTGGTTGGTTTTTACCTGGGCAAACACCGATACCGGCAGTCCGAGGACTTCAGCATCCAGCAGTGCGACCTTGCGGCGAATGATGCCGCTTTTCTCCAATTTCTGTATCCGGCGCCAGCACGGGGTTTTGGTAAGACCCACGCGCTCGGCCAGCTCTTCGATGGAGAGACTAACATCAGATTGGAGGATGGCAAGAAGTTGTCGATCAATCGCGTCGAGTGAGGACATAGTTCTACATATCTCCCGAAAACGCGGGGATCGGTTCCATGAAGCGTATCCATTCCGCTATCCGTAGCAACAAAATACCCCAGTAATTTTGGAGGGCGCAGCGAGATCCGACTTTGGTGAGCCTCGGAAGAATCCTTTGCTGTGCCCCGTGTCTTGCTGGTAACGATAATCTCAGTTCCGGGGTGTCAGTAGTGGAATTTTCTCTGCGCTATGCAGGCAACAAAAAAGGCCGGGCGATGCCCGGCCAATCAACAGGGAGATATTGGAAAATTGTCCTGAAGAATCAGGCGGCTTCCTTCGGTGGGAACATGGGCTCGTACAGGCCAGCGGCCATGGCTTCGCGCACACGCGCCATCAGGTCGATCTCGGTAAGCTGCTGCAGGTTCTCAAGGTTACGCAGCACGTAGTAGATGGGCTGTACGATGTCGATGCGGTAGGGCGTGCGCAATGCATCCACCACATCAAAGTCTGCGCGTACCGGCTCATCACTCAGTGCATAGAGGGTTTCTTTCGGTGAGGAGAGAATACCGCCGCCGTAAATGCGCAGCCCATCTTTGGTATTCAACAGCCCGAACTCCACGGTGAACCAGTAGAGGCGTGCGAGGTAGGCGCGTTCTTTGGGGGAGGCATTCAGCCCCAGTTCGCCGTAGTTCTGTGTGAAATTGGCGAAGGCCGGATTGGTGAGCATGGCGCAGTGGCCAAAGATCTCGTGAAAGATATCCGGCTCCTGCAGGTAGTCGAATTCCTCCGGAGTGCGGATAAACGTTGCCACCGGGAACTTGCGCTCAGACAGCAGGCGGAAAAAGGTTTCGAAACCGATCAGTGCCGGTACCCGTGCGCATTCCCAGCCGGTTTCCCGGCGCAGTACAGCGCTCACTTCTTCCAGTTGCGGAATGCGGTCGCGGGGCAGGTCGAGCAGCTCCAGGCCGTGCAGGAACTCGTCGCAGGCGCGACCGGGTATGACCTGCAGCTGGCGTTCGATCAGCTGCTGCCAGGTCTGGTGTTCGAGTTCGGTGTACTCGATGAAGCCGCTGGCGTCGGGCTCACGCGCGACATATTTGCTGGGCTTTTTGGTAGCACTCACGGTTGTCTTTTCAACGCTCACGGCTGCTTTTTCAACGCTCACGGCTGTTACCTCTTGTGGGCGGTCAGCATGTGCCGCCTCATCTGTTGTTATTTGTACTCTCTATTCTTAGACACCCGGAGGCCGGTTCGGCAGGGGGGAGGGTGGAGAACTTGAAGCTACAGTCAGCTACTGGCTACACTTCCTGTAAATAATTGTTTACAGGTCTGCCGTGAGAATAGAAATAACCTGTAGTGATCGCGTGGGCATCCTTCAGGAAATTATGGCGATATTTGCCGAATTCCGGATCAATGTGCGCACTGGTGAGATCGGCGGTGACAGTGGTGATAAGGTCTATTTGTCTGCCCCCGGGCTGCTGGTGACGCAATTTCAGTCAATAGAAAAGGCCTTACACCGGGTTCCCGGCGTGCAGAAGGTGCGCCGAATTGCCCTGATTCCCTCGGAACGCCGGCACTTTGAGCTGGATACCCTGCTGCGTCATGTAGCCTTTCCGGTACTTTCTGTCGACCGGGAGGGGCAAATTGTTGCCGCCAATCTCGCGGCCGCGCGCGCCTTCGGCGTAAGCCTGGGACAGGTGGCGGGTATGCATTTGCAGCGTTTCATGCCCCGTTTGCAGCTGGAAGAGCTGCTGCGGGGGATCACCGCGCCGCGATACGGTTTTCCGGTATCCGTGCGTGGCCGCGATTACCTGCTGGACTGGTCGCCCATAGCGCTGGCGGATGATCCGGGGCAAGTCTCTTCACTGGCGGGTGCGGTTCTGACGTTGCAGGCGCAGGAACAGACGCGGGACAGGGATGCCTCCCTGGAGCCGCCCACGCCCTGTGTATTGTGGGATCTGGATAAGCGCCGCGAGTGCTGTCTGCGTTTGCAGCAGCTCGCACCGTTGCGGGAAGCGCTGCTACTCACCGGCGAGCGTGGCACCGGCAAAAGTACTTTTCTCGGCGCGGCCTACTATCTCAGCCCGCTGGCGGAATACGGGCAAGTGCAGCAATTCCGCGGCGCCACCTTTACGCCTTCGGCACTGGCGGCGGCCGCTGCACTGGCGGAAACCGCGGTGCTGTTGGTGGATGATCTGGAGCTTGCGCCGGAGGCGGTGCAACTCGGTCTCGCGGAGATGATCCTTCACGGCCGATTTCGCCCTCGGCTGATCGCATCGGCACGGTCTCTCGACAGCCTGCAGCGTCCGCTGCAGCAATTGTTTGACGCGAACCAGGTTAACCTGCCGCCGCTGCGCGCAATGCGGCCGGTGATCGGGCGGTTTGCTGCACTGATCCAGCGTGAACTTGGTGAGGTCGATGGCCCACTGCTGGAAGACGTCGTACACATGCTCAAACTGCGAGACTGGCCGACCAACCTGATTGGGCTCTCTCAATATCTACAGGCTGCTTTTGCTCATTTGCGGGGGCGGGGTGGCAGTGTGCTCGCGCCTGAGGATTTTCCGGATGAACCGGCGACGGAAGAATTGCCGTGGAGAGACTGGGGGCGGGGGTTGAGCCTGCCGGAGCAGATGGAGAAAGTGGAACGGGCAATTCTCGCAGAAATGCTGGCAGAAACGCCGCCCGCACAGCATTCCAGCCGGGAGCTGGCGCGGCGGCTGGGTATTTCCCACACCGCCGTTGCCAATAAATTGCGTAAATATGGACTGAGTGGTGAATAGGCAGCCTTAGCGCTCGATATTGCCCAGCCACATATCCTTGTACATCACGAAATCGCCCCACAGTGAGTAGAACGGATGCTTGAAGGTGGCGGGGCGGTTGTGTTCGAAAAAGAAATGCCCGATCCAGGCGAAGCCATATCCGGCAACAGGCAGCGCAGCGAAATACCACCACTGGCCGGTGATCAGCGCCGTCGCCAGCAGGGCGATCACCAGGCTGGTGCCGACGAAATGCAGCCGGCGGCAGGTCAGGTTGCTGTGCTCTTTCAGGTAGTAGGGGTAGAAGTCGCGAAAACTGCGAAATTCGGGCGTTTTCTCCGTGGGCACTTGTTGCTGCTCGTTCATTGCGGTGTCGGCCATCTCGCTATCCTGTTATCGGTTATTTTGGATTCACTAATGCGGTTTGCGTTGACGAGAAGTGTACGTCTGTTCCAGTTTTAGACCAATTGGTACCTGTTTTATTGCCGCAGGGCTGGTAGTGTACGCATCTATATTTGTGATCACTTTTTTAATAAGGCGGTAGTTATGGCCGGTCCGCTGGCACACCTCAAGGTTCTCGATCTCAGTCGGATTCTGGCGGGCCCCTGGGCCGGCCAGGTGCTGGCGGATTTCGGGGCTGAAGTCATCAAGGTTGAGCGTCCACAAAAGGGCGACGACACCCGTCACTGGGGGCCTCCTTATCTGAAGGATCAGGCCGGTGAGGAAACCAATGAGGCGGCCTACTATCTGTGCGCCAACCGCGGTAAGAAATCCATTACGGTGGACATCACCAGCCCCAAGGGGCAGCAGCTGGTGCTTGCGCTGGCAAAGCAGTGCGATGTGCTGCTGGAAAACTACAAGGTGGGTGGCCTTAAAAAGTACGGACTCGATTACGACGCCGTGCGCGCAGTGAATCCGAAGGTCATCTACTGCTCAATTACCGGCTTCGGCCAGACTGGCCCCTATGCCAACCGTGCCGGCTACGACGCGATGATCCAGGGTATGGGCGGCTTGATGAGCCTGACCGGTGTACCCGAGGGGCAGCCCGGCGCCGGACCGCAAAAAGTGGGGGTTGCGGTGGCGGACCTGATGACCGGCATGTACGCGGTTTCCGGAATTCTCGCCGCGGTAATCCACCGCGACAGAACTGGCGAGGGCCAGCAGATTGACTTGGCGCTGCTGGATACCCAGGTGGCCTGGCTTGCCAATCAGGCCCAGAACTATCTCACCTCCGGGAAAAGTCCCGAACGACAGGGCACCGCACATCCGAATATCGTTCCCTATCAGGCGGTGCCCGCGAGCGATGGTTACTTCATGCTGGCGGTGGGCAACGATGCCCAGTTTCAGAAATTCTGCGCCATCGCAGGGCTGGATGAGATCGCGCAAAACCCGGCGTATGCCAGCAATAACGCACGGGTGCAGGCACGCGATGAACTGGTGCCGCTGATTGAGCAGGCGACCCGCCAGCAGCCCGCGGCCTGGTGGCTGGAAAAACTGAGTGATGCCCACGTGCCCTGTGGGCCGATCAACAACCTGGCGCAGGTGTTTGCGGATCCCCAGGTGCAGGCGCGGGGCATGGTGGTCGAACAGGAACACCCGGTTGCGGGTAAAGTCAAAACGGTACGTAATCCGCTGGGATTTTCTGCTTCAGCCCTGGAATACGAGCAGGCACCCCCGGTACTCGGGCAGCACACGGAAGAACTTTTGCACTCTCTGTTGTCCATGAATGATGAGGAAATTGGGCACCTGCGTGAGCAGGGGGTGATCTAGAGGCGCCTGCCGATATTGGCAGGGGGAGAGTTTATGCCGATATCATTTTCAGGACGAAAAGGTGGGATTGCGATTTCCCTCGGGTTAGTCGCGATAGTGATATTGGCCGCCTGTGAGCGAAATACATCGTTAAGTTCAGAGGCGGCGCCCAATGCCGTAGAGTTCTCGCTGGCGGCACAATCTGCGGAAGACCATCTTGCCAAACAACCGATGCCGACGGACACCAAACCTTCCTACGATTGCAGCGCAAAACTGGACAGCTCCATTGAGGAACTGATCTGTCGCGATGTATCTCTCGCGGCACTCGACCGCCAGATGGCAGAGGTCTTTGCCGCAGCCAGCAAAACGCAATTGGCGCAGCAGGATAAATATTTCAAGGCCAGCCAGCGCGGGTGGATCAAGGGGCGCAACGATTGCTGGAAGGCGGATGACAAGCGCCAATGTGTGGTCGACCGCTACCGGCAGCGCATTTCAGAGTTACAGATTCAATACCGGTTGGTACCTATCACAGGTTCTGCGACCTATCTGTGTGATGGCCTCGTGGTAACCGCCACCTATTTTGCAACTGAGCCGTCTGCACTGTTGGCCCGCTACAAAGGGGAGGAGTCGATCATGCGCGTTACGCGCAGTGCCAGCGGCAGCCACTATGTCGGGCGTAACGAAAGCATCTGGGAGCATCAGGGGGAGGCCACCATCGTATGGGGCTACGGTGCACCGGAAATGTATTGCACGGTGGAACACTAAGGGTGTAATTGGATTAATTGGTGCCAATAAATGGAATTCGGCGCCAATTGTGGTGTGGTAAATGGCGACTGCGCTACTATTCAGTGAATTTGCGAGGGTAGTGAATTCTAGAGGGCTGCCAGTCTGTGAGGGCTCTGCGCAAAAAATAATGCACAACAGGGATAGTTTGCATGAGCGCAATTTTGCTGATGTTGCTCGGGCTTGGCGGCATGGCCGCGGGCTACCTCTTTTACTCCCGCTTTATTGCCGATCGGATTTATCGTTTCGATCCGGATTTCATTACCCCTGCCCACGAGTTTGAAGACGGTGTTGACTATGTCCCCACCAATAAATTCGTACTCTGGGGGCATCACTTCACTTCCGTGGCAGGGGCTGCGCCCATTGTGGGGCCTGCCATCGCCGTGATCTGGGGCTGGCTCCCGGCATTTCTGTGGGTGGTGCTCGGTACCATCTTTTTCGCCGGCGTACACGATAGTGGTGCCATCTGGGCCAGTGTGCGCAATCGGGCGCTTTCCGTCGGTTCGCTCACCGGTCAGGTGGTGGGCAAGCGCGCCCGTACCATTTTCATGATCGTGATATTCCTGGTGTTGCTGATGGTCAACGCCGTGTTCGGCGTGGTGATCGCGGGCCTGCTGATCAAGAACCCCGCCTCGGTGGTGCCAATCTGGGGTGCAATTGCAGTGGCACTGGTGATTGGTCAGGCGATTTACCGCTTCAAGTTAAATCTCGCACTGGTTTCCCTGCTCGGCGTCGTTGCGCTTTACACGCTGATCTATATCGGTCCCGACATACCTGTTTCACTGCCGGAGCAGGTTTTCGGTTTGTCCGATGGCGCCGCGTGGATTCTGATTCTGTTCGCCTATGCGGCCATCGCCTCGCTGTTGCCTGTATGGGTGCTATTACAGCCGCGGGACTATATCAACGGGCTGCAACTGTTTGTGGGTTTGATCCTGTTGTACGGCGCGGTGCTGATCGCGAGCCCCGAGGTCGTGGCGCCGATGATCAACCACAATGTACCCGAGGGCGCACCGCCGCTGATTCCACTATTGTTTGTGACCATCGCCTGCGGGGCGATTTCCGGCTTCCACGGCCTGGTGGCTTCGGGCACCACATCGAAGCAGCTGGACAGGGAGCCGGATGCCCGCTTCGTGGGCTATTTCGGCTCGGTGGGAGAGGGAGCGCTGGCGCTGGCGGCGATCATTGCTGTCTCCGCGGGATTCGCGACACTCGGCGAGTGGCAGGGGGTGTATACCGCATTTGGCCAGGGTGGGGTACAGGCATTTGTAGACGGCGGAGCCACCATTCTGCACAACGGTGTGGGCATCGACACGGAAGTGTCCGCCACCATCCTGACGGTGATGGCGGCGCTGTTTGCCGGTACCACCATGGATACCGGATTGCGCCTGCAGCGCTACATCTTCCAGGAGTTCGGAGAGATCTATCGTATTCACTGGCTTGGCAGGCCGCTGCCGGCGACGTTGATGGCGGTGGGCTGCTGCATCCTGCTGGCGTTTGGTGCCGGCGGTGCCGAAGGTTCCGGTGGCCTGCTGATCTGGCCGCTGTTCGGTACCACCAACCAGCTGCTCGCCGGGCTCACGCTGCTGGTGATCACGGTGATGCTGGTGCGGTTAAAGCGCCCCATGTGGATCACCCTGATCCCGCTGGTGTTCCTGCTGGTGATGACGCTGGCGGCGCTGGTGATCCAGTTGAACGAGTTCTACCAGAAAAGAGACTGGTTCCTGCTGGGGCTGGATGTGGTGGTGCTGGTGGCGGCGATCCTGGTGACCTTGGAGTGCGCCTCCGCATTTAAAAAACCTGCGCGGGACTCCATCGGCGGGGAATCCTGAAAAAGTATATGAATCTGGGATGATGAATTAATTATTGCGCAAAGCGTTCAATTCCAAGCGGAAGAGGGTGAGGTGATGGATACACCGAAAAAACCTGGATTGCCGAAGAATCTGAAGCTGGTATTTCGCAGAATCGGCGAACAACTGGAGGCCTACTACAACGGTCCCTACCGCAGTGCCCTGGCCCGTGCCGAGCGGGATGAGGAAGACCTGTTCATGCTGCTGGTATACGCGGAGTCCCTCGGTATTCCCAATCCGGTGAGCCTGTACACCCTGGAATTGCAGCCGCTGATGCTGGAGCGTTTCCACGAATGGCACCGGCGCATGGGTATGGAGCGATCCCCCCTCGACGAATTGCGCTGCTGCTGATGCCCGATAATCTTCCGACAACGCCGCTCAATCTCGATCAGCTGTTGCAGCGCCGGCTGCTGATGGTGGGTGGCAAGGGCGGCGTAGGTAAAAGTACGGTGGCGGCGAGCCTCGCGGTGGCTGCGGCAAACAGGGGGCGCAAAACCCTGCTGATTTCCACCGACCCCGCACACAATCTCAGTGACCTGTTTGAATGTACCTTGGGAAGCAAGGCCCCGCAGCAGATCCCCTGGGCGGGTGGTGGATTGCTTGCTCAGGAGTTGAATCCAAGTGCGGCGCTGGACGCGTATCTGGATACAGTGCGTAGCCAGATGTTGCCCCACGTAGCCATCAACTTGCGCCCCCAGCTTGAAAAGCAGCTGCATCTCACGCGCCATTCGCCGGGGGCGGAAGAAGCTGCACTGCTTGATGAAATTACCCGCCTGATCCAGCGTCGGCACGAGTACGACCTGATTGTTTTCGATACCGCCCCCACCGGGCACACCTTGCGCTTGTTGTCACTGCCAGCGGTGATGTCCACCTGGGTGGATGGGTTGGTGTCGCAGAAAAAGCGCACCGAGCGCTTTCGCGACGTGATTGGCTCTCTTCGTATTCCACGCAAGTCTTCGTCGCAACGCGAGAAGCCCAGCAAAAATTTACCGCCAGTTCTCGCACCATTGCTCGAGCGCCAGCAACGTTTTCGCGAATCCGCGCAAGTATTGTGCGACCCGAAGGCTACCGGCTTTCTGTTTGTAATGACGGCGGAATCACTACCGCTGGAAGAAACTCTGCGTGCGGCGGCGGCCCTGGCAGAAGAGAATATCGCCGTTGCGGGGCTGGTGCTCAACCGCCTGTTGCCGCAGGAAGCAGAGCAGGTGGATTTTCTGCGCGGCGCCTGGGCACTTCAGCAGCAAGTACTGGAGAAAGTGTCTGCGAAATTTGCACACCTGCCAAAGTTACAGTTGCCGATGACCGGGCGTGCATTGCAGGGCCGGGCGGGGCTGGAATGGCTGGCGCAAGAGCTCGTCGCGCAATCGACTGCTGTGGCAGGTCAGCCGCTCTAGTGCGGAGCGGCTTGCTGGTTACCAGTGGTTTGCTCAGCTGGGTTCGGAGGTGTCCTCAGCCAATTGGCCGGATGCGTGAGTGCGAACTGGCATCTCTGCAGGCTGCTCTGCGCCACTTGGGTTCCGCGGCCACTCCTTGATGTAGATATCCGATTTTGTGTACGGAATTTCTACCTTATGTACTGCGAAGGCTTTGTAAATGCCTAACAGCAGTTCGTGGCGGATACGTCCGCGCTCTTCCGGCAGTGAAATCCAGACGAGTAAATCGAAGTCGAGACTGGATGCGCCAAACTGTCGCATGCGTACCCGCGGTTCGGGCGTGGTGGCGAGGTCCGGGTGTTGCGTTGCAATATCCAGCAAAATCCTGCAGACCTGCTCGGCGTCCGACCCATAGGCCACGCCCACCGGGATGGTGACGCGGATGGAAGGACTGGGGCCGCCACTCTCATTCACAATCTTGCCGCTCGCGATCAGTGAATTGGGCAGCGTGATCTCCACGTCCCCGCGCGTCAGTATGCGGGTGCTGCGCAGGCCTATTTGGGTAACGCGGCCGCGCTCGCCACTGTCGAGATTCACAAAATCGCCCACCTTGTAAGGTGCGTCGACGAGAATAAAAAAGCCGGAAAACAGGTTGGCCAGGGTGTCCTTTGCGGCAAAACCCACTGCAATACCGATCACACCGGCAGACGCCAGCCATCCCAGGGGGTTGATCCCCCAGACGAGCAACAGGAGATAGCTGCCGAAAAGAATGACCAGCATCTTGCAGGTCAGGTCGAGCAGGGGGATCGCGCGCTGGTCGATCAGTGACAGTCGTGCCGATTGGGTGCTGATGACCTCCAGCAATGTGCCGCAGTGGAGGAACAGGGTGCGAACCCAGCTCGCCAGTACGACCGTGGTTAACAGACTGGTTAAAATACGGCTGTTGTCCGGTATTGCCAGGCGGCACGCAATAATCAGCCCGACACAGATAATGGTGGTGAAAACCGGCCGCTGTAGCTGCACAAGCAATCGCGAGCCGGGACCCAAATCATCCTGCGGCAGCCAGCGTTTCAGCTGTTTAAATATCACAATGCGACAAAGCACCGCGACTACTAGCGCACCTGCGAATATGGCCGCGGCGCCCAGCAGTGGGTGGTCCGCGAGCAGTGCGCTGGCCGGCTGCAGTTGTTGTGGCCACCAGTCGGCCGGGTTGGCCGCTGACGTTTCAGGAAGGGGGGTGTTCATACAGGCCAAACTCCATGAGCGTGCGAGAGCAAATCATATCGCAGAAGCACGGATCGCGGCGCTTCACTGGGCCTGAAACTGAAATCGGTTGAGAGAGTGTGTGCTGGGAAACGACGCACACGGCAGGATGCCGCAGCCAGCCCCGCAGGAACTGGCTGCCTGGGTGTGTCAGCCCGCGAGAGAGCGGCGGCGATAGATCGGCAGTGGTTGATCCACTGAAGACTGATAGCTGTCGGTAAAATCCTGCAGTGAATCCAGCAGGCCTTCCAGCGTTTGTTCCCCCTGATAGGCAAACGCATTGAAACCGCAACGTGTCAGGTAGGTCAGCTGGTCGCGCATGAAGCTGCCGACCGCACGCAGTTCGCCGGTGAATCCGTAGCGGCTACGCAGCAGGCGACCGGCGGTAAAGGCGCGGCCATCGGTAAACAGCGGAAAATGCGCGGCAATGAGCGGTAACTCGCTGGCATATTCACCGATCAGATCGGCGGTTTCATCGCTGTCCAGCCACACGCCGATTTCGCCTTTGCGTGCTTGCAGTTGGTCGCGCAGTTCCAGCCAGGTGCTGAGTGGCAGAATAACCCTGCCCGGCGCCAGGTCGGCGGCAGTGATTTCCGCTTCTTCGTCCAGCGGCAACAGGCTCCACTGATTCTCCACCACCGCACCGTCGATGATCAGGCGTGCGGGGTTTTCCGGTTGCGCACCTACAGGTTTCTTAGCTGGCTTTGGCATACACACGCTCCTTGAATGGCTGAAGCCCGATACGGTGGTAGGTGTCGATAAACAGTTCTTCCGGCTGGCGGTTTTCCACGAATACATCGAGGATCTTGCCGATGGTGTCCGGCATCTCGTCGCGGGAGAAGCTGGGGCCCAGCACGGTGCCCAGGCTCGCTTTCTCGTTGGCGCTGCCGCCGAGCTGTATCTGGTAAAACTCCTCGCCCTTCTTGTCCACGCCGAGGATGCCGATGTGGCCGATGTGGTGGTGACCACAGGCGTTCATGCAGCCGGAGATGTTCAGGTGCAGGTCGCCGAGGTCGTAGAGGTAATCCAGGTCATCGAACTTACGCTGGATTGCTTCCGCCACCGGAATGGACTTGGCATTGGCCAGCGAACAGTAATCGCCGCCTGGGCAGCAGATCATATCGGTCAGGGTGCCGATATTCGGGGTGGCGAAGCCGTGCTTGCGCGCCGCCTGCCACAGTTCGTACAGGCGCTCCTGTTCCACGTCTGCCAGTACCACGTTCTGTTCGTGGGTAACCCGCACTTCTCCGAAGCTGAATTCGTCGGCGAGATCGGCAATGGCCTCCAGCTGGCGATCGGTAACGTCGCCCGGGGGAATCCCGGTGGGCTTGGTGCTGAGGGTCACCGCCTGGTAGCCGGGTACCCGATGCGGGAAGGTGTTGCGCTCGAGCCAGCGGGAGAATGCCTTGTCGGAGCCCGCCTGGTCGCGCAGTACGGCCTCCGCATGGCTGCCATTGACGGATTTATAGGCGGGCTGCGGGAAGAAGCGCTTGGACCATTCGATGGCTTCCCGCGGCAGTTCATCGGCACCGTCCTTGATCTGCTCCCACTCCGCTTCCACGCGGCGGGCGAACTCTTCCGCACCCAGTGCCTTCACCAGAATCTTGATGCGAGCCTTGAACTTGTTGTCGCGGCGGCCCAGCTGGTTGTACACGCGCACAATGGCTTCGAGGTAGGAGAGCAGGTGCACTTCCGGCAGGAAATCGCGGATGGCGACGCCGATGATCGGGGTGCGGCCAAGGCCGCCGCCGACGAAAACCTGGAAACCGGTTTCACCGTGATCGTTGCGTACGATTTGCACGCCGATATCGTGGGCGCGGATGGCCGCGCGGTCTTCCGCCGCGCCACATACGGCGATTTTGAATTTGCGCGGCAGGAACGCGAATTCCGGATGGAAAGTGGACCACTGGCGAATCAGTTCGCAGTAGGGGCGGGGGTCTACCAGTTCGTCGCGGGCTACACCGGCGAACTGATCGGTAGTGGTGTTGCGGATGCAGTTGCCGCTGGTCTGCACCGCGTGCATTTCCACTTCGGCGAGTTCCGCGAGGATATCCGGGACATCTTCCAGGTTCGGCCAGTTCAGTTGCACATTCTGGCGGGTGGTGAAGTGGGCGTAACCCTTGTCGTATTTGCGCGTGATATGTGCCAGGCGGCGCACCTGGGTGCTGTTCAGGAGGCCGTAGGGCACTGCGATACGGAGCATCGGCGCCAGTCGCTGGATATACAAGCCATTCTGCAGGCGCAGGGGCAGAAATTGTTCCTCACTCAGCTCACCGGCGAGGTAGCGCTCGGTCTGGCCGCGAAACTGGGCCACGCGTTCCCGGATCAGTTTGTGGTCCTGTTCGTCGTATTGATACATAAGAGCTTGATTCCATTGCTTTTTTACGCCGACTCTCAGTGCCAGGTCTGCGCCCGACCAATGCCCAACGGGACTTCTTGAGGCTATCAGCCACCCTGAGATGGCGGTTAACATACCAGCCGCCTTATACAAAAAATAACAATATTTTCCGCTAAATTAGTAACTGATGGTTATAAGCAGCAGGTCTTGGTGAAAATGCTGGAAAACCGCGCGGTTGCACGCCCTGCGGGGATTTGGTCTACTTGGACAACCGCCGTTTTTCCGCGGTACTGCTACCTTTAAAAACAATAATGAGTTCTTGAGTGACGGAGTATTGCGATGAGCGATCAAGCAGCCCGAGAAGTAGTAGTTGTATCGGACGATAGTGATAACCTGGTAGACGCCCTTGCAGCGGTGGCATTGGTAGCCATCTTTGTAGGCACCTGCATATTCTGGGTGGCGTCTCAGGGGTAGGGAAAAGCTACTGCGCGTGCGTCTGGCGGCGTCCGGGTGGTGCTCACAATCCCTGCGTACTAATGTACGCTCCGGTTGATGCGCTCCTGCGGCCACCACCAGCCACACGCTCGCTACGTTTTTCAGCGATTCCTTAAGCAGTTTCAGTTGAAGTTCGCCGCTGGCTCGGCGGGCTTATCCCATATTGCTTAATACCGTCTTCACCACCAGGATCAGTGCGATCACGAACAGTGTGGTGAAGATCACGCCTGCGGCAACGTAAGTCTTGATGCTGCCGCCCTTGAAATCCCTTTCCCGGTTTTTGTTGGACTGTACGCCGATGGCGGCGGCCAGTGTGCTGAGCACCACCTGGCCGAAGGACGGTTTCCGGTTTTTATTGTTGTCTGTCATGTTGGTCTCCTTCCCGCGCATTGTTTCACTTTGAACAGTTTCGACCGAATCAGTCCTCAAGATTTGGTCGCACCCAGCGCTCCAGTTCATCCACGCTCATGCCTTTGCGCTCGGCCAGGCTTTCCAGTTGGTCGCGCGCGATCTTGCCCACGTTAAAGTACTTTGACTCCGGGTGGGCGAAGTACCAGCCGCTGACCGCGGCCGCGGGCATCATGGCGAAGCTGGAGGTCAGCTCGATACCAGCATTTTCCTCCGCGTTCAGCAGGCGGAACAGGGTGGCTTTTTCGGTGTGATCCGGGCAGGCGGGATAACCAGGAGCAGGGCGGATGCCGGAGTAGGACTCCTTGATCAGCTCCTCATTGCTGAGTGCCTCGTCGGCCTGGTAACCCCAGTAATGCCTGCGTACTTCGCGGTGCAGGTACTCCGCGAGGGATTCTGCGAGGCGGTCTGCCAGCGCCTTAACCATGATCGCACTGTAGTCGTCGTGCCTGGCTTCAAATTCCGCCGCCAGTTCGTCCGCGCCGATACCGGTGGTAACCGCAAAACCGCCCACATAATCTGCCACGCCGGAACCGACCGGTGCGATGAAGTCTGCCAGCGAGCGGCAGTAGCCGTCACCGCCGCGTTTCTGCACCTGCTGGCGCATCTGGTGCAGGCGTGCGAGTTCTTCGCTGCGACTTTCGTCGGTGTACACCACGATGTCGTCGCCATCCGAGTTCGCCGGCCACAGGCCAAATACCGCCCGTGCCTTCAGGCGCTTGTTGTCGATGATGTCCGCGAGCATGGTCTGGGCGTTCTTGAACAGGTCGGTCGCCGCTTCGCCCACCACTTCATCGTTCAGGATGGCAGGGAACTTGCCCGCCAGATCCCAGGAGATGAAGAAGGGCGTCCAGTCGATGGTGTCGACCAGTTTGTCCAGCGGGAAGTCGTCCAGCACCGTGATGCCCGGTTTGTTTGGTGCCACCGGCTGGAAACTGGCCCAGTCGAATTGCGGGCCCGCCTTCAGCGCGTCCGCGTAACTCAGGCGCGGGTCGTTGCGCTTGCGGTTGGCGGTGCGCTCGCG
>NZ_DATCMV010000108.1:0-5534 GCF_036563125.1 Microbulbifer sp.
GGTTGCTGGTCTGCAGCCTGTTGCGGTCAACGACAGTGCGACAACACTTGACCAGGCGGTTACGGGAGCCGCCAGGAAAATGGAAAGCATGTTAGAGAGCGAGTTTGGCCGGCTGGGAAGGTAATTACGCGAACCTGGGAGCAGTGGAAATGTCGGTGGCGGGGAGCGCGCCTCTCCGACGGCACTTGGAATAGTCACAGCGGCGAGCATCCACCAGTCCCTGGGGCAAGTCCAGTTCCAGTTCTACCGCACCACAGTGACAGGTCGCCCGGTGCTTTGGCTGGATTTTGACGCCATCCACTTCCTCTAGGTTTATCGGCACTTTCACTTTCCAGGGCGGGTTGTGCTCACGTGCTGCTGGTGGCTCTGGTTGTGGAAGTGGCATAGTGCCACATCCGATAACGTGTCTTTTAATGGCGATCAATCTGTCCCCAAAAAATGTAAAAGCGTGGCTTTGTTTTTAGTGCTCTTAAGCCAGGTTTTTATTTCAACTGCTCTTTCAGTGTCAGATTCGCCAACCACTTTCTTCAAGCGATTGACTCGGTCTATTTCTGTTTTTTCCGATCGTACCTTTCGCTGCCACTGCTCGGTGAACACACTTGGCAACTTGTTTCCCAGTTCCATCGACTTGAGCAGTTGCCATTCGCCGCCATCCAGCCAGGCCTCGTCACAATTGCCGCACAGATCCAGTCGAGTATCCAACGATCCCGCCACCGAGTACTTGGTCATCAATCTGCTGCATTTCGGGCAGTTGATGGCGGTTTTGGTATCGGAATCCGTGGAGAGTTCGTTTAATTGCGTAGGTTCCTCGGGATCGAGGCTTACCCTTTCTGACCAGTCCCGATAGTAAAGTAGTGACAGCAGTGCGCCTTCGCACTTGGGACAGCCCATTACCGGCAGTCCTTCCTCAATCTTGGTGGGTTTCAGAAACTGATGCTTACATTTGGGACAGTGCATTGGCACTCCAGGGGCTATGCATTATGTTCATGGCCGCTCGTTCTTATCTGATAAACCTGATCCAGCGCCACAACCTGAGGACGTCCAGCAAGGCGGCTGCCACATAGGTCAGGGCGGCGGCCTTGAGTACACTTCTGGCGGAACCTAGCAGGTGCTCTGGAAGGTAGCCTTCTTTGAGTATCGGCAGCGCCTTGTTAAAGCTGGCATCGTACTCTTCCGGCAATATGGCCACATACATGAGTGCGGAGGAGAGCATGGTGATCACCGCGATTGCGCCCATCCACAGCGCAATGGCCGGTGTCTTTATCGCGAACGTAAGAATTGGTGCAAAAACGAGGATAGAAGCACCGATACGTTTGATCTGAAGGGCCCGGCGCAGGTACCTGTCGCGCAGCTTGGACACGGGTTCTTCTTTGCAGAACTGGATGGCATGGCCGATTTCATGGGCCGCCACCGCCACCGCGGTAACGGATTTCCCATCGTAGATCTCCGGGCTGAGCGCGACGATTTTCTCGGCAGGGGAGTAATAGTTTTGGTCTGGCTCCGCCTTGATGACCTTCACCCCCTCCAGCTTGAACCGCTCAATCAGGTGCTGTGCCAGTTCAGACCCGGACCCCGGCATATCACCGATTTCCTTGGAGTGGCGCCACAGCACGAATCTTACCCACAGTTGCGGGCCGGCGATAAGTGCGGCAATAAACAGGGTGATAAGTAGATAAATCATTTTTAACGGTAAGGTAGTGTCGATCAAAACCTGTAACGGCGGTCGATTACAAAGATAGGACTCACCCTTGTTGATACAGGCTCAAGCATCCCCATTGGTTTTAGCAATAATCTCTTTCACCAAATGCGCAGGAAACAGGGATTTGGATAAGTACTGCCGGCTGCCGGATTTGGCCACCAGAATCAGCCCCAAATCGGTTTCAATGACGAGCGCGATATCAGGCCACAACAGCGTTGCTTGCGTATGGGCGTTCTGTGTATGGATACCATCTTCATCGATGGTTAATTCCACTTCGCTACCAGCACCTTTACCCCACATCTGCCGTGTTAACCACCAGGCTCGCCGGAATCGAATATGCAGTAGTTCCAGAATCCCTAAGGCGATCAACGTGTAACTGGCGACCTTAGGTTGCTCGGTGAATAACAGTAATCCTGCACCAGCCGCAAAAAGTAATGCCGGGAACAGATAATTGGGCTTGGCACTTTTCCCGTAGGGTAAAGACTGGTCGAAACACTCGGCAAGGTATTCTCGGGATAACGTAAATTGGGTATTAAATGGTTGCACGGGCGCCACTTGTTGTTTTTATTACTTGTCAGGTATTACGTTATACCTTCCCCCAAGGATTGTAGATAGGGCATTTTGCGATTTCCCTTATCCTGACGGGCTGTGCAGTCGATCTCGGCCGTTTATATGCCGAACGGCCAGGTCTCCGGCGGCTCTTTCTCGTCCCAGCCCTCGGTGAGATCCAGGGGTTCGAGTGCGGTGGTCTCATCCAGGTGAAACACCACATCGAACTGATCGCGGATATCCACGTGGAAGTAGTGGCTTACGCGCTCCGTCTCCGGCCGGTAGATCACGCCGATGGCCCGTTCCAGCAGCGGCTCGCGCAGGGCATCGCCGTGCAACTGGCTCATGTCGAGATAAAAACGGTCAAGCCCGCTCTGATGAAACAGTGTCTCGACACTATTTTCCAGTGCCGGCCGCACCCAGCGGTGATCGGCGGGGTCGCCCCACTGTTGCGCCGCGGTGACATGTCCGGTGTACGTGGTAAAACCTACCAGTAATGCCTCGCCATTGGTTTTCTCGCGCACCAGCTGGCCGACATTCAGTTCCCCGCGCCGCACGGCTTCCGTGGCCCGCGCGTCGCCCAGATGCGAGTTATGTGCCCACACCGCGATACGCGCCGGTCGCCCCTGTTGCCGCTCGATATGCCGGCGCAGTGCCAGCAGGGTGTCCACCATGTGTTCGTCACGCAGGTTCCAGGTGTTCACGCGGGTGGAGAACATGCCGCGATAATAGGCTTCCGCATGCTGTACCACGTGCGCATTGCGCTCCGCATAGAACTGCTCGTCTTCGGCGAGAATGCCGCCCTGTTGCAGCCACTGGCTGCGGGCACGCATCATCTCCAGCACCTGCTCCACCGCCTGCTGCTGGCAGGATTCACTGATGCCCATGGCGGCGGTATAGCCGTAGCGCTGCGGGTCGCCGTGGTGGTTCATGCACGCATAGCGGCTGCGCGCGCGCTCCGCGGCCTCCGGGTCCACCTTGTCGAGATACGACACCACGGCATCGGCGGAGCGGTACATGCTGTACAGATCCATGCCGTAAACGCCGGTCTGCTGCTCCCTGGGTCTTTGGAAATTCCAGTCATGCAGCCATTGGATAAATGACTCCATCACCGTGTTGCGCCACATCCACAGCGGAAAGCGCTCGAAATCCCCCAGTGCCTGGCGCGCGCTGGTGTCGCCATCCAGCCCGCGCACAAAGCGGTTGATGCGATAGACGTCGGGCCAGTCGCCCTCGACGATCACCGCATCGAGCCCCTGTTCCTGAATCATGCGCCGGGTAATCTCGGCCCGCGCCGCATAAAAGTCATAGGTGCCGTGGCTCGCCTCACCCAGCAGTATGAACCGGCGACTGGCGGCTTTTTCCAGCAGTGCATCGTAATCGCCGAAGTTGCCATTCAGCGGCCGGGCGTGTTGGTGAATCGATGCCAGTGACGAGCGGGAATCGGCCATAGATGCTCCCCTTTCCTATCGCGTAAAAAAAGCTATGCCGCAGACAATACGGAGCCCGCTAAACGAAAGTGTAGGGTGACCGGCGCGCGGTGGCGGCGATCGCAGGAATGTCGATTATATTTCTGATATCCGGCGCTTGGTCGCTACGGAGGGCCGGCGCGGAAACAGGGGAGATATTGTGAGCTCGATGAAGGTGATTCAGGCGGCGGTCACGCTGCTGTCCCTGATCAATCCCGTGGTGTGCGCACTGATGTTGTCGCAAATCGGCGCCGGGCAGTCGTCCGCTGCGCGGGCGGCCAGTGCCACCAGGGCAAGCATCGCCGTATTGGTCATCCTGATCACGTTTGCGCTGATCGGCGCCAGGTTGCTGAAGGTGTTCGGGATATCTCTGGATGTATTCCAGGTGGCCGGCGGTTTGGTGTTGGCGTGGATGGGTTTTTCGATGGTGCGCGCCAGCACCGGGCCGGCGTCACAGGCTGCGCCGGTTGCGGGCACCCAGTCGCAGTCGCTGACGCCACTGATCCTGTTTGCGGCAAGCCCGGGCACCATCACCGGCATCATCACGCTTTCCGTCAACCACTCCGGCACCGCGCTGCCGGTTACCGCCATCGCCGGGGCGGCAATTGCGGTGCTGGCGCTGTGGCTGGTTCTCCTGCTCACGAGCAGGCTGAGCGGCCAGGGAACGGGCAACAGCTTCCTGCACAACCTGATGGCCGGCATGATGGGGCTTATCGTGATTGCCATGGGGTTTCAGTTCGGTCTCACCGGAATCAAGGCATTCTTTGCGGGCGGATAATTCATAGATGGGATGACCACCGCCCTTGTTTGTGTGCGTCCCGCCAGGAGAGGTGACGTGCCATCACCCCGCGACAGGAAAATCCATATATTTATTTTTTGTGCCGATATTTCACGGCGCTCAGGCCCTGCCAATCTTCCAGCTCCTGGTCAGGCTTTTCAGACCGGAAGCGGGCGTAAAGCTCTATACCGTCCCGGTCCTCCAGGATATCTACGTGAATACCCTGTTTCTGCAAAAACTTTGCGTTGCCCGCTGCATTGGTGACATCGCCTACCACCACGCGGCGGAAACCCCTCATATAAATTAACGTCGCGCACACATCGCAGGGGCTCAGGCTGGTAAGAAGGGTTGTCCTGCTAAAGTCGGTTCGACCGGCATCCCGGATAGCGCTAGTTTCACCGTGGTTGTAGGGGTGGTTTTCCTGGACAAGCGTGTTATGACCTTTCCCCAGGATTTTCCTTGTGGAGTTATCAATGATGACCGCACCAATCGGGCAGCCGCCCTCGGCATGGCTCTTTTCTGCAAGAAACACCGCAATGCGCATCAGGTCGGCATCGGAAAGCCCAAGTGCAAACTCCGCGTCCATCAAAACATCCAGGCTCCCGGTCGGCATATGAGCGATTGCTCTTAATACTTCATCACTCTTCGCTGTCTGCTTGTTGAAAAGGGCCTTCATATTTCATTCTCGGGAAGTCGACCTGTAGCGGGGATGCTAACCCGTTGGATGTATTTGGCTAGGCGCCCGCTATCAGTATGGCCGCTAGGCCGCGGGTATTTCGGCTTCCAGCGCCTTTATCCCGCATCGCGCATTCGCGCGGGCCGCAAGCTGGCGCTCCTCGGCGCTGGCGTAGTCGCGATCCCAGGCCAGCACCTTCGGCGTCATCAGCTTGTGCCACAGCGGCGGAATCATGGCGACGACGATCGTCGTCAGGTAGCCGCCGATCATCATGGGCGCATCGGGAAACGGCTTCAGGTCCTGGTAGGGTACTTCGCCCTGCGCGTGATGGTGCGAGTGCCGGGTGAGGTTGAACATGGTCCA
>NZ_DATCMV010000113.1:0-78198 GCF_036563125.1 Microbulbifer sp.
ATTTGTAATTAATCTTTCATATTGAAATTTTTTTGCCGTATTCGAATCGTTTTTTGTTTCACTGCTGTTATTCGTAACATTTTCGCAACACTCCCTTCCTAGACTCCCCCTCGTCCAAATTGCTTTGGCCCAAAAAAATAGTCACGGATTAATTCACTTCATCCTTGTTAGGGGGATCCATGAAACTTGTAACCAAGAAGTTGCTGCTTGCGGCTGCTATCACTGGTCTGCTGGCTGGCTGTGACAGCGGCGGTATCAATATTGCTCCAGTTAACGAAGATAATTCTGTAGACAACTCTACTGGTGGCAGCGACAACGGTGGCAATCAAAGCAATCCGTGTGCTTCCTATGAAAAAGCCGGTCAAGTTAAGCAGGGTGCCTTCAACTCTGCTACCGGAAACTGTACCTACAACGCAAGCTTCGTTGACTCCGGTAACCCACTGACCGTTGATCTGGTTATTCCGGCACTGGAAAACGGTGGCGCACACATTTTTGAGGGCAGTCTGTTCGTCGGTAACAACTACGACGACGATACCACCATGGCTGCTGCCGGCATCGCTGAAGGCGGTGACGGTGCCAAGCTGACGGTTCAGGCCGGTGCCACCGTTGCTTTCCCGAATAGTACCAAGTTTATGGTGGTCAACCGTGGTTCCCAGCTGCTTGCGGTTGGCACTGCGCAAGATCCCATCACCTTTACTTCCCTTTCTGACGTTGAAGGCACTGTTGGTGCCGAAGATGTGCAGCAGTGGGGCGGTATGGTTATTAACGGTTTCGGTATCACCAACAAGTGTTCCTACGACGCGGAACTGAAAACTTCTGAGTGCCACGTTCTGGCGGAAGGTTCTGCTGGCAAAGATCAGTCGAACTACGGTGGTGACAACAACAACGACAGTTCCGGTCAAATGGAATACGTTCGTGTCAAACACACCGGTGCAGAAGTGTCTAACGGTGACGAGCTGAACGGTATCAGCTTTGGCGCGGTTGGTGGCGGTACCATCGTCAAGAACCTGCAGGTGTACTCCACTTACGATGACGGCATCGAAATGTTCGGTGGTGCGGTAAGTTTTGAAAACTACGTTGCCCTGTACGTACGCGATGATTCCATTGATATCGACGAAGGCTGGAGCGGTTCTATTACCAATGCCCTGGTTATCCAGAGTGCAACCGACGGTAACCACTGTATCGAGTCCGACGGTATTGGATCTTACGACGCTGCTAATGACTACTCCGCACTGATCGCTGCTGGCCTGAACAGCCGTCCGGTGATTGATGGTCTTACCTGCATCATCTCTGGTGCTGGCGCAGACACCGTTACCCACGATCCGAGTGCCGGCTGGCGCTTCCGTGAGGGTATCTACCCGATGATCACCAACTCCATGGTGATCGGCTCTTTCAATGTTGATGGCACAGGTGCTGACGGCAGCAACTACTGTCTGCGCGTAGAGAGCGACGAGACGATCGCGGCTCTGGAAGCGGGTGCCGATGCAGCGATCACTTCCAACATCTTTGCATGTACCGACAAAACCAAGGGTGGTCCGATCGGCGTGGATACTCTGCAGGCGTGGGCGGAAGCTAACGGCAACGTTTTCGCCAACGTTCCGGCTGATGCCGCTCTGAACCCGACTGCGGCCGCTGACACCGGCTTCCAGGTACTCGAAGGTACTCCGTCAATCTTCTCCATCGCCACTGGCAGCATGATGGTGAACGATGCTGCGATCACCATCTCTCCGGTTGAGCGTGCTTTCTTCGGCGCCCTGAGCACTGGTGGCAGCGACTGGACCCAGGGTTGGACCTACGGTCTTCATGAAGGCAGCCGCGCGCAAGCTCTTTGGTTTGAGCAGCAGTAATGGCTGGGTGAGATCGGGAGTTTGAACCTCCCGATCTTGAAGGGCGCCGCCCTCAAGCAATGGGGACGGCGCCCTGTTTGATTCTGACGTAAGTAATTGGAAGATCTATTTATTACTCAGATCAAGCTTGCAGAACAACAAGCAGGAACGGTAAGAGGCCTGGGAAATGATTAAGCACGAAAAATTTCAACGAGCGCCGCTGGTACTGGCTATCGCCACGGCCTCCGTCATTGCTCCTAATGTATTTGCGCAAGTGGCGATGGATAGCATCGCTGGCCCGCAAGCGCAGCAAATTGAAGAAGTCATGGTTCAAGGGCGCCTGAAGGACTCTGCGGAAACGCTGGTCATGGAGCGCCTGGATGACGAAGTGGTGACCGATATTCTCGGTTCCGAAATGATTGGCCGTGTGGGCGATTCTACCGTTGCTGCAGCATTGCGCCGGGTATCGGGCCTGTCTCTGGTCAATGACAAATTTGTATATGTCCGCGGTCTCGGTGAGCGTTACTCCAGCACTACCCTGAATGGTGCAACGGTGCCTTCACCCGATCTGACCCGGAACGTGATTCCGCTGGATATTTTCCCGACTTCCGTAGTGGACTCCCTGGCCGTACAAAAATCCTATTCGGCCGATCAGGCGGCCACTTTTGGCGGTGGTAACGTTGATATCCGTACCAAGAGTATCCCCGATTCGTTGACCTACTCCTTCGAACTGGGCAGCGGTATGAATACCGAAACCGACGGTAACGTGCTCAGCTATAACGGCGGTGGCGATGATGATTTCGGTACCGACGATGGTACCCGCGCAATGCCGGCGGAACTGCAGGCAGCGCTGCAGCGCTTTAAGGGCCGTCTGGGGGTTCAGGATATTCGCCAGGTGCTTGAGGCGGAAGGCAACGTTTATGACTCTGCCTCGGAAGCGATCGCTGCGGCCCAGCAGGTTAATCGTGAATTGGCCCTGAATCTGAATCGCGACGTAAGCCTGGAAGAAGAGTCCAGCAAGCCTGATATGGACGTGAAAGCCAGTGTCGGCAATAGCTTTATTCTCAGCGATGACTGGGAAATTGGATTTCTGGCTGGAGGTTCTTACAAGAACCGTTGGCGTGAAGAGGAGACCATCAAGCGCGCCTACGGTTTCCCGGAAGAGCGCATTGATACCGAAAACACTTCAACTTATTCAGTGGATCTGAGTGCTAACGTGAACCTGGGCGTGCGTTATGCAGATGAGCAGGAGGTCACCTTTACCAGCCTCTATCTGCGCAATACGGATGACGATGCTTCCATTCGCGATTACTTCAATGAAAACCGGGAAGTTTCCGACCGCCGTGGATTCCGCGAGTACGCGCTCAAGTACGAAGAGCGTGATTTGATGCTCAACCAGGTCAAAGGTAGTCACCAGATGGGGCCGGCCAGCAAGGCGCTGGTGCCGGGTGGCCTGTTGAACTGGGCTCCAGAAGAATTGGTTGTAGATTGGTTCTATTCCGATGCAACCGCGCAAACCGATATTCCCAATGAAGTAAGTATCAGTGCTGATACCATCACCAATGCCGCTGGCGAGGTGGTCACTTCTGCCGTGAGCACTGGCGTTAACAGTTCTGCGTTCCGTTTCACTGAGCTGAAAGACCAGGTCACCAATTACGGTTGGAGCGCTACTCTGCCTGTTGAATTTTCCAGTTCAACCCTGGAGCTGAGTGGCGGATACGCGCGTACCGAGAAGGGGCGTACGTACAAGCAGACTGAATTCCGCCTCGGTGCGCTTACCGTAGCTGACTCCGGCTCACTGGGTGGCAGCTTGAGTGATGTATTCGGTGATGACCAGATCACCAATGGGGAAAACAACTACGTGTTCGACCGCGCGGGTGCGAACAACCAGAGCTATATTGCTGCGACCCTGACGGATGCCGCCTTCGGCAAGGTTGATTGGACTCTAAACGAAACCTGGCGTCTTTCCGCCGGTGCTCGCTGGGAGGAGTACAACCAGGTGGCGCTGGATTGGAACCCCTACGGCTACACGCTGGACGATCCGCAGATCACCAATGATCCGGAAGAGCTGCGTGAAGCTACCTATATAGAAGATGCGGTTTACCCGTCTGTATCTTTGACGTACATGGGTTCGCTGTGGGCGGAAACCTTCCAGCTCCGTTTCGGTGCCAGTAAAACATCCGTACGCCCGGACCTGCGCGAGATTACCGACGCAATCTACATTGACCCGATTACCGATGAGCAGATCAAGGGCAACCCCAATGCGCGTCCGTCTGAAATTACCAATATCGATCTCCGCGGGGAATGGTTCTTTGATAATGGCGATAACCTGACAATCTCTGCTTACTACAAAGATATCGCGGACCCGATCGAATTCTTCGAGCTGGCATCCAGTGATACCAACGTGGCGCGTGAAATCATTAATGCGGAATCCGGTGAGATCACTGGCATTGAAATCGAGGGTCTGAAGACGCTTGGCTTCATGGGTGAATTCATGGATAGCTTCTTCCTGCAGGGCAACCTGACGGTGCAGGAGACCGAGCTGGAAGCTGGATCCGAAGCGGACGCCCCGACCAATCCGGTGCGCGATATGACAGGTGCCTCCGACTATGTGGTGAACATGCTGATTGGCTTTGATTCACCGGACGGCAACCACTCGGCAACCCTGGGCTACAACATGTTTGGTGATCGTCTGTACCTGGCGGGCCGTAATGGTGCGCCGGATGCCTACGAACAGCCGTTCCACTCGCTGGACCTGACTTACTCCTGGTATCCGACATCGGAAATCACCGTCAAGGCCAAGATGCAGAACCTGCTGGATGAGGCTATTGAGATTGAGCGTGCTGGCGTAATCGTGTTTGAAGAGAAGCCCGGTCAGTCATTCTCGCTGAGTGCACAGTACCAATTCTAAAAAACGGTAAGAATTCCTGAGGGCCACAAACCACTAGGGATTGCTGATACGCCAGGTGCCGGCAACGGCACCTGGCTTTTTTTATTGGCCTGTCACCTGTTCCGAAATCGGTTGATAAAGATCGGGCATAAAAAAGGGCACCATTGGTGCCCTGAATAACTGACTGCTTCAGTAATTTACATGTTGGGGTAGTTGGGGCCGCCGCCGCCTTCCGGTGCCACCCACACAATATTCTGGGTGGGATCTTTGATGTCGCAGGTTTTGCAGTGTACGCAGTTCTGCGCATTGATCTGGAAGCGTTTGCTGCCGGCTTCTTCAATCACTTCGTATACCCCGGCAGGGCAGTAGCGCTGCGCGGGTTCGTCGTAGATCGGCAGGTTGTGGTTCAGCGGAATGTCGCTGTCCTTCAGGGTCAGGTGGCAGGGCTGGTCTTCCTCGTGGTTGGTGTTGGAAATAAACACCGAGGAGAGCTTGTCGAAGCTCAGCTTGCCATCCGGTTTCGGATAATTGATTTTTTTACAGTCGGCTGCGGGCTTCAGCTGGGCATGGTCCGCTTTGCTGTCGCTCAGGGTCCAGGGCAGTTTGCCCTTGAACAGGTTGATGTCGATGAATGCATAGGCGGAGCCAATGATGTTGCCCCACTTGTGCTGTGCCGGACCGAAGTTGCGCTGCATGTGCAGCTCTTTCCAGGCCCAGCTGTTTTTGTAGCGCTCGCTGTAATCGGTGAGTTCGTCGCTCGCGCGCTCCGCCGCCAGTGCTTCGGCAACGGATTCCGCCGCCAGCATGCCGGATTTCATCGCGGTGTGGTTGCCCTTGATCTTTGCGAAATTCAGGGTGCCGGCATCGTCGCCGATCAGCAGGCCGCCGGGAAAGGTCATCTTCGGCTGTGACTGCAGGCCGCCCTTGACGATAGCGCGGGCGCCGTAGGCGATGCGCTGACCGCCTTCCAGGTACTGCTTGATCACCGGGTGGTGCTTGTAGCGCTGGAATTCGTCGAACGGGCTAACGTGCGGGTTGCTGTAGGAGAGGTCGGTAATCAGGCCAACCACTACCTGGTCGTCTTCCAGGTGATAGAGGAAGCCACCACCGGCAGAGCCGGATTCATCCAGTGGCCAACCGGCAGTGTGGACCACCAGACCCTGCTGGTGTTTGGCACTGTCGACCTTCCAGATTTCCTTGATACCAATACCGTAATGCTGGGGATCGCGGTTGGCATCCAGGGAGAACTTGGCGATCAGCTGCTTGCCCAGATGGCCGCGGCAACCTTCGGCAAACAGAGTGTATTTGGCGTGCAGCTCCATGCCCGGCATGTAGCTGTCTTTTTGCTCGCCGTTGGCGCCGACGCCCATGTCGCCGGTGGCAATACCTTTGACCGAGCCGTCTTCATTGTACAGAACTTCGGCAGCGGCAAAGCCCGGGAAGATCTCGACGCCCAGAGCTTCGGCCTGTTCAGCGAGCCAGCGGCACAGGTTGCCCAGGCTGATGATGTAGTTGCCCTCGTTGTGCATGGTGCTCGGCACCAGTGCATTGGGGACTTTGAGTGACGCTTCGGGGCCGCGCAGTACGTAGATGTCGTCGCCCTTGACGGCAGTCTCCAGTGGCGCTCCGCGCTCTTTCCAGTCCGGGAAGAGTTCGTTCAGGGCGGTTGGTTCAAATACTGCGCCGGACAGGATGTGCGCGCCCACCTCGGAGCCTTTTTCCACTACGCAAACGGAAATGTCTTCATTGATCTGACGCAGTTTGCACGCGGCGGCAAGTCCGGCGGGGCCGGCGCCCACGATCACTACGTCGTATTCCATTGACTCGCGTTCCACAGGTCACTCCTCAGCATATGTAGTTATTCAGCCGCCGAATTATGGCCGGCCCTTTTTAAACCGATGCATTATATAGAGCATCGAACAAGCCTACCAATTGCAGGATTTTTCAATTCCGCTGGCAAAAGCAGTGCAGACCGGAGCGTTTCGGTCATGAAAATATACCTGAATTATGGCCTGAAATTGATCTTGTGAATGGCTGCTAGGCTTAGTATTCAACTATTGATTTTGCCTTTTGAAAGGGCCAACATACACGCCGCTCAAACAACTGTTTGAACTTGCGGGGGGCCCGCAGGTGCCTGATTTCTCCCGCTGCAGGCGGGATAGGCTGGGCCGCCATGTACTCGGCCGGGAGGCTGCCCGAGTTACCCATGTTGCGTCAGCGCTGTGATGGCTGCGGGCTCGCAACTTCCAAGTAGACTACTGAGACGGGATTTTCATGAAAGTTCTTGTAGCTGTGAAACGCGTTGTGGATTACAACGTGAAAGTCCGCCCCAAGGCGGATGGTTCTGATGTGGACATTGCGAATGTGAAGATGTCCATCAACCCCTTCTGCGAAATCGCGGTTGAAGAAGCGGTTCGCCTGAAAGAGAAGGGTGTGGTCAGCGAGATCGTCGCTGTTTCCATGGGCCCAAAACAGTGTCAGGAACAGATTCGCACTGCGCTGGCACTGGGTGCCGATCGGGGTATCCTGGTCGAGACCGATGCCGAACTGCAGCCGCTGGCGGTTGCCAAGTGTTTGAAGGCGCTGGTGGAAAAAGAAGCACCGCAACTGGTCATTCTCGGCAAGCAAACCATCGACGGCGACAACAATCAGACGGGCCAGATGCTGGCAGCGCTCACCGGTATGGGGCAGGGCACCTTTGCCTCCGAGGTGAATGTTGAAGACGCTTCAGTCAAGGTAACCCGTGAAATCGACGGCGGCCTGCAGACCGTTGAGCTGAAACTGCCCGCGGTAGTCACCACCGACCTGCGCCTGAACGAGCCGCGCTACGCCTCTCTCCCCAATATCATGAAGGCCAAGAAAAAGCCGCTTGATACCACCACCCCGGATGAGCTGGGTGTGGACATTGCCCCGCGCACCAAAACCCTGAAAGTCGAGCCGCCGGCCGAGCGTCAGGCTGGCATCAAGGTTGCCGATGTGGCAGAACTGGTGGAAAAACTGAAAAGCGAGGCGAAAGTAATCTGATGAGCATTCTTGTAATTGCAGAGCACGATAACGCCGAGCTGAAAGGCGCAACTCTCAATACTATCGCTGCGGCCAAGGCCATCGGTGGCGATATCGACGTGCTGGTTGCCGGTAGCGGCTGTGGCGCAGTAGCTGAAGCTGCCGCCAAGGCTGATGGCGTGAGCAAGGTTCTGGTAGCGGACAATGCCGCTTACGAGCATCAGCTGGCAGAGAATGTGGCCAAACTGGTGGCGGACCTGGGTAAGAACTACAGCCACGTACTGGCGCCGGCCACTACTACTGGCAAGAACATGCTGCCGCGTGCGGCGGCGCTGCTGGATGTGCAGCCGCTGTCTGACATCATCGCGGTAGAAAGCCCGGACACTTTCAAGCGTCCGATCTACGCCGGTAACGTGATTGCGACCGTTCAGAGCTCTGATGCCATCAAGGTGGCGTCTGTGCGTACCACTGCATTTGACCCGGTTGCGGCGGAAGGTGGCAGTGCAGCAGTGGAGCAGGTGAGCATCGTCGATGACGCCGGCCTCTCTAAATTCGTGGGCGAAGAACTGGCGAAATCTGACCGTCCGGAACTCACCGCCGCGCGTGTGGTCATTTCTGGTGGTCGCGGTATGCAGAATGGCGACAACTTTGAACTGCTGTACAAGGTTGCCGACAAGCTGGGTGCAGCGGTTGGTGCATCCCGCGCTGCGGTTGATGCCGGCTTCGTGCCCAACGACATGCAGGTCGGTCAGACCGGCAAGATCGTTGCCCCGGATCTGTATATTGCAGTAGGTATTTCCGGAGCCATCCAGCACCTGGCTGGTATGAAGGACTCCAAAGTGATCGTCGCCATCAACAAGGATGAAGAAGCGCCCATCTTCTCCGTGGCGGACTATGGCCTGGTAGCGGATCTGTTTGATGCGGTACCTGAGCTTGAAACAAAACTGTAACTGGTAAGAAATATACTGGGATCAGTGAAAGGGCGGCGCAAGCCGCCTTTTTTATTGATGCGGAGCATTGGGGCCTGTGCTGCAATAGTTTTGAAGTGGTTAAGTTTTGTTCTTATGTGGGCGGTAACGTTGCCTTTCTCGGTTCAAGCCACGAGAATAGGCGCCCAATAAAGAATAAGAGCTGTCTGTAGTACGGCAGCCATCTATTAGAGGCGGGTCTAGTCATGTCTTTAGTGAAGCGTACAATCACATCCGCTCTGCAGGGTTCCGCCGCCACAGCGGGGGCCAACACGGCAAAACGTAGTCTGCTGGCAACCACCGCGGTCATCGGCGGCTGGTTTGCGGTGAACCTTCTGGCCTATGGGCATCTCGCCGTTCCGACTGATACCGATAGTGGCCTGCTCGCGGAGCGCAGCACGCGCAGTGTTGGTACCAATGCCGCGGTTTCACTGCCGGCCACCGCGTTTTTCGGTGTTGCTGCCGTAAAAACGGAAGCCGTGCCCGAAATTGACCTCGCCAACATTCCCATTACGCAGTTGAATCTGGTACTTTCCGGCGTGCTCAGTAGCAGCGTCAATGATCGTGCCAGTGCACTCGTATCTGAGCGCGGTAAGCCCGCGGAGCGTGTTTATGTGGGGCACAAGCTGCCCGGTGGCGCAGAAGTCTACTCCGTTGAGGTCGATCATATTATTCTTCGTCGCAACGGGCAGATGGAAAAACTGACCTATCCGGATGCTGATGGGCGCCCCACAGTGCCAAAACAGTACGCCAGTTACGCGCAACAGGCCGCCGAGGTCATCAGTGCCAATGCGGCGTCTGACCGTGCGGACAAGCAACAGTCAATTCGCGAACGCCTTGAGCAGTTGCGTGAAATGGCGAGGGACCGGCAGGGCGCGCGATCTGCGAACTGAACCGGTTTAAAGCGCCCGAGGGGGATTGGGCGCAATATTTAAGACCATCACAACTGAACAGATAAGAATTAGAGCCAGATTTATAATGATTCGCGTGTTTCACCGACGACTGGTATCAGTCGCCCTGAGTTTTTTGTTGTCGTTTTCGGTGCTGGCTCAGACGTCCACGGAGAGGGTGCGGAGCACGCCTGAGCGGGTAACGCTTTCGTTGGATAACGCCGATATTCGCGACCTGATCAATTGGGCGGCGGACTTCACCGGCAAGAACATCATCGTCCACCCCAATGTTAAGGGAAAGGTTACCGTGGTCGCCGGTGACCCGATGACCCATGAGCAGGCATTCGACGTGTTCATGTCGGTGCTGCAGGTCAACGGCTTTAGCCTGGTGGAGCAGGGCGATGCCTGGAAGGTGGTGCCGGATGCACTTGCCAAGCAGCAGGCAATCCCGGTGGTGGATGACCTGACTCGCGCGCCCGGCGAAGCGCTGGTTGTACGCACCGTAAAGATCGATAACATTTCTGCAGCTCAGCTGATCGCCATGCTGCGACCGCTTATTCCCCAGACTGGCCACCTGGCCGCCTATGCAGATACCAACACCCTGATTGTTGCCGACCGCGCCGCGAACATTGAGCAGATCGTACGCCTGATCAAACAGCTCGATCGCGCTGGCGCCATTGACATCGAGCTGGTACCGCTGGAGTTCGCCTCTGCCAAAGAGGTCAAGCAGGTGATCAATGAGCTGCTGCAGGGCGGTGGCAAGCAGGCGGGCAGCGATGTCCAGCCGCTGCGCATTGCCGTAGATGAGCGCTCCAACGCGATTCTGCTGACCGGCGACCCGGTTATCCGTCAACAGCTGAAAAAAATCATCGAGCGCCTTGACCAGCCGCTCTCCGGTGAGGGCAACACCGCGGTGGTTTACGTGCAGTACGCCAGTGCCACAGATCTGAAGCCGATCCTTGAGGGTATGAGTGGCAGCATCCAGAAGACGGAAAAGGACCAGCAGGTTGCGGATGTCGAGGTCAGCATTCAGGTCAACGAAGAGCTTAACGCGCTGGTTCTCACTGCGCCGCCCTCGCTGCTGGAAACCATGAAGGGCGTTATCGCCAAGCTGGACGTGCGCCGCGCCCAGGTACTGATCGAAGCGATTATTGTCGAGGTAACCGAAGGTACCGGTAACAAACTGGGCGTGAAATGGATTGCCGGCAATAACGACGATGTTTTCGCCGGGTTTGAAAACGATTTTGCGGAGACCCCGATCATCGATGATGACGGCAATGTCCTCTCCGAATTCAATCCGTTTTCACTGTCTCCGCTGAACCTTGCGCGCTCCGGTCTCAACCTCGGTTTCCTTACCGGCACTGACGTGCGGGTTGCGGTCAATGCCATGGCCAGTGAGAACAACGCCAATATCCTGTCCACGCCGACCATCATGGCGCTGGATAACGAAGAAGCAGAGATCCTCGTCGGCCAGAACGTTCCGTTCATTACCGGCGAACAGTTGCTGTCCGGCAGCAATAACGATCCGTTCACGACCATTCAGCGTCAGGACGTGGGCACCACCCTCAAGGTCACGCCGCGGGTGAACAACAACAATTCCGTAACCCTGGAGATCGAGCAGAAGGTTGAGAACGTTCTTCCGGTCACCGGGCAGGCCGCGGACATCATCACCAGCAAGCGCGAAATCCGCACCAAGGTGCTGATCGACGATGGCGCCATTCTGGTGCTGGGCGGCTTGATCGAAGACAAGGTCACGGAAATCAACCAGAAGGTACCGCTGCTCGGCGATATCCCGGGGATCGGTCGCCTGTTCCGCAACTCGGACAAATCCGTCGACAAGACCAACCTGATGGTATTCCTGCGCCCGCGCATTCTGAGCAATCAGATTGCCGGCTACGAGGAAACCCGCCGCCGCTACCGCGACATGCAGGAGAAGCAACTGCAACTGCGCGACAACACCAGCCGTGTCTGGGACTGGAACCGCGGTGAAGTCCTGCCGGATCTACTGCCCCCCGCTGCCACCTATGAGCAGCAGGAAGAAGTGCCGCCTTTGGAGCCTGAGGACTTCAAATAATGACGGCGCTAGCGGTAAAACGTCTGCCTTACGCCTTCGCCAAGCGCCATCAGGTACTGCTGGCGGAAGTGGATGGCACGCCGGTGCTGCAATATGTGGCGCCGCTAACCCCGTCGGTGCTGGCGGAAGTGCAGCGCCTGTGCGAGCTGCCTCTGGGCGTCGCCGCGGTGGATCAGGAGAGCTTCCAGCAGTCTCTGCAGCGGCAGTATGAAAACCGCGAGGGTGGCAATCTTTCCGACGTGGAAAGCCTGGGAGATGACCTGGACCTGGCCGCGGTGGCGGATTCCCTGCCGGAAACTGAGGACCTGCTCGAGCAGGAAGACGATGCACCCATCGTCAAGCTGATCAATGCCATTTTTGCCGAGTCCCTGAAGCAGGGTGCCTCGGATATCCATATCGAAACCTTCGAGAAGCGCCTTGTGGTGCGGTTTCGGGTAGATGGTGTACTGCGGGAGGTGCTGCAGCCCCGCCGCGCGCTGGCGCCATTGCTGGTGTCACGCATCAAGGTCATGGCAAAGCTGGATATCGCGGAAAAACGCGTGCCCCAGGACGGCCGGATATCCCTGCTGATGGGCGGGCGCGAAGTGGACGTGCGGGTTTCCACCATGCCGTCCTCCGCTGGCGAGCGGGTGGTGATGCGCCTGCTGGACAAGCAGGCCGGCAAGATGGATCTGCGCAATCTCGGCATGGCCGAGCGCGATCTCAAGGTGATGATGGATTTGCTGGGGCGGCCCCACGGTATCCTGCTGGTTACCGGTCCTACCGGTTCCGGTAAAACCACCACCCTTTACGCGGGCCTCGCCAGTATCAATAACCGCGAGAAGAATATCCTCACGGTGGAAGATCCCGTGGAGTACAACCTGGAAGGCGTCGGCCAGACCCAGGTGAATACCAAGGCGGATATGACATTCGCTCGTGGTCTGCGCGCCATCCTGCGTCAGGACCCGGACGTGGTGATGGTCGGGGAGATTCGCGACCTCGAAACCATGCAGATCGCCATTCAGGCGAGTTTGACTGGTCACCTTGTTCTGTCCACGCTGCACACGAACACTGCGCTGGGCGCGGTTACACGCCTCGTGGATATGGGTATTGAACCGTTCCTGTTGTCCTCCAGTATCATCGGCGTGCTGGCACAGCGGCTGGTGCGGGTGCTCTGCCCGGAATGCCGCCAACCCCATGAAGCCGATGCCTTCGAGTGCCGCATGTTGGGTCTGGAGGAGGGCGCACGTGCCACCATCTACCGCCCCGGCGGCTGTGAAAAATGTAACCACAGCGGTTATCTCGGTCGCGTCGGTATCTATGAGCTGGTGCCGGTAAATGAGAGACTGCGCCAGATGATCCACGATCGCACTTCCGAAAGTGCACTGGTTCAGGAGGCCCGCAAATTGGGGCCGAGCATTCGCGACGACGGCATGGCCAAGGTGCTGGCGGGAATCACTTCACTGGAAGAAGTACTGCGGGTAACCCAGGAGTCCTGAGATGGGTGCATTCGAGTACACCGCCCTCAACAATGGCGGACGCAAAAATCGCGGCACGCTCGAGGCGGACAGCGCCAAGGCGGCGCGTCAGCAGCTGCGGGCGAAAGGCCTAATTCCGCTGGAGGTTACTCCCGCGGCAGATTCCACTGCCGCTTCCTCATCCGGCAACCTGCTTTCCGGCAGTCCGGGGCTTGGTATCAAGGCGCTGGCACTGCTGACGCGGCAGATTGCCACGCTGTTACGTGCCGGCATCCCCCTTGAAGAAACCCTTGGCGCCATCGCCAACCAGACCCGCAACCAGAAGGTGCGACGCATTGTACTCGCGGTCCGCGCCAAGGTACTTGAAGGTCACAGTTTCGCGCAGGCGCTGGGCAGCTTTCCCCGCGCATTCCCCAAGCTCTACCGCGCCACCGTGGAGGCCGGAGAGCACTCCGGGCATCTGGACGAGGTACTTGAGCGTCTCGGTGATTACACCGAAAACCAGCAGGTGTTCCGGCAGAAGGTGCAGCTGGCGCTGATTTACCCGCTGGTGCTGGTGGTCATCTGTGTGCTGGTGGTGACCGGTCTGATGGTATACGTGGTGCCCGACGTGATCGAAGTGTTTACCGGTACCGGCCAGCAGTTGCCCCTCGCTACCCGGATTCTCGTCTCCATCAGTGACTTTATTTCTGCCTGGGGCTGGATGATTCCTCCGGCAATCGTGTTGCTGGTGGTGTGCTGGATCCTACTGCTGCGCCAACCCGGGTTCCGCTATCGCTTCCATCACCGGCTGCTCGATATGCCGGTCGTCGGCTGGCTGGTGCGCGGTGGCCAGAGTGCGCGTTACGTGGGCACCTTGGCCATCCTGACCGGGAGCAGTGTGCCGCTGGTGCAGGCCATGGGCATCGCCAGTGGTGTTATGGGAAATGACTATTTGAAAGAGCGGCTGCAGGTCGCGCAGAAATTCGTACGCGAGGGCGGCAGTCTGCGGCGGGCACTGGAAGACGTGGAATACTTCCCGCCCATGATGACCTACATGATTGCCAGCGGCGAGTCCTCCGGCACCCTCGACCAGATGCTGGTGCGGGCGGCGGAAAACCAGGAACGCGATCTCCAGGGCGCGGTCACCGCCTTCGTCAGTCTGTTTGAGCCCATCATGTTGCTGGTGATGGCTGGGATCGTGCTGTTTATTGTGATGGCTATCATGATGCCCATCATGAGCATGAATCAGTTGGTGGTGTGACGACCGCCAGACCTGTTCAATAGATGAACAATGCGGCAAAGTATCAAGCTTGCTGGCCGCACAATCGCTTATATAAGAGGTGAAAAATGAGAAACATGCGTAAGAACGGGGGTTTTACCCTGATCGAAATCATGGTGGTGATCGTGATTCTGGGTGTGCTGGGTGCACTTGTGGTGCCGAACATTATGGGCCGCACCGGCGAGGCGCGAGTGAAGGCCGCGACTGTCGACCTGCGTGCCATCTCCACCGCGCTGGATATGTATCGCATGGACAATTTCGTGTACCCGAGCTCTGACCAGGGTCTGGAGGCGCTGGTGACCAAGCCGTCAGGATTTCCGGAAGCGAAGAACTGGACCGAGCCCTACCTGAAGAAGGCGCCGAAAGATCCGTGGGGCAACCAGTACCAGTACATTAGCCCCGGCAGCTCCGGCCCCTATGACCTGTTCAGCCTGGGTGCCGACGGCAAACCGGGTGGAGAGGGCGAATCCGCCGACCTGGTTGCGTCTGAACTCTGATACTGACCTGAAACAACCATGCGCGTTGCAGCCCGCTGCCAACGGGGTTTTACCCTGATCGAACTTCTGGTGGTGATTGTCATCATCGCCTCACTGGCGGGCATGGCAACGCTCTCCCTGAACAATACCGACAGCCGCAAGTGGACTGGTGAGGTCCAGCGGCTCGGTAACCTCCTACAGTTGGTGGCGGACCGCGCGCTCATCGATAAAGCCCATTACGGGGTGGTCTTTGAAGAGCGCAGTTATCAGGTGGTTCGCTACGACTCCAGCGCCATGAAATGGCAGGAAATCGATTTTTCCGCGGCGCCGAATGTCGCCAATGCCCGCCGTTTTGCCGCCCACGAGCTTCCGCCCAATATGCGTATCGAGGTGCTCTCGCAGACTGAAATGCCTGGTGCCACCAGTCAGCAATCGAGCTTTGGCGGTAATCGCAATAGCAGTGGTTCGCGTGGTGGCAAAGGTAAAGAGGAGCGGTTACCCCAGTTTGCAGCGCTCTCCAGTGGTGAGGTTCTGCCGGTGGAAATTGGCTTTTTTTTGCTGAAGGATGGCAAAGACGGCCGGGGCGCGATCATTTCCTACAGCACCCTGAATGGTAAGGAACTGGAGTGGCAGGCCGATGAATACTGAGTGCCGAGTTGCCCCACGACGAATGGCTGCCGGGCAGCAGGGCTTTACCCTGGTGGAGGTTCTGGTCGCGCTGGTCATTTTCGGGGTGATTGCCGCCAGCGTCCTCAAGACCATGCAGGACAGCGTGCGGCAGCAGACAGCGCTGGAAGAGCGCCTCGCTGCCAACTGGGTTGCGCAACAGGCTCTCGCCGAAATTCGCCTGCGTACCGAGTGGCCGCCACTGGGAAAGAAGACTGAAAAGCTGACCCTGTCTGAACGTGAGTGGCAGGTGAGCGCCGAAGTGACGGGCACTAGCGAGCCGAGAATGCGTCATATCGTTGTGCAAGTGGGTTGGCCGGACAAGCCGCCAATCCTCACCATCGATTCCTGGGTGGCACAGGCAGATTCCACCGCGGTGAGTCCATGAGTAGCTCGCAATTCAGCCGCAGCCGCGGCTTCACACTTATAGAAATCATGGTAGTGCTGGTGATCGTATCGATCATCGGCATCGGCTCCTATTCACTGCTGGAATCGTTTTTCACCACCGACCGTGTGCTCACGGCCCGTGCCGAGGAAATGCGTCGTCTCTCGATGGCCATGTACCGGCTGGATGACGACCTGCGCCAGCTGACGGTACGTCCAGTCAAAAATGCCTACAGCGGCTATGAGCCGGCATTCCAGGGCGTATCCAATGAATTCGAATTTACCCGCCTGGGGGCGGCCAACCTGACCGGTGAACCCCGAGGCAACCTCTTGCGCCTGCATTATGGGATCGGCTACCCGGAACAGGATTCGGTGCGCGGGCGGGAGCGCGATCAGGGTGACGACACCACGCTGCTGTTGCGCAGCCGCTGGCGCATACTTGATCGCGGCCCTGATTCGGAGCCGGTCGCTGAGCCCATTCTGGACGGCATCATCGATCTGAATCTGCGCTACTACGATCGAGATACCGAGGTGTGGCTGGCCCAGTGGCCGCCGGCGTCTTCCACCATGACACCGGGTGAGGTGGATCTGCGCCTGCCGGAAGCGATCGAGATCACCCTAGTAACCCGCAGTGCTGGCGAAATACGGCGTGTGTTTTCACTGCCTGAATATACGATCGAATATGGTGGTGGCTCTGGTTCCGGCGGCGATAACGGCGGCGATAACGGCGGCGACAGTGGCGGCGAAGATGAGGACGCAGGCGAAGGTGAAGGACGCAAAAGCGATGATCCCGGCAGCCGCGACGACGACGGCGATGGCGGTAAAGGTGATTCGGGGGAGTCTCAGTGATCCGCGCCGGTCTCCAGCAACAGCGGGGCGTCGCCCTGATTACCGTGCTGTTGGTAATGGTGATAGCCATTGCCGCAGTTACCCATGCGGTGACACGCAATCGCCTGGCGATTTCTCGTACCAGCGCCATTCTCGCCAACACCCAATTGGCCGAGTTCGTCCAGGGGGCCGAAGCCTGGGCCATCATCGCGTTGGAGAGGGACTTTGAGGAAGATCGGGTTGCGGGTAACGCCAGCGACAACCTGATGGAAGGTTGGGCCCAGCGACTTGCGGAATTCAATCCGGGAAATGGAAAAATCCGCATACAGATCAATGACTTGCAGTCTTGTTTTAATGTAAATAATTTAACCCAGCCTCGAGCTGGCAACGGGGCCAACGAAAACAGCGAAATCCTGAAGCGGCTGGTGCGCAATCTCGGCGGCAACCCGGAGAGCGCGCTCGCCATCGAAGACTGGTTAGATCCGGGCGATACACCACTTGCTTCAGACACCGAAGACAGCGGCTATCTCGGGCGGGAGCTGGCACACCGGACCCCAGACACCCTGATTACCGATGTATCTGAGCTGAGTGTGGTGCAGGGCATTGATGCGGAGGAGTGGCAGCGTATTGAGCCGCAACTGTGCGCATTGCCGGAGGTCGGCACCAGAATCAATGTAAATACCGCCTCCCAGGAGCTGCTGGCAGCGGTGTTCCCGAGTGCGAACATTCCCGGATTGATCACGCAGCGTGAGAGCGGTACCCCCTTTGCACAGATGGCGGACCTGTCGGGGTTCGGCATCAGTGGCGGGGGAGAAGTGGAATTCAACAGCGCGTATTATGTCGCGCATATCGCCGTGCAGCTGGGCCTGGAGCATCGCCAGTATTGGGAGTCCATTCTCAAGCTGGATTCCAGAACCGGTCGAGTCAAAGTAATACAACGCCAGCGGCGTGAATTTTCCGGGCAGTTATTGCAGGAATTACTGGGGGATTAATTGAGCCAGGAACTGAAATTATTGCGCCTGTGGGAGCCGGGTGCCGGAGCGTATACCGGCGACCGGGAGTTGCCCGCCGGCAGTGTACTCCTGCAGCACTGGCAAGCGGACGGTTGGCATCCTGTCGTTACCGGCCGCAATTTCCAGCGCGCGTTTGCGCCGGATGCTTCCGAGTCGATGCATGGGCAAGAAGAAGCGGCGGCGTTGGGTACCGCGGAAGGCGCCGAAGAGACGGCAGTCGGCGGCGATAACCAGGGTGAAACTGCTAGCTCGGAACCCTCTGAAGCAGGGGAGCTCGCATTCGAGCCCGGCGAGCGCGCCGTGCTCATCGTGCCTGGCAGCTGGGTGTGGAGCGGGCTGGAGACGGTGCCTCGTGCCGCGCGGCGCCAGAGCAGTGCACTGGGCTATATGGTTGAAGACCAGCTGGCCGAAGATGTGGAAGACCTCCACTTTGTTTGCGACCCGGTCGATGGCGACCTCTGTTGTGTGATGGCCATTGCCAGCGCCAAGCTGGATACGCTCAAGCAGCAGATTGAGCGCTTGGGCTGGCCGGTTATTGCCGCCATTCCTGAATACCGTGTGCTCGCCGATGGGGCCGGCTCATCTGTCTGGCTGGAACGGGATAAAGCACATTTCTGGCAGGGTTCCGGGCGGGGTCTTACCGTCAGTCGTCCGCTCGCAGGCATCATTGCGGAAAGTCTTTTTGCTTGCGATGACGAAGACGACGAGGCTGTATCCGGTGACCGGGAAGCCTCCATGCGCTTATATGGCGATGTTACCGAGTTGGAACTCGCGACCTTCCAACAGCTCGGGAGTGTCGAAGTTGTGGAAGTTGGCCCCGAGGCGGCATGGCTGAAGGCGCAGGGCTCCCATATCCCCGGGAACTTGCTGAGCGGTGATTACCAGATTTCCCTGAAAACTGACGCAGGCCCCTGGTGGAGAAAGCCGGCGATCGCGGCTGCCGCCTGTTTTGCGCTGCAGTTGGTGTTTTTCACGGGCGCGGGGATCTACTACAAGATCCAGGCGGGCAAGGCCGATGAGGCAGCCCGCAGCCTGTTCAGCGAAATCTTCCCTGGCGATTCACCGGGCATTGATCTGCGCCGCCAGGTAAATGGCTACCTGAATCAGTCCTCTGGTGGCGGAGGTGAATTTGCCAGCCAATTGCAACAACTGAGCGCGGTCTGGACTACGGGCAAACAGGGCGAGCTGAAACTGCAATCCCTGCGTTTCGATGGTAATCGCGGCGAATTGGTACTGCAGTTGCGCGCGGCCAACCTGGGTCAGCTTGATGCGGTGGTTGGCAAGCTCAACGATGGAAGCCAATTCAAAGCCGAGTTGCTCGCCGCCAACGAACTGGAAGACGGAGTGTCGGGGCGAATCCGGCTGCGCTGAAGCCTGCGGGCCAGATAATCAGTGGGCTGAGTGCCCGTTTAGATAACAACCAGATAGATCATCGACCGAATATGAAGCAGACGATAGAGCAGTGGCGCCGGAAATGGGCAGCCCTGCCAGCAAATGACCAGCGCGCGCTTGGAATGCTGGGGTTGTTCCTGGGTGCGGTATTCGTTGTGTTTGGCCTGTTTAAGCCGGCGCAATCGTTCTTCGACAATGCCCGTGCTGAGGCCGAGCAGTCGCGGGAGCTGGTGGCGTGGATTGAGAAACAGCGCCCGCAGCTCGAGCGCATTCAGCGCACCAGCGGTAGCCAGTCTCAGGCCCAGGGCACCCTGCTACAGCGGGTGACGGCGGCAGCCAATAATCACAAGGTCACGATCAAGCGGTTTGAACCCGAGGGGGACGGTCGCATCCGCCTTTGGATCGACGAAGCGCGCTATCAGGATCTGCAGCCCTGGCTCAATACCCTGCTGCAGCAGCGCTTTATCATCCGTTCGGTCAGTGTCGATGCTCTGGCGGAGGAGGGGATGGTATCGGCGCGATTGACACTGGAGCGGTAATTTAGACGGCGGCAGTCTGTTTATTCCGGATCCCCGGCGGCGTCTTATTGGGGTTTTACCGGCAGTCGACGAGGGGTTTTACTCGCGGTGCCGAGCGTGAATAGAAGTGTGGTCTAAGGGGCTGTTGAAGATTGTCCAGCTTGCACTATTTGAGGGTGTTTTTTGCTCGATCTTTCTGATTATTCGTTTTATTTGAGAAAAAGATATCTCACGGATTCGATTTTGTAAATTTTTAGCTCTTCTCCAGTCTTTGGTGTGGCGCCGAAAGCGCGCAAAATTGGGATGAAATTACGTCGGAGATGGCGCCAGATTCTCCCTATACTCAAGGGTATTGATGAGAAACAGGGGCCCAATAATGCTGTTAAGAGATGCTGGATCCAACCACCTTATCGATGTCGCCGATATCGTCACTCTCTCGAACCCCTATGAGCTGACCGTGGTCGGTCGGTATCTCTGGGGAGAAGAGGTGCAAGACCCTGAGGTATTCGACAAATCGCAATTGCTTTTCTTGTCTGGGGAGGCGTTGCCGCGCTGCTGGCACGACAGCCGCTACCGCGACCGGGAAGTCCGCCGTATCAAGTGTGGCACCCGTATCGACGACAGCGACTACTATCAAGGCGCGTAAATACATAGGTGGATTCCCAGCCCATCTGCCGCTAACTCGTGGTTTCGCACCCATAGCTCCTATACAATACGCGCCAATTTTTCTCCGGCTACTGGACGTCGGGGTGTGGTGTTAAGCCCGAGAATCGACGCGGAAAATTTGTGCCATGAGCTTTGAGTTGTTTGAAGAGTACTCCCTGTTATTGGGAATTGGCGGTCTGATCCTATTCATGATGTTTATCGTGTGGAATCTGGCCAAGGAGTCCAAAGCCGGACGTTTTGGCACCTTTATCTTGTTTATCGCCCTTGGCCTGGGCTTACTGGGTTTTGTGGTGAAAACCGTACTGGTTGAAGTCATGGGTGTGGGCCAGTAAGGTCTCAGTGACTCCTGACCCGCTGCTAGCGCGAGTCGGATACAGGGAGCGTTCGCCGGAATCGTCTTATGCCGTTATTTGATCACCCCGAGCTGAAGGTCCAGAAGGACCGTCGCGTCTGCCGCAATACCGATACTCGTATCGCAAAATACAGCCGGCGCGGACTGCTGTTCAGTCTGGCGGCATTTGCCATCGCCATCGCTATTGGCGAGCTGCGCACTATGGCGCCGAGGCTTGTGCTGGTGCTGGCACTTGGTCTGGTGCTGGTAACCCTGGTGCGGGGTTACTACGTTTTCCGTTTTGAGCATATCTATGCCACCGGTCCCAAACGCTGGCGGCATCGCTATTTCCTCGCATCCACCATCGGAGCCATCTGGTGGGGCGTGATTGTATTTTGCCACGTATTCCTGCTGGGTTTTTCGCCATCCTCACAGTTCCTTTGGCTGTATACGGTCGTATTTTGTGCGAGTGTGGCTTCGGTATTCGCACCTTATTACCGTTTTCTGACCTGGTTTTTTGCCGCCTCCCTGTTGCCGGCCGCCGTGGAAGGCGTACTAACCGGTGAAATTCTGGGGGCCATTTACGGGGCGCTGACTTTGGCGTTCGTGTGGTTGATGGCCCACCAGGCCCGTCGCGAGTCGGAAAATTACTGGGATCGTGTGGCGGCCATGCAAGAGCTGCAACAAAAGGCCAGCAAACTTGCTGCCGCACGCAAGAGTTCCGATGCTGCAGTGGAAGTCACCAACGAGTTCCTGGCCAATGTGGGGCAGGAGTTCCGCAGTCAGTTGTCCGATTCCCTGGGCGCACTGGCTCTGCTTGAGGGGGATCGCCTGACCGAGCGCCAGCGGGAGTGGTTGAAGCTGGCGAAGTACGCCAGCAATCAGCAATTGAAGCTGGTGGATAACGTGGGAATGTTCACCCGGGTGGCGCGCAAGGATATCCATCTGCGCCAGGCACCGTTCAACCTGGTGCGCACATTGGAAAAAGCATTCAAGGTGGCGGCCCGAGCGGCACAGCGCCAGCGCCTCGAGTTCAATTTCCAGATCAACGAAGATCTTCCGGTCATGGTGACCGGGGACAACCGCAAGACCGCACAGCTGATTCGCAATCTGGTGGATTCCGCCACCATCATCGCCCAGAACGGCGAGCTCTGGGGTGACGTCATCTTTGAGGAAATTGGTGCCGGGGAAGGGCAGCTCACTATCAAGCTGAGTGACAATGGTTGCGGTGAAATCCTGCCGGACGAATCCGAGTTGTTCGGCGCTTTTTCGCGTCGGGATACTACCCAGGTAACCACTGGGCTCAGCCTGAATATTGCCAAAGGGCTGGCCGAAGCCATGGGCGGTTTCCTGCAGCTGCACTCCTCGGACGATGGCAACCGCTATCTTGCGGTGATCAAGTTCGAAATCGAGCCCAATCAGCGAATCTATCTGCAGCCCGATCGCCGCCTACAGGATACCGATGTACTGGTGCTGCACCAGAAGGGGCTGTTCGTCAGCGGTATCGTGCAAGTGCTGGAATCATTCGGAATGAACGTGACCAGCAAGAACTGGGCTGACGGCAGCACCGAGCCTACCGATGAGCTGCTGCAATCCATAGGCCGTGGTCAGCTGGTAATCCTAGCGCCGGCGATGGGTGAGTCGCGGCTGCTCAGCGAGGTTACGCAGGTGATTAGCTCTGCCGTGCGTCATACGCCGGCTAAGTTCCCGCTGCTTTGTGTGGGCAGCCTCGGACACAAAAAACATTTTGCGCCCCTCGCGGCACTAGATCCGGAGGCGCAGTACCTGTCGCGCCCGCTGACGCGCAAGGAATTCCACGATGCATTGGTTGTGCGTCTGTTCGGTGGCATCAAGAAAACCAGTCGTCGCGTGGTCGGCACTAGCGTGGAGGTTAACCGCAAGCGCAAGCTGTTGCTGATCGAGGAGTCACGTCAGCATCAGGGCGTCACCGAGGAAATGTTGCAGGCACTCGGCTATCAGGTGGAGGTGGTACCGTCGGTGGAGGCTGCGCTCGGTCTGCTGCCCGACAACAGTTACGATCTGCTGCTGGTGGACTGCCAGCAAAATACCTCGCACAGCGCAGAGATCATCGAGCGGCTGCGCCACTGGGAAAGCGAATACTCTCCCGACGATCGATTGCCGGTGATCGCCTTGACCAGCACCACCGAAGAGCAGTTTGAAGGTCGCTGCCTTGCGGCGGGAATGGATGACTTCCTTACCAAGCCGCTAAGCAAGGATAGTCTGGCGGAAACGCTGGAACGGTGGCTCGGCGAGTAGCCTCATTCCGTTCAGTTAAAAAAAAAGGCCTGTCAATGACAGGCCGTTGCGTCTTTCTAAATCTTCGACGTGAACGAAACGTGAGGTGTCAGAAGCGCAATCTCCTTGGTGATTGTCGTTTCAGGTATTTTCGACTTTTCCTCTGAAACAATATTACACGTCACCCCTATGTCGATTCTTTAGTCGTGTCTCTACACAACGTTAGCGAGAATTTTGGCTCGTCGAGCTGTATTCACTAAGCGACAAGGTGTCCGCTGTAAAGAATGCGCTATCGCACAACCTGCGATAGCGCCGATCCTTTCTAAAAAACGATTAGATCTTGAATTCAGCCCATACGGGCGCGTGATCGGAAGGGCGCTCCATACCGCGGATATCGTAATCAATACCGGTGGCCACGCATTTCTCCGCAAGGCACTGGCTGGCGAGAATCAGGTCGATGCGCAGGCCGCGGCGCGGTTCACGCTCGAAGCCACGGCTGCGGTAATCAAACCAGCTGAACAGGTCGTGGGTTTCCGGATTCTGTGCACGGAAGGTGTCCACCAGCCCCCAGCCCTGCAGTTTTTCCAGCCACTCCCGCTCTTCCGGCAGGAAGCTGCACTTACCATCTTTCAGCCAGCGTTTGCGATTAGGTTCACCAATACCGATATCGAGATCGGTGGGGGAAATATTCATATCGCCCACCACGAGTACCGGCGCGTCCTTGTCGCAGCTGGTGTTCAGGTAGGCATCGAGATCTGCATAGTATTTGCGTTTGGCGGGGAACTTGACCGGGTGCTCGCGGTTTTCCCCCTGAGGGAAATAGCCGTTGATGACGGTCAATGGTTTGTCTGCGCCGATATCGAACTGACCGGCGACCAGGCGGCGCTGGGCGTCTTCGGCATCGGTGGGGAAGCCGTATTGCTTTTTCAGGAACGGATAACGCGAGAGCAGGGCGACGCCGTAGTGGGTTTTCTGGCCGAAGTAGATGACTTCATAGCCCAGGTCCCGGACTACATCCAGAGGGAATTCCTCGTCGGTGACCTTGGTTTCCTGCAGGCCGATGATGTCTGGCGAGTGGCTTTGCACAAGCGCTTCCATTTGATGCAAGCGCGCGCGGATGCTGTTGACGTTAAACGAGATGACTTTCAATTTCTTCCCTCCCCGTAAATCATAAAAAACCAAAGCCCGGGATTCGTCGCGCGAATGCCGGGCCAGGTGTCATTGACGGCCGGTTTAATCCGGCCCACTTGTTCTAACTATCGCTCAGTGCTCAATCAAAATTGGCAACCTGAGGCGGGCTGGTGCGTTTGTTGAGGCCAATGAAATCCGCCATGATGAACCCGGCTTCGTTAAGCACGGGGTCGTCTTCGAGGGTGATATCCACGGGGCCGCCGACTGGTGCGGTATCCTCCGATTCACTCTTCTCCAGAGCCTCGAAGCTGGCGTAAGGTTCCAGTCCCTTGGCCAGGCGACGCTTGTTTTCCATGTCCAGCATTTCCTGATTCATCTGCGCACGTTCCTGCTCGCGCGCAGCTTCATTCAGAGACACTGTTTTCTGCTTGGCGTGATCGATCTGGTACTTGAACTGCTCGCGTAGGAACACGAAGTCCGGATCGGTCTCGGTCCGTTTTTCGTGCTTGCGCGACAACTCGGGCACCATCTCTTTCAGGTTGAAATACTTCGCGTGGCGCACGGCGTGGATACGGTCCCAGGGCAGGGCGGTATCGTAGGCGCTTTCACCCACGGTTTCGCTGTCGATCAGCTGTGGCATGCTGATGTCCGGTGATACGCCTGCGTGCTGGGTGCTATCGCCGGAAACCCGGTAGAACTTGGACTGGGTAATTTTCAGCTGGCCCTCTTTGAGCGGCGCCATGGTCTGTACCGTGCCCTTGCCGAAAGATTGGTTGCCGACCACCAGACCGCGGTTGTAGTCCTGGATGGCACCGGCAAAAATTTCCGATGCGGAGGCGGACAGGCGGTTGATCAGCACCATCAGCGGCCCGCGGTACATGGCGCGGGAGCGTGAACGGTTGTGGCGGGAGATCTGTTCATTCGCATGACGGATCTGCACTACCGGACCCTGGTCGATAAACAGGTCGGTGAGCATGGTGGCTTCCTGCAGGGAGCCGCCGCCATTGTTGCGCAGATCGAGAATTACGCCATCAACACCTTCTTTCTGCAGCTCTTCCAGCAGGTTTGCCACATCGCGGGTGGTGCTCTTGTAGTTTGGGTCGCGGCGGCGGTAGGCCTCAAAATCGATATAGAAGGTCGGCAGGTTGATCACGCCGATTTTGTAGGTCTGGTCGCCTTCGCTGAATTCAAACACGGCTTTCTTCGCCGCCTGATCTTCCAGTTTCACCTTGCTGCGCTGGATGGTAATGATTCGGTGGGTGCCATCGCCGCCAGTGGGAATGGTTTCCAGGCGAACGTAACTGCCCGCAGTTCCGCGGATCAGGTCCACCACATCGTCCAGGCGCCAGCCGACCACGTCGACCATTTCACCTTCCTTGTCCTGGCCGACGGCAACGATCTTGTCGTTCGGCTTGACCTTGCCGGTGCGGTCAGCGGGGCCGCCAGCAACCAGGCGCGCGACCTTGGTGTACTCATCTTCCATCTGCAGCACGGCGCCGATACCTTCTAGCGACAGCGACATGCTCATATTGAAGTTCTCCAGCGAACGCGGAGACAGGTAGTTGCTGTGCGGGTCGTAAAGGCGGGTGAGGGAGTTCATGTAGAGCTCAAACACGTCGTCTGAATTCTGCTGGCCGAGGCGCTTGAGCTGGCCCTTGTAGCGGCGCAACAGCAGATCGGCGATTTCCTCATCGCTTTTACCGGTGAGACGCAGGCTCAGCACACTGCCTTTCAGCCGCTTGCGCCACAGATCGTCAGCAGCGCTAATGGATTGAGGCCAGTCGCTGTCTTCCCGATCCAGTTCAAGGGATTCTTCGACGTTGAAATCGTACTTGGGCAGGCCGTTATCGAGCTGGGAAATAATGTTGTTGAGACGGTCGGATACCCGCAGGCGGTAGCGGTTGTAGATCTCAAAGCCGCGATCCACATTGCCCGCCTTCAGGTCGTCGTCCAGCTTGGTGCGCCACTGGCGGAATTCGCTGATGTCGGAAGACAGGAAGTAGCTTTTGCTCGGGTCGAGGCTGTCGATGTACTCATCCCACAGCCCGGCGGACATTTCGTCGCCCACCTTGAGCTTGTTGTAGTGCAGCATCTCTAGCTTGCTGACGATCTCACGGGCCGTACCGCCCTGGTCCTGGTGGGGTTTGAGATCTTCAACTTCTGCCAGAGCGATTGGCGAGAGGAGGACCAGCAGTGAAAAGGAAAGGCCGGAAGCGAGTGCGGCAATTCGATGGCTAAGCATAAGGAGTCTCTTTATACGTCCTACTTCAAGGCGCCCCACTGTCTGTATGAGCCGGAAGCGGGCTTCCGGGCAGTGGCGACTTATAGCTTAGGACAAGTATAAAGGCTGAAAGCTCCGAAAGGCATGTAATGCTTCCAATACAAGGTGAAAGGTGTCCCGGTTGCGGTGATCAGTAAAACGTTTTACCCGTCACCGCCCTAAGATTGGCGGAAATTTGCTCTACTTTCCCGCGACACCTTCAAGTCATTCCGATGTTTTGCCGCTTTTCCGGTTGAAATTCGATCAATCGACTGTCTGTTGCGACGGATGCACGCTTGAGGCGTTATTCGGGCGAGTCAGTCAGGTATTCTCAATCTGCTTGCACAGGTGCCGGGAGGTCTGCAGCATTTCCAGCATGGCCTCGACGTGACGGGCGCCGACCTCAGCGATATTGAACGCCTCGGGGTTCATCAGCCACTCCTGCAGCAAGCCGACAATACCCGCGTGTATCACCGGTACAGCGATGTCGATATCCAGGTCTGCGGGGAGCTGCCCAACGGAAACGGCGTTTTCGATCAGATTCCGCAGGCGCATAGTGGCCTCTGAATGCCCTTGCACACAGCGCTGATTGATCTCGCCATTTTCTGGTACCCATTCACAGCGCAGCAGGATGATCGCGAAGATCCTGCGCCACTGTTCATTCGCCATCACCTCGCGGTAGAGGAAGACCCAGCGCTTGCGCAATTCACCCAGGGGATCACACGAATGCTGCGGTGCCTGACAGAGGGATTCATCCGGTAGCTGGATGCGGTCGGCAAGCGCGCCGAACAGATCTGTTTTGTTCTGAAAGTGCCCGTACACCGCGCCGCGGGTAACGCCCGCCAATTCAGCGATTTCGGTCAGGGAGGGACGGGAAACGCCACGCTGGTCGAATACTTCAATTGCCGCGTCGAGAATCCGCTCGCGGGTTTCCAGTGCATCTTCCTTTGTACGTTTCGCCATCATCGCTACCTGAATAATTCATTGGAAGTACCGAGCGCCGGCATATCGCGCGGTGTGGGTGCCCCCGACTCAGCGGACGGGAGTCCGTTCAATACTGCGTTGATTTTACTTTACATTCACGGGTGAATAAATAGTTGATATTCATTCATGAATGTATTTAAATTCTGGCCAAGTCGACAGATAAGTCAGATTTGTCTGGTTGACACCATCTACTTACCGAACTGACCGGGTACTCAGTCAGCCCGTCACAGTCGCTTGAGTGCACCGCTTCCGGAGGTCTCCGGGAGCGGTGTTTTTTTCAAGAATTCAATCGCCAGGGTGCCGCTCCAGGTACCGGTATGGATGCAATAACGAGGTCGTCATGTTGCAAAAGAAGAAGTCGTTGATCTCCGGCAGCTTGTTGCTTGCCGTAGCGCTGTTGTCAGCCTGCGGAGAAAAACAGCAGGCGATGCAAGGACATACGCCACAGGTCACCGTCGTCACCCTGGCTGCCGAACCCGTCACCCTGACTCGTCAACTGCCCGGTCGCACCAACCCGTTCAAGGTGGCGGAAGTGCGCCCGCAGGTAGATGGCATCGTCAAGGATCAGCTGTTCAAGGAGGGCGGGCTCGTGCAGGCCGGTGGTGCGCTGTACCAACTGGACGATGCTCGCTATCGCGCGGATTACGACAGTGCGCGCGCCTCGCTGGAACGGGCACAGGCCACCCTGAATGTGGCAAAGCTGCAGGCGGATCGTACCCAAGAGCTGGTAAAGACCGGTGCAGTGAGCAAACAGGACAACGACAGCGCGGTAGCGGCACTGCAACAGGCGAAGGCGGACGTGGCCGCGGCGAAAGCGGCGGTACAGCGCAGCAAAGTGACGCTGGAATTTGCCCGCATCAGTGCGCCGATCAGCGGTCGCATCGGTATCTCTTCCGTGACCCAGGGTGCTCTGGTCACCACCAATCAGGCCACAGCACTGGCGACTATCCAGCAGCTGGATCCTATCTATGTAGACCTGACCCAATCGGTCAGCGAACTGTTGAGCCTGCGCAAGTCACTGGCGGCAGGCACGATGGAGAGCACCGACGATCTGCCGGTGACCATTCTGTTGGAGGACGGCAGTCGCTATCCCCACGCTGGCAAACTCGCATTCTCTGAGGTGAGCGTCGAACCGACCACCGGCAGTGTGCGCCTGCGTGTGGTCGTACCTAATCCGGACCATTTGCTGTTGCCGGGTATGTATGTGCGTGCCTCCGTGGGAAGTGGCCAGCGTGAAAACGCCATTCTGGTACCGCAGCAGGGCATTGCCCGTGATCCCAAGGGCAACACCACCGCGATGGTGGTTGCTGAGGACAACACCGTAGAAGTACGCCCGGTACGGGTGTCCCAGACCGTGGGTAGCGCCTGGCTGGTGGAAAGTGGCCTTAAGGCAGGCGACCGCGTGATCGTCGAGGGGCTGCAGAAGGTGCGTCCGGGCGTGGTGGTTAACGCCGGAGAAGTGGCCGCGCAGGCGCCGCTCGATCTGCCGGCCCCGTCTGCCGGCAAATCCGCAAGTAATGCATCCGAACAAGCACAGAGCGACGCCAGCGAGGGGTAACAGCAATGGCAGGGTTTTTTATTGATCGCCCGATCTTCGCGTGGGTGATTGCCATCGTCGTGATGCTGTTTGGCGGCCTCGCGATTACCAAATTGCCGGTAGAGCGCTACCCGGATATCGCGCCGCCGGTGGTTTCCATCAGTGGTGCCTATCCCGGCGCCTCCGCCAAAGTGATCGAAGACACGGTTACTCAGGTGATCGAGCAGAACATGAAAGGGCTCGACGGCCTGCTGTACATGTCTGCCACCAGTCAGTCCATTGGTACCACTGAGGTCACCCTTACGTTTGCCAACGGCACCGATCCGGATATCGCCCAGGTACAGGTGCAGAACAAACTCCAGCTGGCCATGCCGCTGCTGCCGGAAGCGGTGCAGCGCCAGGGGCTGACCGTGGGTAAAGGCCGCGCGGGCTTCCTGATGGTGGCGGGCTTCGTCTCCACCGATGGCAGCATGAAGAAGGAAGACATCGCGGATTACGTGGTGTCCAACGTGGTCGACCCGCTCAGCCGCGTGCCCGGTGTGGGCGGCATCCAGGTGTTCGGTTCCAAGTACGCCATGCGTATCTGGCTGGACCCGAACAAGCTCGATGCCTACAAGGTTACCCCCACCGATATTATCGCGGCGGTAAACAGCCAGAACCAACAGGTGGCGATTGGCAGTCTCGGCGGCACCCCCGCAATTGAGGGCCAGCAACTGACGGCGAGTATTACTGCCCAGAGCCGTATGCAGACGCCGGAAGAATTCCGCAACGTGATCCTGCGTGCCAATCCCGATGGTTCCGTGCTGAAGCTCGGTGACGTGGCGAGGGTAGAAATGGGCACCGAGAGCTACGATTTCCTGACCCGCTACAACCGCGCGCCCGCCACCGGTATTGCCATCTCCCTGGCCACCGGTGCCAATGCACTGGAAACCGCGGATGCGGTAAAGGCCAAGCTCGCGGAAATGAACTCCGGCTTCCCCACCGGCCTGAAGACCGTGATCCCGTTCGACACCACGCCGTTTGTCGAGGTGTCCATCAAGGGTGTGCTGCAGACGCTGGTGGAAGCGGTGATCCTGGTATTCCTGGTGATGCTGCTGTTCCTGCAGAACATTCGCGCGACAGTCATTCCCACCATTGCCGTGCCAGTAGTACTGCTCGGCACCTTTGGTGTGCTGTCGCTGCTCGGGTTCTCCGTGAACATGCTGACCATGTTTGCGATGGTACTCGCCATCGGTCTGCTGGTGGACGATGCCATTGTGGTGGTGGAAAACGTGGAGCGGGTGATGCACGAGGAGAACCTCTCACCCAAGGAAGCCACCAAAAAATCCATGAAACAGATTACCGGTGCCCTGATTGGTATTGGTGTGGTGCTGTCGGCGGTGTTCGTACCCATGGCGTTTATGGATGGCTCTACCGGGGTGATCTACCGCCAGTTCTCCGCCACCATTGTTGCCGCCATGGCGTTTTCGGTTCTCGTTGCCATCGTGCTGACACCAGCACTGTGCGCCACCATGTTGAAGCCGGCCTCCCACGGCAGCCAGAACGGCTTCTTCGGCTGGTTCAACCGTAATTTTGATCGCAGTGCGGCAACCTACCAGCGCGGTGTGCGCGGCATTCTCGCCCGCAGCGGTCGCTTTATGCTGCTGTTTGTACTGCTGACCGCGGTGATGGTGTTCCTGTTTGTGCGCTCGCCGAGCTCGTTCCTGCCGGAAGAGGACCAGGGTGTGCTTTTCTCCCTGGTACAAACCCCGGTTGGGGCCACCCAGGAGCGCACCATGGAATCGGTGCAGAAACTGGAAGATCACTTCCTCAACAATGAAAGCGAACTGGTGGAGTCCGTATTCTCGGTGCAGGGCTTCAGCTTTGCCGGTAGCGGGCAGAACAACGCCATGGCGTTTATCAAGTTGAAGGACTGGGACGAGCGTAAGGAGGAGTCCGAGCAGGCCAAATCCGTCGCCATGCGCGGCATGGGCGCGCTGAGCCAGATCAAGGACGCCATCGCCTATGCGTTTTCCCCGCCGGCACTGCCGGAGCTGGGCACCTCGGCCGGTTTCGCCATGTATCTGAAAGACAATGGCAATCTCGGTCATGAGGCGCTGATCAATGCGCGCAACCAGCTGCTGGGCATGGCCGCGCAGAGCCCGCTGCTGACCGGGGTGCGCCCGAATGGCCAGGAAGATACGCCGCAGTTCAAGCTGAAAGTGAACAATGCCAAAGCCGCCGCCCTCGGCGTGTCCATCGGCAATATCAACAGCACCCTTGGCGTTGCCTGGGGCGGCCAGTATATCGACGACTTTATCGACCGCGGCCGCATCAAGCGCGTGTACATGCAGGCGGATGCGCCGTTCCGCATGAACCCGGAAGATTTTCGCCTGTGGTCCGTGCGCAACAGCAGCGGCGAGATGGTGCCTGTGTCGTCCTTCGCCACCTTTGACTGGGAGTACGGCTCGCCGCGCCTCGAGCGCTACAACGGTGTGCCCGCGGTGCAGATCCAGGGGCAGGGCGCTCCCGGTGTCAGCTCCGGTGAATCCATGGCGGAAATGGAGCGCCTGGTGAGCCAGCTGCCGGAAGGTTTCGGCCTTGAGTGGACCGCGCTGTCTTACCAGGAGCAGCAGGCGGGCTCGCAGACCACGCTGCTGTACGCGCTGTCGATCTTGATCGTGTTCCTGTGCCTGGCGGCACTCTACGAGAGCTGGACCGTACCCACCGCAGTACTACTGGTAGCCCCGCTGGGTATTCTCGGCGCGGTACTGGCCAGCAACCTGCGCGGCTTTGACCGGGACATCTACTTCCAGGTCGCTATGCTCACCACCGTGGGTCTGACCAGCAAGAACGCGATCCTGATCGTGGAGTTTGCCAAACAGAACCTCGAAGCGGGTATGGAGCTAATTCAGGCGACCATGCACGCTGTGCGCGACCGCCTGCGTCCAATCATCATGACTTCGCTGGCCTTCGGTCTCGGCGTACTGCCACTGGCGATTGCCTCTGGTGCCGGTTCCGGCGCGCAGCAGGCCATCGGTACCGGTGTTCTGGGGGGCATGATTGTGGGCACACTGCTGGGTATCTTCTTCATCCCGCTGTTTTTTGTGGTGGTGCAGAAAATGTTCGGTGGCAAAAAGGCGGCGGCGAATACAGAAAACTTCGCCGACAAGCTCGCCCTGGACAGCAATTCATCCGAGCGGCGGACCGAACCCGCATAACGGAATTGAACAGACTGTAAACCTTGGCCGGGTAATGCATGTGCAGCCCGGCCTTTTTTGTTTCTGGAATTTGCTGGTGTGGCTGTGGTCTGGCGGATTTCGCGCTGCCAAAATCTTTGCTGGAGTGGGCTAACGAACGATCGCCACGGATTTGATCTGCGCCCAGAGTTCACTACCTTCAGTGATTGCCAGTTCCTGTAGTGATCGGCGGGTGATGCGTGCAATCAGGTGCGACTCGCCATGCACCGTTGCTTGATCTCCCGATGGTTGCAGGCGGAGCAACACCATCGCCGGATCGCGATCTGCACTGATTTCCTGCACCTTTACCGGCAGGCGATTCAGGATACTGCTTCGGGTGTCCTCATTGAGGGTGAGGCTGATGTCGCGGGCCAGAATACGCACGCGGATGAACTCTCCGGCCGCCTCACCGCTGTCGCGCAGCCACAAGTGCCCGCCGTCAAACTCCGCCCGCGCCAGGTGCCATTCACTGTTGCGCTCGGCAATCCGTGCCTGAATCAAAACCCCCAGATCGTCACCCAGTTGTACGGGAAAATCCGTGCGTGAAAGGATGCTGGCTGCCGGACCTTGGCGCTGGATCTTGCCGCTGTCCATCAGTAACAGATGGTCCGCCAGACGGGCAATTTCCTCCACCGAGTGGCTGACATAGATGATCGGGGTATCCAGCGCGCGGTGGAGTTTTTCCAGGTAGGGCAGGATTTCCCGCTTGCGCATCTGGTCGAGAGACGCGAGCGGTTCGTCCATCAGCAGCAGGCGGGGTTTGACCAGCAGCGCGCGGGCGATGGCGATACGCTGCTGCTCGCCGCCGGAGAGGGCCGCCGGGTACTGGCGGAGCAGATGTTCAATCCCCATCAGGGCGATGATCTGATCGTATTCCGTCGGCGAGACCTTTTGCCAGGCGCGCTTGCGCGCAAAGGTCAGATTTTGCTCCGCGCTCAGGTGCGGGAACAGGCTCGGTTGTTGGAATACAAACCCCAGCGGGCGCCGGTGTACCGCCAGCGTTTTGCGCGGGTTGTGTGCGAACTGCCAGGGTTCCCCGTTTACAGAGAGGCTGCCGTTGTCACAGGACTGCAGACCCGCAATACAGCGCAGCAGGGTGGTTTTGCCGGAACCGGAAGGGCCGAAAATACCGGTCACCCCGCGTCCCGGAAGGTCCAGTTTCACATCCAGGGTAAACCGCCGGTCGCCAGTATCGTTCTGCATGGGCAGGTGAAAATGCCCGACGATACCCCGCGCGGGAAGGTGAGGGGCAGAGTCCGGAAAATCGCGCTCAGATGCCATAGCGTATTCCCGCCGCCGATTTGCGGTGCTGCAGAAGGTACAGAAGCAGCAGCACTAGAAATGAAAATCCGATCATTACTGCAGAGAGCCAGTGGGCCTGGGTGTATTCCAGCGCTTCCACGTGGTCGTAGATCTGTACCGAAACCACCCGGGTCGCACCGGGAATATTGCCGCCAATCATCAGCACCACGCCGAATTCACCCACGGTGTGGGCAAACCCCAGCACAGTTGCGGTGAGGATGCCGGGCTTGGCCAGTGGGAGTGTCACATGCCAGAAGCGATCCCAGGGGCCGGATCGCAGGGTTGCCGCCACCTCGGACGGACGCGCGCCCTGTGCCTCGATGGCATTCTGGATCGGCTGTACCACGAACGGCAGGGAATAGAGCAGCGAGGCCACTACCAAGCCCCAGAAGGTAAAGGGAAGGGTGCCCAACCCGAGTAACTCGGTGAATTTGCCCATGGGACCAGATGGCCCCATGAAAATCAGCAGGTAAAAACCGAGCACCGTGGGAGGCAGAACTAATGGCATTGCCACCAGTGCGCTCACCGGCCCCTTGAAGCGCGAGCGGGTTTTCGCCAGCCACAACGCCAGTGGAGTGCCCAGCAACAACAGCAAAATTGTCACCGTAGTGGCCAGGCGCAATGTCAGCCAGATGGCGCCCCAATCGGCGTCACTGAGCATTGTCACCCCCGTGCGAGGACGGGTTGCCGTAGCCGTAAGTGCGAATAATCGCGCTCACCTCGGCACTGTGCATAAACGCCCAAAATTCCTGCATTGCGGGAACATGTTCACCGTGTTTTAGCACCACCGCATCCTGGCGGATGGGGCTGTAGAGTTGCGCCGGTACTATCCACGCGGAGCCCTCTGCCACTTTTCCATCTTTGAAGATCTGCGACAGTGCCACCAGCCCCAGGTCCGCATTGCCGCTGGCCACAAACTGATAGGTCTGGGAGATATTCTCCCCCTGTACCCAGCGCGCGCGGGTTTGTGTTTCCAGCTGTAACTGTTGCAGCAATTCCACTGCCGCCGCACCGTATGGCGCGAGCTTCGGATTGGCGATAGCGAGTTTGTTGAAGTCGCCGCGCTTCAGTACTTCGCCTTCGGCGTCCACAAAACCGGGCTTGCTGGACCAGAGCGCCAGCTTGCCTTCGGCGTAGGTGAAGCGGCTGGTGGCGTCTGCCAAGCCCAGCGTCACCAGTTGTGCGGGCTTCGTCTGGTCTGCGGAAAATAGCGCCTGATAGGGGGCGCCATGGCTGATCTGTGCGAAAAACTTTCCCGACGAGCCGAATGCCAGCTTTACCGTATGCCCGCTGTGCTGTTCGAATCGTGAGGCAATTTCCTGCATTGGGGCGGTGAAATTCGAGGCTACCGCAAGGGTCAGTTCGTCAGCCTGGGTGGGCAAAGTGGAAAACAGCGGGAAAAGCAGTAATACGCGCGCAACTACCGCCCTCACATGCGAACCGTGCACCAAAGCCTCCCAGTAAGTCGCCTATTTTATCGCTGTATATTTGGGCAAATAGCGCTTCAGAGCAAGTGCAAATTCCGGCGCCAGTGGGACCATATTACCCAGAGGCGGCAGCGAGCTAGCTGACCTGTGGCGCTAGCGGATGGCTGGACTCGGCCTTGCCGCCGGAATTGCCATACCAGAAATGGTAGAAGTCCTCGGTCACCTTCTGCTCGATCTCGGTGGCGGATTCGCGCGGGCAGAACAGAGTGATAGTGAGTACATCGTGGCCGATATCGCTGGTGCTGAACTGGATTTTCGGCTCCACGCTGGCGAGTTCCACACCCATGCGGTTTTCGATCAGTTTGCAGTAGCGCTCGGCGACATCCTTGAAAGACTCACAGTACTGCAATACCCGGTCGGTAATGAACTGTTTGATCACGAATGGATTCTGCCCCTTGTTCTCGCGCACGATGACAAAGGTGTGCTCGATATAGCGGCGCATATAATTGAGGTTTTTCACCGTCTGGGAGAAGAACACACCATTCGGGACATACAGCGTGGTGCCGGTGTAGCCGTTGCCGAGGCCGTGGGGGTCGATTTCCAGCAGAGTGGTGCTCAACCAGTTATTGTCGATGACCTCGCCAAACTGATCGCCGATCCGCACCCAGTCACCGACGGTGAAAGAGCGCATGCTGGTCTGGTAGATGCCGCCCACCAGGCACTGAACCACATCGCGCAGGGCAATCACGATGGCAACGGAAAACGCCGCGATCGACAGGGCAAAATCCCGCAGTTCCGATACCCATATAGCAAACAGCCCAACCACCATGACCAGATTGCCGATGTTATCCAGCATGTGGATCCGTCGGCGTACGTCCTGTCGCGCCCAGTCCGAATTCTTGAAAATCTGTGCGAGAAGATATTTCACCAGCATCACACCCAAAATCAGGAGGACGCTCCAGACCAATTGGTTGTGCAATAACTGGCGTAATAAATCACTGCTCATGAAAGGCTCGGTAATACTGTAATCGGAAACAGGCGCCGCCATTCGCATGATGCTCTCCTGGCACAGCTGTAATTCGCCGGGTTGCAATCATGAGTATGGCGCGGGATGCGCTAAGGTGGGTTAAATGCGGCGGCAGTGTAGCCGATCGGATGAAATAGCCGCAACCTTCGCTGCCGTTGTGCGCGAGGGTTGTTAACCGGTGCGCAGTTGATCTGCGCGCAGTGCGCTGCCGAGACGGTAAAAATAGCGCTCGAATGCGCTGTTAATCGCCTGGCGATGGGCGCCTGACGGGTACAACCCCACACGCGCTTCCTCGCTGGCCTTGGTGCCAGCGACCAGAAAATTGTTGCTGATACTCGCGTCCTGCACGAAGGCCTCGAACGCGCGCGCACAGATTTCCGCCGGGTCGCTGTAATACACGCAACCATTCGCCTTGTCCGCCGCGCAGGAAATACGAAACAGTTCACTGGGGTTTTCGCCACTTTCATCCAGCATGATGGCGCGGAAGCAGGCGAACAACAAATCGTTAATGGGGTGAGGCACTGGCGTCGCATCCCGCAACCAGGCGTCCGAGGCATAGATATGTCGGGTGTCGCTGTTGCCGACGACATCGCTGAACGCCTTGTCCGCGAGATAGTGATCCAGCGCGTGAAACCACTCGTGGGCGATGGAGCCTGGCCCTGCATTTTTCGCCAGGGAAAACGTACGTGTGGCCGGTTCGTAAAACGCCATGGTGCCCGGGCGCCCGCCGATCCCGTACTGGAACGCCAGCGTCTCGCGCAGGGAAATCAGAATTTCCGGCCCGCGCAGGATCGACATCAGATCCGCGAGCGCGTCGTAGAACAGGCCGGCGGCCGTGTCGCGCTCGGCTGCGGTCACCCAGCGGCCGATACTGATGGCACGGAAACCGAATTTTCGCCGCACATCCACAAAGCTCACGCTGTCGCTGTCGCGCTGAACCGGGCCGCGGCGGTAGAACTGTCGTTTTGAAACCATAACTCTTTAACTACGTCTCTGTGCCCCAGAAATTACCCAGGGCGCTCGATAGTACCTCGCCGCTGGCGCAGTGCTGCAATTGCCAGTGCCCGGGGAGCAGCGGCGGGTAAAACGGCTCGGCGAAGCGCGCGTCTGCGAGAATCACCACACCGCGGTCTGTCTCGGTACGGATCACGCGGCCCGCGGCCTGCAGCACCCGGGTAAGACCGGGATAGCGATAGGCGATATCGAAACCATTGGAGAAAACCTTGTCGCCACAGGTTGCCGCGGCCTGTCGCAACAACTCCTGCTCCTCGCTGACTTGTGGCAGTCCGACGCCTGCAAGGATGCATCCCACCAGTTGTTCCCCCACATAGTCGATACCCTCACCAAATATACCGCCCATGATGGCAAAGCCGAGGCTGCGCCGATTTTCGCTGAAACAGGCGAGAAACGCCGCGCGCTCCTGTTCACTGGCACCCGCGGTCTGTTGGATCAGGGCGATGTCGGGATACTGTGCGGCAAAGCGCTCGGCGACCTGTTGCAGAAATCGGTAGGAGGGAAAAAACACCAGATAATTGCCGGGGCGGCTGTGGTACACCCGCGCGATCATGTCCACCAGCGTATCCGCCGCCCGCTCCCGCGCCCGGTAGCGTGTGTCCAGGTAAGGGCACAGAAATACACCCAGCTGGTCGGATGTGAAAGGCGAGGGCAGCGACAGGTAAGGGGCTTCCGCTGCCACGCCCAGCTGCTGCTGAATATAGGGGGCCGGGCGTAATGTCGCGGAAAACAGAATCACCCCGCGGAACTGGCGGTAACACTGCTGCAAAAAGTCCGCAGCATTGACGCACAGCAACTTGAGCTGTTGCTCCTGCCAGGGCGCGTCCCGATTCTCGCGCCGTGTGAGGCAACGGTGCTGGTCGTTCAGTATGCCGACGATGGTCAGGAACCGGTACAGGCTATGCAGCCACTCGCCAATTTCCTCGGGCGGGGATTGCGACTGTTCCCACATCTGGCTGATGACGGCCATGACTTTGTGCGCGGCCGCAATGACAGCATCCGGGCCCTGGAAAACGTCGCTGGTTGTGGTCGTATCCAGAGGCGTCAGCCAGGTTTCGGCGGCCGCGTCCGCCGGTCCCGCGGAAAAGCGTTCATCCCGGGGCCTTTCTTCAACCCACTGATCCAGTGCCCGCACCAGCGAATTCACCGCGCGCTTCAACGTCGGATAGCCCCGGCAGTCTCTGGCGGCCTGCCGGCTGCCACGGCGGGTCAGCTGCGCGCTGTGCATGCCGCGGGCGCGATCACCGAGGTTGTGGGCCTCGTCCACCAATAGCGCACGCCGTTGCTGGTCACTTTGCAGGCTGTTCAGGCGCACCAGGGGATCGAATACATAGTTGAAGTCGCACACCACCAGATCTACCCACGGCAGCATCTGCAGCGACAGCTCAAATGGACACAACTGCAGTGCATCCGCCACCGTAGCTATTTTTTCCGGTGTCAGTAGCGGCTGCCCGAGGAGCTGCTGGCGGGCTTCCGGCAAGCGGTCGAAAAACCCCCGCGTGCGCGGACAGATGCCATCGGCATCGGGGCTGCACAGGCCCAGGCGGCAGGCACAGGTTTTGTCCTTGGCCTGGATCTCCAGCAAGCTCAGGGCGAGTCCCTGTTCGTGTAATCGGCTGGCGGTTTCCCGCACCACCTGGCGACCGGAGTTTTTTGCGGTCAGGTATACCAGCTGGTCCAGGTGGCCTTCCCCCAGCGCCTTGATCGCCGGGAACAGGGTACTCACGGTCTTGCCGATACCGGTGGGGGCTTCCGCCACCAGTTCACCGCCGTCGCGCAGGCAGCGGTAGGCAGATATGGCCAGCTCGCGCTGGCCCGGCCGGTAGTTGGCAAAGGGAAACTCCAGGGCATGCGCACTTGCACGCACGCGCTCACGCTGCTGTTGCCATGCCCTGTGCCATTCGACGTAGGTACTCAGCGCCTTGTGGGCGAAGTCTTCAAGCTCGGGCCAGCTGAACAGCTGGCGCTCGGGATAAGACTTTCGCTGTTTGAGGTCGTACCACTGCATCTGCAGCGACAGCTGCTCCTCGGCATCAGGCGCTGCCCCCCGGTCACGCTGGTGCTGTAGCAGATAACAGAAGCCGTAAATTTTCAGCTGCGCCCAGTGCTGTTCCCGCACAGAATCCGGCAACCGGTGGGGATGGCAATACGTGGTCTTGATTTCGTCCAGCTGTGCGGGGCGATGCAGATCCGATTGCGGGTGCACAATGTCCACGCGACCGGTAAGCAAAAACGTTTCACCAAAAAGCGGGTATTCCACTTCCAGCCGGTATTCCGCCTCGCTGCCGGGCGGGCGCTTTTTCTGCAGTTTCTGGTGGGCGCGAATGCCCTCAACAGCGGTGGGGCCGCTCGGAGCATCGGCGATGAGGTCCCCGGTCCGGCAGGCAAAAGACACCAGTTCGCCCACCGACAAGCGCAGGATTTGCCGTGCGCTCACGATACCTGCCATTCCACATGCAGCACCCGGTGAGGAATTTGGTGCCGGACAAAAAACGCCAGCCAGCGCTGCTGGTTCTGCTGCAGGCGGTCGCCCGGGCCTTTCACTTCGACCAGTTCATAGCCGCCCGCATCGGGGAAGCGGATCAGGTCCGGCAGGCCGCTGCGGTGGTTGGCGATATCTGCGAGCAAACGCCGGAACAGTACCTGCCAGTGTGCGGCGGGTATGCGCTCCAGGGCGAGCGTCAGCAATGGCTCAGAGAGCGCGTCCCAGGCGACCAGCGGGTTGGCAATGCCGTATTTCTGGTCAAAGTTCTTCCATACTCGAGCGGCGAGATTTTCTCGGTCGAGTTCGGCTAGGCGCTGTTCGAACGCTTTGCGGCGTAACGGGTAGAAGTCCGGCGTGCGGAAATCGCTGGGCGACACCTGAAACGGATTGAAGAAGGCACCGGGGCGCGCAGCGAATACGATGTCCCACACATAGAGCCCCAGTATCCCGTTGAACAGGGTGTTTTCCACGTAGTGACAAGGGCCGCCGGCATCCACTTCCAGCCAGGCTGCGGCAATCAGCTCCACGCACATGGCAGCCGGCGGCAGCGCTACGGTTTCGGTGGGCGCCTGGTACCGCGAAGGCGCTGCCCAGCCGTCCAGGCGTTGCTCGCGTTTGGCGGTGCGGTAGCCAAAGCTTTCCGCAAACACCTCTTCGGCCTCGCACAGCGGTGCCGCGAGAATCTCCCGGCACAACGTCAAACCGCCATCGATATCCCCACGTGCTACCGCAATACGCGCGCGGCGCTCCCGCGCGGGTGGGCGGACACACAGCCGGTACAGTTGGTCGGCGGCCTCCAGCGCTTCCAGCCGCTCGAGCTGCCGGGCCATGGTGAGTCGCAATCGGTCGAGACGGCGCTGCAGGGTCGCGTCTTCTGTATCCGCGGCCGGTAATTGCGCAGCCAGTTTCAGAATCGCATCGGCGCCGGAGTCGAGGGTGTCGTCCAGTACGGACAGACAGTCGTAGTACCTGAGGTGCCGTTCGATCTGCGCGCGGTTCTTAAACGGGAGATGGTCGCGGTCGAGCGCGTACTGTTCGTATTGGTAAAGTCCCAGGTCACGCAATACCCAGTCGGTGAGATCCTGGTTCAGGTTGCCGAAAAAGCACAGCTTGAAAGTCTCGAAGTGCTGCGCCGACTGCACCGCGAGCAGCGGGTCTGCGGCGGTGAGTGCCGAGGTATCCATACCTTGTTGCAACAGCGCCTGTTCCAGTTCCGGGCGCTTCAAGGATCGGGGCAGGGGGACGCTACTCAGTGGCAACAGCTCGGCCTTGCTGAACAGCGGCAGCAGTTCTGTGGCTGCGATTACCGGGTTGCGCTGCAGTAAACCGCTTTCCACCAGCCGATCGGCGGCAGCGGCCAGATCGCCAATCTCGGCATAGGCGAGTTTGCGCTGGCGAAAAAGTGAACCGGCAGTGGAGGGCACCCCTTTGCGGGACAGCAGCCTGACATACAGCCGCTGGCTGTCCATATCCAGGGCGTGAAAATCCGCGTAAAACCGCCGCTCGTCCGCCGACAGCAAGGCCTCGTAACGGGACATCACGAAGTCTGCGAGAGCGAGGAAGTTCGTCAGGTAATAGTCTGGTGCCAGTTCAACGGGGGCGGGCATGGATTACACGGTGTGGTTCGATGTTATCTGGATAAAGCTGGATGGTTATACAGCACTTCGGCAAGCGGAACAAACGGGAACGCGACCCACGATTCGCGTCCTCGTTGGGAATGGCGGAACGAAATGCCGCGAGCGCCCCGGTCTAGACTTCGACGGCAGGGGTCTGCGCAACAATCTGGCAGGAGCATCGCCACGGCGTCCGAGGGGAGTCAGCTATGATTCGCAATTTCAGGGAACATGCCGCCAACGAGCGCACTTTTCTCGCGTGGGTGCGAACGGCCATCGCCGTGGTGGGTTTTGGAGTTGCGATCGGGCGCATGGGCAATCATGCTCCCTCCCCATGGACGGAAGTGGCGCTGTTTGTGAGCGGTGGACTGGTCGTATTACTGTCCTACCTGCGGATGCGCGCCAAGCAGCGACAGATTGACAGGCGCACGGAATATGCCGACGAGGAGCGGTCTTTCGACCTGCTACTGTTGGCCCTGGTCTGCAGCATGTTTGTGTTAATGGCCTTTTTCACCCTGCATCTGGTCTAGTGCTACGTCCACCACACGAAGTTTGAATCTATGGCTGAACGAGAAGCATGAAATTGATGATTGTCGGCGCCACCGGCTTGGTAGGCCGCCATGTACTGGAGCTTGCGCTTGCGCACGGGGCGGTGGAGCAGGTCATTGCACCCGCACGCCGGTCACTTCCGGCGCACCCCAAGCTGGTTTCGCCGCAGGTGGATTTCGATCGCTTGCCGGCAGACGCCGACTGGTGGCGGGTCGACGGGGTTATCTGTGCACTGGGTACCACCATGCGCACCGCGGGCTCGCGGCAGGCCTTTACCCGGGTGGATCACGATTATCCGCTGGCGATTGCCAAGCTGGCCCATCCCCACGGTGCGAATACCTATGTGCTGAATTCGGCCCTCGGCGCCGATCCGGAATCGCGCATTTTCTATAACCGCACCAAGGGTGAGCTTGAGCGAGACCTGCAAAAGGTGGGATTTGAATCGTTGACGTTTGTGCGCCCGGGACTGATTGGCGGGCAGCGTGATGAGTTTCGCCCCGGTGAACGTCTGGCGGCGGCAATTCTCAAGGTCATAGGGCCGTTATTGCCGCGGCGCTGGCGGATAAACCCGGCGGAGAACATCGCGCGGGCACTTCTCAACGCGGCAATCGACCACAAGACCGGAGTGCACACCGTAGAATCTGCGAAGCTGGCATGAGCGGTTTACCTCGCGCTTTTAGAGCGCGCGCTCTGTCAGTTTCACGCCGTCGGTAATCCGCTCGCTGGGATGCAGAACAATGGTTTCTCCGGGGGAGATGCCCGACAGAATTTCCGCAACACGCCCGTTATTGTGGCCGATCTCAACCTCCGTGCGCACCGCGCGATCGCCAACCACTTTGAACACCGCCCACGCCTTCTGGTGACGGAACAGGGCGCCGGTCGGGACCTGCACCACGTCATCCGCACGCCAGATTTGGATGGCGGCGTCCACGCGATAACCGTGGCCGAGCCGCGCCCATTCCTCCCTGGGATCGGTAAAGTCGACGATCACATTGACCCGCTGCTCCTCGATCCCGAGCGCGGAAATCTTGGTGAAGCCGTAAGGTTCCACCAGCCGCACGCGCCCGTGCAGGGTTTTGTCGCCACCCCAGGCGGTGAGGGCGACCGGGGCCCCTCGCTGCACGCGAACGGCGTCGCGGGACAGCAGGTCGATGACGATTTCCAGCTGGCCGGGGTTGCCGATTTCCAGTAGCGGGGTGCCTACGGGCACCACCCGTTCGCTTTCCTGCAGCAGCTGCAGAACCCGGCCGCCTACGGGGGCGGTGACCTTGACCAGGTTGCCGTCGTCCAGTTTGGGGGTACCGCGCTGGGGCTCGATCAGGGCTGCTCGGGCATTGTCCAGTTCGCTCTCGCTGACGCGTTCCGCGGCACGAGCGGTATCCAGCGCGGCTTTCGCACTGTCCAGAGAGAGCTCGGTGCGCTCCAGTTCCACTTTGGAGATATGGCCTTTTTCTGCCAGTTTGCGCGCGCGTCTGGCATCGGCCTCGGCAAACGCCAGTTTGGCCTCGGCATCACGCCGTTCCGCCTCTGACAGTTTCAAGGCGGATTGGGCGCTGCGGATGGCGGCTTCCGCCTGGTTGCGGCTGCGCTCATCGAGAAACTGGGGATGGGTGGGAAGCAGTTCGGCGAGGGTGGTGGTGCCGGCCTCGACGGTGTCGCCCACATCACTCTGGATACGCAGCAGGTAACCGGTGACCGGTGCGGAAACCACAAACACATCGTGTACGCGGGTATAGCCTTCGTCGCTTACCGCCAGCTGCATGGGTCCGCGGCTCACCCGGGCCATATCCACCGGCACCGGCTTCGGTGTAAAGGCATAGACCAGATAGCCCAGCAGGCCAGCGAGCAATACTATTCCGACGATGCGTTTGAACAGTTTCCGCCCCATATCACTCCCTGGTCTTGAGTACGGCAATCAGGTCCAGCTGCTGGATGCGCCGGTGCACCAGCAGGCCTGAAGCCGCCGCCGAGAGCAGGACCACCAGCACTGCATAGCCGTAAGTTGAGGAACTGATGATCAGTGGAATACGGAATAACTCGGTATTGAACGACTGCACCAGGGTCCACGCCAGCAGGTAGCCGAGCAGGGCACCGAGCGGCAGGGCGAGTAGGGTGAGCAGTGCGAGCTCTCCCAGCAGAATATACGACACCTCGCCGCGGGTAAGCCCGAGCACACGCAGGCTGGCCAGCTCACGGCCCCGTTCGGACAGGGAAATGCGCGCGCTGTTGTACACCACCCCCAGCGCAATCAGCCCGGCAAATAAAGTATTAAAAAACACAAAGGTACCGAGGCTCTCCTGAAGGGTTTCATAAAAGGCATCTTGGGCCTGTTCCTGCAGGCTGACACCGGCCACCACCGGTGTGTTTTTGAGAGCTTGATAAAACTCTTCGGTAAGATCCGGGTCCACCAGCAAATAGGTGCCGGAAATCGCGATATCGTCTTTCAATATCCGGTTCATCACTTCCAGATCCATGTAGGCCGCAGTGCCCATATAGGTTTTTACAATACCGCTGACCTGCACATCCAGTTCCGGGCGCCGTCCGGTGCGCACCTCGACACGCAGGAATTCGCCGCTGCGTATATCCAGTAATTCCGCCAGCTTGTCGGACAGCACGATCCCGTAGCCCGGCAGTACCACCGGGCGCAGTTCGGTATCCACAACCCGGCTCAGTTCTGCGTTGGGTTGCAGGCCGATGATGGCTTCGCGGCGGTTGTGAGTGCCGTTGCGCAGCACCACTGGTATCGCGCGGAAGGGCTCCGCATGCATGGCCCCGGGTGCGTGCAGCACATCCTGAACCGCGCGCACATTGCGCGGCTCGACAAAATTGACTGTCACATCCTGGCGGTCGATCACATTGAAACTGATGTCCACCATATACAGCATGGCGTCCAGGGAGAAGCTCGAGCCGATCAGCAGCCCCATCGACATGGCGATGCCGATGGTGGTCATCGCTGCGCGCCGCGGCCAGCGATACAGGTGCCGCAGAATCATGCGCGAGGGCTGGTCAATCCAGCGCGCCAGTCGCTCAAGCCAAATGGCCGAGCGGCTGTAGTCCGGCGGTGGTGGTGGCACCATGGCCACGGCGGGATCCAACCGCACGACCCTGCGCACCGCCCCGAAAGTGCCGGCCGCAGCAATCACCAGGCTGAAGCCTATGCCCACAAGATAGACGTCCGGCGGCGCGCGAAACAGCAGAAACGGGAATTTGAAATAGTCCATGTACATGCGCGCCAGCCCGTGGCCGAGCCACAGCCCGAGAGCAATACCGATAACGATGCCGAGCAGTGTGACCAGGCCAATCATTTTCAGGTAGTGCCGTGCCACCGCCCCATTGCTGTAGCCGAACGCTTTCAACAGCCCGATCTGTTCCCGCTCCGTATCCACCAGTCGGCCGATCACCACATTGAGCAGGAACGCAGCCACCAGCAGGAAAATGGGTGGCAATAGACGTCCCATGGTCTCCAGCTGCTGGATCTCGTTGGTGAGGAACTGGTCCGATATCTGCTGTTCGCGTCCGTAGGCGCCGGTGGCACCATAGCGTTTCAGTAGCAAGTCCAGTTGTTCCAGCAGGGCGTCGGTGTTTTCGCCGGGGGACGCCAACAGCACCGCCTCGTTGAAGGCGCCATCCAGGTCGAAGGCGTTGGCCAGCGCTTCCAGGTTCATCCACAGCACGCCGAAGCGCTTTTTGTCCGGCACGATTTCGCCGGGCGAAATCGCGTATACATATTCCGGCGACAGCACCACACCGGTGACGGTAAGTTTTTTCTTGGTGCCATTGAGGATCGCATACAGGTGATCGCCCGGCTCGAGTTGGTGGGCTTCGGCAAAGGCCTCCAGGGCCAGTACTTCTTCTTCGCGCACGGGATCCGGGTAGCGCCCGCGGCGCAAAACAAAGTCGTTGATGTGCGGGCCGGGAATTGCCGGCAGTGACTGTATCTCGCCGGTGATGGGCGCGGCGGCCCCCTCCACGTCGAGAATCACCCCTGCGCGGATACGGGTTTCCGCACGGCGCACTCCGGGCAGCTCGGCGATCTGTTCCAGCAGCGCTTCGGGCGCGCGCTTTACCGGTGCCCAGATATCGGCAAAACGGTAGCGCTCGTAATAGGCGGCGCGGGTCTCTGCGAGGGACGCCAGCATGCCCTTGGACATCAGGTACATGCCCACGCCGCAGCCGATCACCACCGCAATAGCCAGTGCCTGGCCCTTGATGGCCCAGAGATCCCGCAGCAGTTTGCGGTCGAGTGGGGCGAGGAATTCAATCACCACCTGCTACCAGCTCAGTTCCGCGGGTGCACAGGGGGTTGTATTTTGCTCGATGTTCTGAATACGCCCGTCCGCCATGGTAAGGATGCGGTCGGCCATCCTGGCGATGGCTGCATTGTGTGTGATCACCATGGTGGTGGTGCCCAGTTCATGATTGACCCGCGCAATGGCCTCCAGCACCACGATGCCGGTTTTGCTGTCCAGTGCGCCGGTGGGTTCGTCACACAGCAGCACCCGCGGTTGCTTGGCAATGGCACGTGCGATGGCCACCCGCTGTTGTTCACCGCCGGATAGCTGTGCGGGGAAGTGGTTCATGCGCTGGCCGAGCCCCACCAGTTCCAGTGCCTGTTCCGGTGTCATCGGGTCGCGCGCAATTTCCGTTACCAGCGCGACATTTTCCCGCGCGGTCAAACTGGGAATCAGGTTGTAAAACTGGAATACGAAGCCGACGTACTCGCGCCGGAACTGGGTCAGGTGGCGATCGTCGAACGCGGTGAGTTCATCGCTGCCAAAAAACACGCGCCCTTCGGTGGGTGAATCCAGGCCGCCGAGAATATTCAGCAGGGTGGATTTACCACTGCCAGAGGGGCCCAGCAGCACCACCATTTCACCACGGGGTACGCTGAGATCCACTCCGCGCAGCGCATACACGGTCGATTCACCGCTGCCATAGGTTTTGGTCAGGCCTTCTGCGCGAATCGCTGCCTGCTGGTTGGATGATGGCTTATCGCTATTCATGGCGGACACCAGTTCCTTTGGTTGTCCATTTCACTGCATGGATTTATTGATTGCTGTGCTGCGAATTGGCAACTGGCGGTAGAACTCTCGCCAAATACGCAGAACCCACTACGGGGCCGCTGACTGCTTCTATTCTAGAAGGAAACTCATGACATGAAATAAAAGCCATGCCGAACACGCAGGATGACACCGTGGTGTGCGCGCCCATTGGCACCATTGCCGAAGTGCACGGGCCGGTGGTAGTCATTCGCTGCGACAAACTTCCGCCGCTGCGTCAGGCCCTGCGTGCGTCCATCGATCACGAAAGCTATCTGTTTGAAGTCCACCAGCACCTGGACCAGCACCATGCCCGCGCAATCACGCTGCACCGCACCGCGGGCCTGCGTCGCGGCCTGCCGGTGTTTGATACCGGCGCACCGCTGCATGTGCCGGTGACGCCGGACTGCCTCGGCCGCCTGCTGAATATTTTCGGCGAGCCGCTGGATGGCGGTGCACCGCTTGAGGCGCAGGAATTCCGCAATATCCATACGCCGCCGGCGGCGCTGTGGGACGCGGTGGGCACCGGGGATATTCTGCAAACGGGCATCAAAGTCATCGACTTGCTGTGCCCCTTTGTGCGCGGCGGCAAGACTGGGCTGTTTGGCGGTGCCGGCGTGGGCAAGACGGTGCTGGTGATGGAATTTATGCACGCTGTGGCCTCACTGCACAGCGGGGTGTCCGTGTTTGCCGGCGTCGGCGAGCGCATTCGCGAGGGCCATGAATTGTGGCACGAGATGCGCGAGGCCGGGGTCATGGAACAGACGCTGATGTGCTTCGGTCAGATGGATGAATCCCCGGGGGTGCGTTTTCGGGTAGGGCTTTCCGCGCTGTCCTATGCGGAGTATTTGCGGGATTCGCTGCACAAGGAAGTGCTGTTCGTGATGGACAATATTTTTCGCTTCGTGCAGGCGGGCAGTGAAATCTCCAGTCTGCTCGGGCGTATGCCCGCCACCGTCGGCTACCAGCCGACCCTGATCAGTGAAGTGGCGGAAATGCAGGAGCGCATTCTCTCCACACCGCAGGGTGCGGTGACTTCGGTACAGGCGGTGTATGTGCCTGCGGATGACATGACCGACCCGGCGGTGGACGCGATCCTCGGCCATCTTGATAGCTCGGTAGTCCTGTCCCGGGCACAGGCGGGTAAGGGAATCTATCCGGCGGTGGAACCGCTGCAATCCGCCAGCCGGCTGATGGATCGCCATACCCTGGGCGACCGGCATTACGCGGTAGCGGAAGGTGTGCGTGAGTATCTGGCGCGATACCACGAACTGGAAGACATCATTGCCATGCTCGGTATCGGCGAACTGTCCGCCGCCGACCGCCTTGTGGTGATGCGCGCACGCAAGTTACAGCGCTACCTCACCCAGCCATTTATGGTTACCGCCTCGCACACCGGCATCGCTGGGGTTTCCGTGCGGCTTGAAGACACGCTGGATGACTGCGAGGCATTCCTGCGTGGGGATTACGACGCCCTGCAGGAGGAGGACTGCTATATGCGGGGCACCATGAAGGGAAGTGCATGAACACTTTTACCCTCGAACTGCTATCGGCCACGGAACAGCAGCGCTTTGATGGCGTAACCCGCTTTGTGGGCGAGGATGCCTCTGGCAGTTTCGGCATTCTCGCCGGACATACCCGTACCATTGCACCACTGGTGTTCGGACTCGCGCGTTTCCGGCGCGGTAGCGAAAGCTGGCAGTACCTGGCGCTGCCCGGCGGGCTGCTCTATTTTCTGGACAACCATCTGCAGATTTTCACGCGCCGCTTTCTGATCGACGCCGATTACGCGCGCATCTCCGCGCTGCTGCAGCAGCAATTGCTCGCCGAGGAGCAGCGTCTCGTGGAAACCAAGGAAAGCCTGGCGCGCATGGAAGAATCGATGCTGCGGCGGTTGTGGGAGCTGAGTCGGGAATAGCGGGAACAACAGGCATCCAAATGGCGAATGATCGTGATCAAAAGCAGCGTGACCGACAACTGCGCAATCACCAATTGAGTGAGCGAGTGGAGCGCCAGGCTAGGCGGATGAAAAAGGCCGAGCGCGAACGGGAAACGCTACTGGCCCAGACCATCTATATCGGCACCCTGGGGCTGGTGTTTGTACTGCCGGTAGTGGGCGGTGCGTATCTCGGTCGCTGGCTGGATGGATTCGTGGAAGGCTACTCCACCCGCTGGACCCTGAGCCTGATTTTTCTCGGCGTGGTGGTGGGTGCCGTTAACGTCTATCTGTTGATACGGGAATAGGGCATGCACGGCGACACCATGTCATTCCCGGTGCTGTTGCACCTCGGGCCGCTGCAGGTGACTACCACGGTGGTGACCACCTGGGTGATCATGGCGGTGCTCGCGCTGCTGGCCTGGCTGGTATCCCGGCGCCTGCAGCTGCGCCCGCGCCGGGCACAGACGCTGGCCGAGGGCATTGTCTTTACCATCGAAGAAGCGATCCGCGCAGTAGCGCCAAATCATGTGCCGCTGCTGCTGCCGTTCATTGCCACATTGTGGATCTTCCTGGTAGTCGCCAACCTGTGTGGCCTGGTTCCCGGGGTGCATTCACCCACCCGGGATCTGTCGGCGACGGCGGCACTGGCCATCCTGGTGTTCCTGTCGGTGCACTGGTTCGGGATCCGCGACCAGGGTTTGAAGGCCTACCTGCGTCATTACCTTTCGCCGACGCCGGTGTTGCTGCCGTTTCATATCCTCAGTGAAATTACCCGCACGTTGGCGCTGGCAGTCCGCCTGTTTGGCAACATCATGAGCCTGGAAATGGCGGCGCTGTTGATCCTGCTGGTCGCCGGTTTCCTCGCCCCGGTTCCTATACTGATGCTGCATGTGATCGAGGGGCTGGTGCAGGCCTATATTTTCGGCATGCTGGCCCTGATCTATATCGCCAGTGGGCTGCAAACCCAACAAATGAGGCAGGAAGCCCGCAATGAATGATCTGTCCTGGTTTACCACCCTGTCGACCGTCGCCGCACTGATCGGCATGGGTATTGGCGTGTTGGGGCCCGCGATTGCCATGGGGCGCGCCATCAGCAGTGCGTTGGAGGCCATCGCCCGGCAACCGGAGGCGGAGAAGTCGATCCTGCGAGCACTGTTTATCGGCCTTGCCATGATCGAGTCGCTGGCAATTTATGTACTGGTGATCGCGCTGATCGTCCTGTTCCGCAATCCGTTGTTGGAATACCTACTCAACACCAAATCCTGACCGGGGCACACCGTGGAGCTGAGCTGGTCGACCTTCCTGCTGGAAATCTTCAACTTTCTTGTGCTGGTATGGATTCTCAAGCACTTTCTCTATCGTCCGATACAGTCGGTAATTGCGCGCCGCCAGCAGGATATCGATGCGCGCCTGGCGGAGTCCCGTGAGAAAGAGCAGCAGGCGGTGCAGCTGCAGAAAGACTATCAAGGCCGGGTGGCTGAGTGGCGCAACGAGCGTGAAAAATCCCGTGAAGCGTTGGAAACCGAACTGCGCGGTGAAAGGGCGCGGCGGGAAAAGTTATTGGCGGACGACCTGGAGCAGCAGCGGGCAAGGTCATCCGCAGTGGATGCCCGTCAGAAGAGCGAGCAGCGTCGCCAGCTGGAACTGCAGGCGATGGAGCAGGGCAGCCGATTTGCTGCGAAATTACTTGAGCAGGGCGCCGGGCCCGAAACAGAAACCCGCTTGATTACTCTCTTTCTCAAAAGCCTTGCGGAAATGCCGGAAGCGCAACGGCTGCAGTTGTGTGGGCAAATTCGCGATTCGGCGAACACAGCGCCGCTACAGGTATCGAGCGCGCATGCCTTGGACGCCGGGACGCGCAAAAAAATTGAACGGGGGCTGGAGGCCTGCCTGGCTCGCGAAGTGGCCTGCCACTTTGTGGAGGACCCCGAACTGATCGCCGGGGTACAGGTTTCCATTGGCGCCTGGACCATGGGGCTCAACGTGCGTGACGAGTTGCAGGGATTTGCCCAGCTTGCCCCGGATTCCGTCGGAGGCTAAGCGATGACCGGTAGCCTGATCCAGCAACGGACCGACTGGCTCGACAAATACCAGCCACAGGTACGGATCGCCGAGCAGGGCTGGGTGGTTTCCGTTGGCGATGGCATCGTGTGGGTCGCCGGGTTGCCGACCGTAGCCATCGACGACGTGCTCGAGTTCAGTGACGGCAGCCGCGCACAGGTATTTGATCTGAATGTGAACTTGGTGGGCGGCGTATTGTTGCAGGCAACCGACGCACTCACCGCCGGCACCCGTGCCACACGCCGCGGCAAGCCGCTTGGTATCCCCGTGGGGGATGAGCTGTTGGGGCGCGTATTGGACCCGCTCGGCGGACCGCTGGATGGCGGCGCGATGCCGGACTGCGCCGGCTGGCGTCCGTTGGAAGGCCGCGCGCCGGCCATCGCCCAGCGGGATTTTGTGCAACAGCCGTTGTACACCGGCAGCAAGGTGCTGGACACCATGATTCCGATTGGCTGTGGCCAGCGTCAGTTGCTGATCGGCGACGAGGGGTTGGGGCGCAGCGCGCTGGCGCTGGATGCGGTCACCAATCAAAAGGGTAAAAACATCCGCTGCGTGTATGTATTGATCGGCCAGAAGCGCTCCACAGTGATCGGCACCATCGAGCTGCTGCGCAGGACCCGAGCGTTTGAATACACCACCGTGATTGTGGCGGAGGCCAGTGCACTGCCGGGATTGCTGCATTTGGCACCGTTTGCCGGCTGTACCGTTGCCGAGCACTGGATGCGCCAGGGTTGGCACACCCTGGTGGTGTATGACGACCTGTCGACCCACGCCAAGACTTACCGCGAGCTCTCCCTGCTGTTGCGGCGGCCTCCGGGGCGCGAGGCTTATCCCGGAGATATCTTTTCCGTACACGCGCGCCTGCTGGAGCGCGCGACCTGTCTTAACGCCGCCAATGGTGGAGGTAGCATGACCGCGCTGCCGATCGTGGAGACCAAACTCGGCGAAATCGCGGCCTATATTCCCACCAACCTGATTTCGATTACCGATGGCCAGGTATACCTGGACCGCGATCTGTTCAGTGGCGGCTTCCGGCCCGCCATTGATATCGGCAAATCCGTATCGCGTATTGGCGGCCGCGCCCAGCATCCGGCGGTGAAGAAGGAAGCGGGGCGCATGAAGCTGGATTACCTGCAGTTTCTCGAATTGGAAATGTTCACCCGTTTCGGCGCCAAGCTGGAGGCGGGGATGGAAAAAGTGATCCGTCGCGGTCGGGTACTGCGGGAAATTTTCAAGCAGGATCGCCTGTCGCCGCTGCCAATCGAGTTTCAACTGGCGTGGATGGTTGCGTTCAACGACGGTCTGCTGGACGAGCGCGAACCGCGCGCACTGCCGGAGATGTTGGCGCAATTGGAAATGCAGGTGGCCGCCAGCGGACTGACCCTGGACGACGGGCGGGACCAGTGGGCCGCACTGGCACGGGACTGGACCGGTGAACACGAAGCGGACAAACAGGGCGAACTGCGGTGAGCCGCCGCCACGAACTGCTGCATCACCAAAGCCAGCTGGCGGAGGCGCGCCAGATTATCGGCGCCATGCAGTCGCTGGCGTTTATCGAAGTGCGTCGCCTGCGCAAGGTAATGGAGATCCAGCAGAAGGTGGTAGCCGGGCTTTACCGCGCCGCGCAGGATCTGCTCGGCTTTCACCGCGAACTGCTGCCAGTGGCGCAAGCGGAAAGCCCGCTGTATCTGGTGCTCGGATCGGAGCGCGGATTCTGTGGAGACTTCAATGATCCACTGCTGCAGACCCTGCAACAGTGCCTCGCTGAAACCGGAGGCAAAAACGCCGGCGTGGTGGCGTGTGGCCGCAAGCTGAGCGGACACCTGGAAACCCACCCGCAACTGAAGGCAACCTTTGAAGGCGCCACGGTGCTGGATGAAGTGGAAGACACCCTGATCCGTCTGGCCAATGGTTTGGCCGGACTGCTTAAAGGGGATGCCCCGCTGATCGTGATTTATCACGGCGGTCCGGATGAGAGCGTGATTGCGCGACCGCTATTACCGCCATTTGCAGAACTGCAGGACCAGCCAGCGCAATTTGCCTATCCCCCACAGCTGAACGTCACCCCGCCACAGCTGATGCAGGATCTCGTCGACCAGTACCTGTTCGCGGCGATCCACGAAATACTCTACGTGTCCCTGATGGCAGAAAATCATCGCCGCATGCAGCACCTCGAGGGCGCGGTGCGCCACCTGGACAAACGCCTCAACAGTCTCAAAACCCGGGAAAACCAACTGCGGCAGGAGGAGATCATCGAGGAAATCGAGGTGATTTTGCTCAATGCGGACAGCGCCGCATCAGGAGGTTCCGGTACTGGCTGATGTCTTTTTGAGAGCCGCTATATGAGTAATCCTGGAAACAGCAGCATCGCCACACCGAGCAGCAGCATCACCAGACCACTGATGAATTTGAGCCAGCGTCCCGTGCTTTGTGACAGTTTGCGGCTGCCGAGCGCGACTACCGCGAGGGTGACCATCAGCGCGTCGTCGGCAATATAGGCGAGAATGTAAAGACCGAGATAGCCGTAATAGGCGGGCTTGCTCAATTCGTGCTGTGACAGCACGGCGGTGTAGATTGCCGGCAGCCCGGCGGTGCACAGCAATTCAATAAAATTCACTAGTACCGCCAGTGCCGCGACGCCCACCAGGGAGGTGAGCAGGCTGTTGTTGTGCATGAGCTTGCGAATGCGGGCGTAAAGGCCGGGTTTCGCCGACTCTGGAATCGACAGCGTGTAATCGCGACGCTGGTTGAAGAAGTCGCGCAGGTTCACCAGACCGATGGCGATGGCGATGGCCGCCAACAGCCACCGCAGCCAGTTTGAAATACCCACCACCAGAAACAGATTGAGCCACGCGGCCATGAAGGCGTAGTAGATGGCGCCGCTCACCAGCACGAAGGTTCCGGCGATCAGCGCCATGCGGCGCCGGTCCTGCAGTCGCACCAGTATCGAAAGCAGAAATAGCAGTACCCACATGGCGCAAGGATTGAAACCATCGATCAATCCCAGGGCAAGGGTGAAGAGTGGGAGGCCGAGTTCGGTGGCATTCAACCGGCCGAACCCGGCCTCTTCAGGCTTTCCCGGCGGTGCGCTCCCGCCATCGATAAGCCGGTGCAATATGGGTCCGGTTTCTTCCGCACTGATAAAGCCCACATGTACGCGACCGTTCACGACAAAGGTGGGCACACCGGGCGGCCACTCACCGGCCTCGCGGGAGTAGCGCTCCAGCTCGTCTCTCGCTGCGGGATCTTTGTCGATGGCCCGGTACACGATACGCAGGTTGGGTTTTTCCCGGGCCAGTTTGCGCAGATATTGCTTGGCGTCCGCACAGTGGGGACAGCCATCGCGCACGTAGACGATGAGCACCTGCGGTGATTGAGATGGCTTTTCCGCTATTACATCCGCGGCCAATGACACGAACAGGAACATCAGCAGGAAAGGCGCAATGGTGCGCAGGAATACCGAGAGCGGCGAATGCGCTATTGGCGGGGAACGATATTGGCCGATTGGCCTTTTACGCTGGGTCATGGTGTGTCATTGGTACTGGGTTCTACACATTTACCCTTGAGTAAAGACCAATGCGAGTCACGGCTGGGAATCACTCAACGTAAAGTAGAGTTCTTCTTCCTGGGCAAAGTGCAAGCGTACTATGGCGATAAGGCTGAACAGCAGCCGTCGCAGTTCCTGGAGCTGAAGTTCGTCCGGTTGCACACCCGCGAGGTTGTCGGCGAGTTGCTCATAGCGGCGTGCGAGGCGAAAAATTTCCCGGTGGGTATGGCTCATGGCACCCATCGGATCGAACCCCCGTACCATGGGCGCCAGTGCCGGGTAGAGCTGTTCCTCGTCTTCGCGCTCGTGGGGCAACAGTTGTTCCCGTATCACTCTGCTTACCGCGTTGATTTCATCGGAAGTAGATGGGTGCAATCCGCCATTGAGTGTGGTGCACGCTTGCTCCAGGCGATCCAGCACTGGCTGTAGTTCACTGTGTTGCATTCGCAACCGATCCGCCAGTTCTACCGGCATGGCCGCTTCCGCGCGGTGTTGTCGCGGTGGGCGTAGTGCCCGCAGCGCGTTGAAAATCACTGCCACGTCGATACCTTCCTGCACCAGCGCACCGATCACAGGAGGCAGGTATCCGAGTGCGGCAATCAGCATCGCGAGCGCGGACAACCCCATACCTGCGATCACACTCTGCAATGCGATGTGGCGACCGCGCCGGGAAATATGTAACCCCTCCGGCAACCGGTCGAGCCGATCCACCAGCAATACCACATCGGCAGCCTCGGCGGAGGCACCGGCACCGCGAGCACCCATGGCAATACCCACGTCGGCAGCCGCCAGCGCCGGCGCATCATTGATGCCGTCGCCGACCATGGCGGTGGTGCCGCTCGCGCACTCGGCTTTGACCGCCGCCACCTTGTCCGCCGGTGTGCGCTCGGCGAGCACCGCGTCAAAACCCAGAGCCAGCGCCACCGTTTCCGCCACATCCTGGCGATCACCACTCAGCATGACGGTGCGCTCGACGCCAGCGCGGTGCAATTCCCGCAGTGCCCGGGGGGTATCCAGACGGAGCTGGTCTGCCAGCAACAGCACGCCCGCCATCTGGCCATCGATCGCGACGAACGCACCGGACAGGCCTCGCAACGCCATGTAGCGCAAGCGGGTCTCAGACCAGTGGTCTACGGAAGCACCATCCAATACCAGTGGCAGGCTGCCCACAGCTACGGTTTTTCCCTCCACCTGACCGCGCAAACCCTCGCCGGGGGTTTCCTGAGCCTGCACAGGAATCGAGAGCGCCAAGTCGCGGCGCTGCGCCTCAGCGACCAGGGACTGGGCGGTATTGTGTTGGGAAACCTGATCCAGTGACGCCGCGAGCCGCAATACCTCGTCCGGTTGGAACCCGGGGGGTGTCTCGATCCCCACCAGCTGCTGGCGCCCGGTGGTCAGGGTACCGGTTTTGTCGAACACCAGGTTTTTTGCGTTGGCAAGCTGTTCCAGCGCGGTGCCATTCTTGATCAGGATGCCGCGCTTGGCGGCGAGGGAAATGCTGGCGATGATTGCCACTGGTGCCGCGAGAATAAGCGGGCAGGGGGTGGCGACCACCAGTACCGCCAGTGCACGCAATACATCGCCGGAAATTGCCCAGGCCAGTCCGGCAACGAGCAGGGCCGCCGGTATGAACCACAGCGCATAGCGATCGGCGAGACGGGTGAAGGGCGCCTTGGCGGCCTGGGCTTCGGTCACCATGCGCACAATACCGGCGTAGGTACTTTGCTGCGCCGTTTTCAGTGCCTGTAAATCCAGCGGGCCTCCGGCGTTGATCACGCCGCTCATCAGCTGATCCCCGCGCATGCGTCGGCGCGGCAGCGATTCGCCGGTTACCGCGGATTCGTCCAGCTCGGCGGTTGCGGATAGCAGCAATCCATCCACCGGAACCGCTTCGCCGGATTTGACGATCAGCTGATCGCCGATCTGCACCTGCTCCGCCGGTATCTCCTCAATCCCGGAGCTCACGCGGCGATGCGCGATGCGCGGGCTGCGCTCAAGCAGCGCCGACAACGCCTGCCGCGCCCGCCCGCTCGAGTATTCTTCCAGCGCGCGACCACTGGCGAACATAAACGCGATTACCGCCCCCGCGAGGTACTGTTGCAGTAGCAGGGCGCCGACCATGGTCAACAGTGCCAGCACATCGACGCCGGCCCGGCGCTGGGCGAGGGCGTGGAGACTTTCCACACTGGCAACCGCAAGCATGAGCGCGATGGCAACAATCCACGGCAGGGAAGGCGATGCGTCCAGCAGTCGGGCCACGCCGCCCGCAACGAGCAACAGGGCGATGATGACCGCGAGGGATTTGTGCAGGTGGCGTGTAAGGTAGGCTAAATCGCGCTCTGCTGGCTTACTTGCCGATTGCATTTGTTCTGGCACTGGAATTTCTCACCAGATAGTCGACCGTGCTATCGAGACTCTGCAACTTTGTGTAGTCCTGCTCGGGAATATCGATCTGGAATTCACGTCCGATAGCGATGGCAAAGTGCATGAAATCCATCGAATCAAAATCGTACTGATCGCGAATCGGCATTTGCGCATCCAGTTGCACAGGATCGATGTCCGGCGCCACCTGTAGCAGCTTTTCCAGCACTACGGATCTGATTTCGTCGGCACTCATAGGGATTCCGGCTCCTGTAACAGGCGATCGATTTCAGCGAGAAACAGACCGCCGCGGTGCCCATCGCTAACCCGGTGATCGGCAGCGAGGCTGGCGTTGATGACACGACGCACGGCCGGTTTGCCCGCGACCGGCAACACACGCTCGATCACGGAGCCAAATCCGACAATCGCCAGCTGTGGAGGGAAAATGATCGGCAATACCGTTTCCACTCCCTGTTCACCGAGGCTGGTGACGGTGATGGTGCCGTCCTGCAGTTCCGAACCGCGCAGGTGACCACTGCGGGCGCGGTCCACCAGGTCGAAAAATTCCGGCATCAGCTGATCCAGTGCTTGTTCATTGACGTCATGCAAGGCCGGTACCACAAGTCCACCGGTGCGCAGGGAGACGGCGACGCCGATGTGCACCGGTACGCTTAATTGCGCCTGGCCGTCGACAAAAAAGCCGTTCACTTCCGGAATTTTTTTCACCGCTCGTGCCACCGCTTTCAGCAGCAGGATGGCGTAGACCATGCGCTCGGGCAGTGGGCGCTCGGCATTTTGTGCCTGCAGCCAATCCAGTGCGCGGGTCATGTCGATGGTGGTGGAAAGATAGTAATGGGGGATCTCGCGCTTCGAGCGCGCCATCGCGGCGGCGATGGCCTGGCGCATACCGCTTGCGGAAGCATCGGCATTTGTCGTGGTACTGGAAACGGGCGCGGCCGGTCCGGCGCTGGCGATAACGTCTTCCAGTGTCACCGCACCGCCGGGACCGCTGCCGTGTAGGGTATCCGGGTTCACACCCAGTTCGCGGGCGCGCTGGCGCGCCGCGGGCGAAACGCGCTTGCGCGCGGGTGCTTCAAGTGGCGGGTGCTTTGTTTTCGCGGTTAATGCGGACGGTTCGGTGCTGTCATTTTTTTTCGGGCGTTGTACACATTCCCGCGCAAATTCTTCGACCGCGCTTTCGTGCTCACCGCGGTAGAGTGCGAGCGCCGTGCCTACCGGCACTTTTTCATCCAGTCCCACCAGCAGCTGCTCGATGGTGCCACCTTCGAAAATTTCGATATCAATAATGCCCTTGTTGGTCTCTACCGCGGCGACGATATCGCCTTTCTGCACAACATCGCCGGGTTTTACGAACCATTCACGCAGGGTGGCGTCATCCATGTCGGCGCCGAGGGAGGGCAGGCGGAATTCAGACATTTTTCCCCAGTACCTCACGCGCCTTTGCAACGATAGTTGCCACCTGGGGCAGTGCCGCCTGCTCAAGGTGGCTGGGGTAGGGAATAGGCACTTCGGCGGTGCATACCCGCGCCAGCGGCGCATCGAGATCGTAAAAGGCCTGCTCGCTGATGCGCATGCCGATTTCCGCGGCAAGGCTGCCGCTGTTCCACCCCTCATCAATGAGCACCGCGCGGCGGGTCTTGCGTACGGAAGCCATGATCGTTTCGTCGTCGAGCGGGCGCAGAGAACGCAGGTCAATCACCTCTGCGTCCAGCCCTGACTTGGCAAGTTCCTCCGCGGCCTCAAGGGCCTTAACCAGGTTGCCGCCGTATGTGATCAGGCTGATATCACTGCCCGCACGGCGCACGGCAGCGCGACGGATTTCAGCGACGGTTACATCCTCGTTCAGTTCCCCTTCGCGGTTGTACAGGGCGTTGTGCTCGAACAGGATTACCGGGTCCGGGTCATCCAGCGCTACCCGCAACATTCCCCGCATGTCTTCCAGGGTGGCCGGTGCGATCACCCGCAGCCCGGGCACATGGGCGTACCAGCATTCGAGACTGTGGGAATGCTGTGCCGCCAGCTGGCGGCCGGCACCGGTGGTCATGCGCAGTACCACCGGCACGCTGAACTGCCCACCGGACATATGCCGCAGGGTGGCGGCGGTATTTACAATCTGGTCCAGGCACAGCAGGCTGAAGTTCACCGTCATCACCTCGACGATCGGGCGCATACCGCCGAGGGCAGCGCCGATGCCGGCACCGACAAACGCCGACTCGGACAGCGGGGTGTCGCGGATACGCTCTTCACCGAACTCGTCCAGCAGTCCCTTGCTGACGGCGTAACAACCGCCGTAGCGGCCGACGTCTTCGCCCATCAGGAATACCCGCTCATCCCGCTGCAGGGCTTCGCGCAGTGCGGCGCGCATCGCTTCGCGGTAGGTGATCTTCAAATGATGGGGCCTCCCTGCTTCAAGGGCTCTCGGTGTAGACATACTTCATTAGGTCTTCCACCGGTTCCCATTGACCGGCTTCGGCGAACGCCACGGCCGCTTCGACTTCCTGGCTGGTGGCAGCTTCTATCGCGGCGACATCCCGATCCTCGATCATCTGCTGGGCCTTGAGGCGCGCGCTCAGGGTGGCGATGGGACACAGCTGTTTCCACTGTTCGACTTCGGCCTTCTCCCGGTACAGCTCCGGGTCAAACATCGAATGCGCACGGAAGCGGTAGGTGCGCATTTCCAGAAACACCGGCATTTTTTGCGTGCGGATTTTTGCCAGCGCGTCACGGGCGGCGGTATTTACCGACATCACGTCCATGCCGTCCACCGCGGAGGAATCTATACCGTAACTCTCGGCCTTGCGGTGAATATCGGTAACCGATTCCGAGCGCGCCAGCGCGGTGCCCATGGCATAGAGGTTGTTTTCACAGACAAACAGCACCGGCAACTTCCAGAGTGCGGCCAGGTTGAGGGATTCGTGGAATTCGCCTTCCGCCACCGCGCCTTCGCCAAAAAAGCACGCGGTGACCCGTTGCCGGTTTTGCATTTTGTCGGCGAGAGCCAGGCCAATGGCGAGGGGCAGGCCGCCAGAGACGATGGCATTGCCGCCGTAGAAACGGGTTGTGGCATCAAACAAATGCATGGAGCCGCCGCGACCGCCAGAGCAGCCTTCCTGTTTGCCATACATTTCCGCGAGGATGGAGTTCATGGAAATGCCGCGCATCAATGCGTGGCCGTGTTCGCGGTAGGTGGCGACCACGGCGTCTTCCGCCGCCAGTTCGGGAATCACGCCGGCGGCCACCGCTTCCTCGCCGATATACAGGTGCAGGAAGCCGCGGATTTTTTCCTCGCCGTACAGCTCCGCGCACGTTTCTTCCATGCGGCGAATACGCAGCATGTCCTGCAACCACTGGAGTCCCTGTTCGCGGCTGATCTGCGAGGGTTTGTCGTTCACTCGTTGCCCTCCAGCGTGGATGTGTCGCCCTCGGGCAGACCGAGTTCGCGCGCTTTCAACAGCCGCCGCATGATCTTTCCGGAGCGGGTGCGCGGCAGCGTCGACTCGATCTGTATTTGGCGGGGCGCCACCGCTGGGCCGAGACGCTTGCGCGCCAGTGCCATGATCTCCTGTTGCAGCGCTGCACCCGCTTCAAAACCGGGTTTCAGGGAAACGAAGCCTTTTACGATTTCTCCCGCCATCGGGTCTGGCACTCCGATCACGGCGGCTTCCGCCACCGCAGGGTGTTCCATCAGCGCGCTTTCCACTTCGAACGGGCCAATCAAATGCCCGGAGGATTTGATAACGTCATCGGCGCGGCCTATGAACCAGAAATAACCGTCCCGGTCGCGCCGGGCCAGGTCGCCGGTCAGGTACCACTCGCCGTGGAAACATTTCTGGTAGCGCTCTTCTTCGTAGAGATAGGTACGGAACATGGAGGGCCAGCCGCGCTTGAGCGCCAGTTCGCCCTCCTGGTCCGGTTCGACGATGGGCTCCACCGAGCCATCTTCACAGTGGCGCATCACCGCGGCCTCGATGCCGGGCAGCGGCCGCCCCATGGACCCGGGCCTGATCGGCTGGCTGAGGAAGTTGGCGATCATGATCCCGCCGGTTTCGGTCTGCCACCAGTTATCGTGGAAGGGCAGGCCGAAGGCTTCCTTACCCCACAGCACCGCCTCCGGGTTTAGCGGCTCGCCGACGCTTGCCATAAAGCGCAGTGCCGGTAACTCGAACCGCTGCGCCAGCTCGGCACCGACTTTCATCATCATGCGCACGGCAGTGGGGGCGGTGTACCAGACACTGACCTTGTGATCACGCAGGATGCCGTACCAGCGCTCCGGGTCGAACTCTTCCCGATCCACGATCATGGTGGCACCGATCACCAGCGGCGCGATGATCCCGTAGCTGGTGCCTGTCACCCAGCCGGGATCGGCGGTGCACCAGAAGACATCCTGCGGATGCAGGTCCAGCGCGAGGCGCGCGCTGGCGTGATGGGCAAGTACGGCTTCGTGCACATGCAGCGCACCTTTGGGCTTTCCGGTGGTGCCACTGGTAAAGTGCAACAGCGCCGGATCTTCCGGATCGGTATTCTCGATGACAAATTCATCCGCGGCGTGATCCAGCAGCTGTGCGAAATCAAGTGTCGCGGGAGGGAGGACACTGTCGTGTGTATCGCGAATCAGCAGGACCTGTTGCAGGTGTGGCAGGGACTCCCGCAGGGCCGCAACCTTGCGCAGATAAAGGCGTTCGCTGGTGACGAGTACCTTGGCCTCGCCGATGGACAGGCGCGCCCGCAGCGGTTCTGGACCGAATGCCGAAAACAACGGGCAGAAAACACTGCCATTTTTTAGCGTGCCCAGCGCCGTGATATAGAGTGCCGGCTCGCGCTCGCTCAATACAAAAACCCGTTCACCTTTTTGCACACCCAGTTGCCGCAGGACATTGGCAAACCGGTTGCTGAGCATACTCAGCTCGCCGTAACTGAAATCGGTGGCCTCGCCATGCTTGTCCAGCCAGCGCAGGGCGGTGTGGTTACGGCGCTCGCCGGCAGCGTGACGGTCGACGGCTTCATGGGCGATGTTCAGGCCGCCCGCAGGCAGGCCGTCCAGCAACCCCAGTTCGTGTTCCCAGGAAAAATTTTTCCGGGCGTCATCGTAGTCCAGCAGATTGGGGACCAGTTCCCAGTCCTCGCGGTTCTTATTCAGAGTTACTAGAGCCATAAGCGATGTGAGGGCATTTTCACTTCGGGGCCTACGAGACACCCGGGGCTATAAGCTAAGGTTGCAGAAACAACAATTGGCCATTCTTCCCGAATATTCATGCAAGCCGACGTCGACATAACAGACACCAACATCAATAAACCGTGGCACTGCCAGAGCGCTAAGGATGTCGCTGGGCGGTTGGCAAGCGGCGCCAGTGGACTGTCGGCTGCGGAGGCTGCCCAGCGCCTAAGCAGTTATGGCACCAACGCACTGCCGCTGCCACGGCTGCCCGGGTTTTCGCGCTTGTTCCTGCGCCAGTTCATCAGCCCGCTCATCTATGTACTGCTGGCGGCGATGCTGGTTTCACTGATCGCCGGCAAGCTGGCCGACGCGTCCTTCATCGGTCTTATTCTGTTGATCAATGCGTTGATCGGCGCCTTGCAGGAAGACCATGCTCATCGCAGTGCCCAGGCGTTGCGCAAGTTGATGGTGAGCCGCGCGCGGGTGATAAGAGACGGTGAAACCAGTGAGATTCCCGCGGAACAACTGGTGCCCGGTGACCTGGTGTTACTGAGTTCCGGAGACCGGGTACCCGCGGACCTGAGGCTGCTGGACGCGGTAGGGCTTGAAATCGACGAATCGGTACTCACCGGTGAGTCGCTGCCGGTGTACAAACACAGCGACAGGCAGTGCGATGCGCAGACGCCGGTGGCAGAGCGGGTGAATACGTGTTTTGCCGGCACCCTGGTGGCCGCGGGGCGCGGCAGTGCGCTGGTTGTCGCCACTGGCATGGCGACGGAAATGGGCAAGCTGAGCCAGACCATGGAAGCGGCGCAGGGGGTAAAGCCACCGCTGTTCCAGCGCATCGAGCGCTTCAGCAAGAAGCTCACCCTGGCATTACTGCTGGCGGTCGCGCTGCTGGCGACGATCGAACTGGCCCGCCATACCGAGCCGCTGGTGATCTTTATGACGGCCGTTGCTCTCGCGGTATCCGCCATACCCGAAGGGTTGCCCATGGCGCTGACACTGGTGCTGTCTGTCGGCACCCGTCGCATGGTGAAGCGCCATGTAATCGTGCGCAAGCTGGTGGCGGTGGAGAGCCTGGGCTCCTGCACCGTCATTGCCACGGACAAAACCGGCACACTCACGGAAAATCGCCTGACCGCACGGGAAATCCGCTTCCTGGATGGCAGCGGCGTCACCGTCGATGGCGGCAGCCTCCCCACTGAGGGTGATTTACAGGCACAGGACAACGAACGGGTCGCGCGTCTGGCGCGGTCGGCGGCGCTGTGTAACGAAGCCGAATTGCATCCGCTGGGAAATGGCGACTGGCACAGCAGTGGCGATGCCGTGGATCAGGCGCTGTTGGTGATGGCGCACAAGGTCGGGCAACACCCGCGCAAGCTATTGGCGTCCTGGCCACTGCTGGATCAGGTGCATTACGAACCCGCCCTGGGTTTTGCCGCCACCCTGCACGGAAGGCGAGAGGCCGAGGGCTCGCCCAAACTGGTTTGCGTGAAAGGTGCGCTGGAAAGGTTGCTGCCCATGTGCGACACGATGGCAGGCGCCAATGGCAAGGTGCCGCTGGACCCTGTGCTTGCCCACGGGGTGCTGGAACGCCTCGCGGAGCGGGGTGCCAGGGTGCTGGCATTTGCCGATGGTCACTGGCCGGATAGCGGTGAATTTACGCCGGAAAACCTGCACGGCCTCAACCTGCTGGGACTGGTGGGCATGTTCGACCCGCTGCGCCCGGAAGCGGCTGGCGCGGTGGCCGAGTGCCGGGCAGCGGGTATTCATGTGTGCATGCTGACCGGGGACCACCCGCGCACCGCGCTGAGTATCGCCCGGGAACTGGGACTGGCGGATGCCGGGGACAGCCCGGTAACCGGTGCCGACCTGGCACAGGCGGAGGCGAATGGCCCGCGATCGCTCGATGCACTGACCGCGCAGACCCGCGTTTATGCGCGCGTGTCGCCGGAACAGAAACTGACTATCGTGCAGTCACTGCAACGCCAGGGACAGTTTGTGGCGGTTACCGGCGACGGCGTGAATGACGCCCCGGCGCTCAGCAGAGCCCACGTGGGTGTGGCGATGGGCGAGCAGGGTACCGAAGTGGCCAAGGAATCCGCGGACCTTTTGCTCACCGACGACAACTTTGCATCGGTGGTGGCCGGCGTTGAGGAAGGGCGGATCGCCTACCAGAATATCCGCAAGGTGATTTTTTTCCTGATCTCCACCGGCGCCGCAGAAGTGGTGCTGTTCGTGCTGACCACCAGCCTGGGATTGCCATTGCCCCTCACCCCAGTGCAACTACTGTGGCTGAACCTGGTGACCAACAGCGTCCAGAGTATCGGGCTGGCGCTCGAACCGGGCGAGGGCGACGAGATGCGCAAACCGCCGCGTCCGCCCGGGGAATCGCTGTTTAACCCGGTGATGGTGCGCCGTGTCTTGGTCTCTGGCCTGGTGATGGGGGGGCTGGCGTTTACGTGTTTTTACACGTTATTGGCCCAGGGCTGGGAGCTGGATGCCGCGCGCAACATTGTCCTGTTATTGATGGTGCTGTTCGAAAATGTCCAGGTGCTGAATAGCCGCTCCGAAAGCCATTCCATATTCCACCAGCCGTTTTTCTCCAACCGGATTTTATTGCTGGGCACCCTGGCTGCACAGGCGCTGCACATCCTCTGCCTGTATTCGCCGTTGATGCAGGAGGTGCTCGGTGTGGCACCGGTGAATGCGGCACAGTGGGGCGTGCTACTGGGTATCGCGCTGTTGCAGCTGCTGGCGATGGAGCTGCTGTTGCGTCTCCGTAGACCCCCAAGGGGCGCAGGTTGAGGTACACGCGGGATTGCTTTCGTCAGATTTCGATCTGTGTACCCAGTTCGATTACACGATTGGCGGGAATTCCGAAATATTCCACTGCGCTGCTGGCATTGCGCGCCATCACTGCGAAAACCCGCTCGCGCCAGTAGGCCATGCCGCTCGGCACGCTTTTCAGTGGCGAAATGCTTTCCCGACTCAGAAAAAATGACGCCTGTTGCGGGTCGACCAAAAGCCCGTGTTCATCTCCAAGCCCCTGCAGTGCCTGTGCGATATCCGGACTCTGCATAAATCCGTAAAACAACTGGATGCGGATACAACCATTGCCGAAATCGCGCAATCGATACCGTTGATCAAGTGGCACTCGGGGGCGATCGATAACCTTCACATTGAGAAATAGCACGCGTTCATGCAGCACCTTGTTGTGCTTGAGGTTGTGCAGCAGTGCGTGGGGTACCGATTCCGGTTTTGACGTCATGAACACCGCGGTTCCCGGTACCCGCAGCGGAGGGTCGCGAAACAACAGAGTCAGGAAATTTCTCAGATTCGACTCTTCATGCTGCAGCCGTTTGATGATCACCTTGCGGCCGTCGCGCCAGGTGACCATCAACACCATCGCCACAGCGGCAATGGCGAGAGGAAACCAGCCACCGTGCCCGATTTTCATCAGGCTTGATGAAAAGAAGGTGAGGTCTATGCAGCTGAAAAATAGGGCACCCGCCACACACCATGCCAGCGGGTAGTGCCAGCGGAAGCGGTAAACAAACGACGCGATAAACGTATCCATCAACATGGCGCCGCTCACGGCAACACCATAGGCCGCGGCCAGATTCGACGACGAACCGAAACCGATGACCGCGGCCAAAACCAGGACCAGCAACAGCCAGTTGATAGCGGGTATATAGATCTGCCCGGCCTGTTGCGGGGAGGTATGACGTACCGCCATCCGGGGCAGGTAGCCCAGTTGTATCGCCTGCTTGGCCAGGGAAAAGACGCCGGAAATACATGCCTGGGACGCAATCACCGTTGCCACCGTGGCCAGGGCCACCATTGGATATAAAGCCCAGCCCGGAAACATGCGGTAAAACGGATTGTCTACAGCACTCGGTTCCGACATCAGCAGCGCCCCCTGGCCCAGATAATTCAGGGTGAGTGCAGGGAATACCAGGCCACCCCATGCGAGCCTGATGGGACCGCGACCAAAGTGGCCCATGTCGGCATACAGTGCCTCGGCGCCGGTAAATACCAACAGGACCGCGCCGAGGATGGCGAAGGAACCGAAGCCGTGACTGGTGATAAAAACCAGCGCGTGAGCGGGATTGAGCGCCTGGAGTATGACCGGGTTGCCAAGGGTGGCATGGATGCCCGAAAGCATAAGCACCACAAACCACAGCGCGGTAATCGGGCCAAACAGCGCACCCACCATGGCGGTCCCAAAACGCTGCAGGAAAAACAGCGCTACTAATACGCCGATGGTCAGTGGCAGCACGAAAGGATGCAGCACCTCTACACCGACCTCTAGCCCCTCTATGGCCGACAACACCGAGATCGCAGGGGTAATCACCGCATCGCCGAAAAATAGCGCTACACCGCACAACCCCGCAGTGCCAATCAGCCAGCGCGTGCGGCGGTTGTGACCGCGGGTCGCCGCCAGTGCAAGCGCGGTCAATGCCATAATGCCGCCCTCACCATCGTTGTCGGCGCGCATGATCAGCAGCACGTACTTGATGGTAACCAGGATCATCAGCGCCCAGAATATCGCCGAGATACCGCCGAGGATGTTGGCCTGTGTCAGAGGCAAGCCGTGTTCAGTGTGAAAGATCAGTTTGACGGCATAGAGCGGGCTGGTGCCGATATCACCGAAAACGATCCCGAGCGCAGCCAGGGTTAGGGCCGCGCGACCTGAGCCATGTTCCCGCGTCGATTCATTCATGCGGTGCTTCTGTCAGGTTGCCAGCCGTGGAAATTCCCCGCGCCACCTAGGAATTTTCATCATTGCCCGCGGTGAGCTTGTGTTCCAGCGCCACTACCTTCTCGATGGTGCGCAGCAGGGCGTCCGGACTGAGACTGATGGAGGTAATACCCAGACTGACCAGATACTCCGCGACTTCCGGATAATTGGATGGTGCTTCACCGCAGATGCCCGCGGGAATGCCGTTGCGCTTTGCGCCCTCGATGGCCAGTCGCAGCATTTCCATCACCCCGGGATCCCGTTCATCGAAGTCGAACGCGACGATATCGGAGTCACGATCCACGCCCAGCGTCAGTTGAGTAAGGTCGTTGGAGCCAATGGAAATACCATCGAACAACTGGCTGAACGCGTCGATCTGCACCACATTGTTGGGGATTTCACACATCACATAGACTTCAAGGCCAGCTTCACCCGGCGTCAGGCCGTGCTCGGCCATCGCCTTCAGCACCTTTTCGCCTTCGGGGATCCGGCGACAGAACGGGATCATCACCTTGATATTATCGAGGCCCATTTCTTCCCGGGCCCGTTTGAGTGCCGCACATTCCAGCGCGAAGCCCTGCGCATAGGCCGGATGCGCATAGCGCGCGGCGCCGCGGAACCCAAGCATCGGGTTTTCCTCGTGTGGCTCGAAACTGCGGCCGCCGATCAGCCGCGCATATTCATTACTCTTGAAATCCGAGGTGCGCACGATCACCGGTCGCGGGTAGAACGCGGCGGCGATGGTGCCGATCCCTTCGGAGAGTTTTTGGATAAAAAACTCACTGCCGCTTTCGTAGTAGGCGGTCAGCGCATTCAGGGCGACGCGGTCCTGTTCGTCTGTCACCTTGTCGGGACACACCAGCGCCATGGGATGGGCCTTGATGTGTTCACTGACGATAAACTCCATCCGTGCCAGACCAACCCCCTCACAAGGCAGAGCGCTCAGGCGAAATGCCTGTTCGGGGCTGCCCAGATTGATCATCATCTTGGTTTTGGGGGTAGGCACCTCATCCAGAGCGGTGGTGGTAATATCGAACGGCAGTTGGCCACGGTAAATTTTCCCGATATCCCCCTCCGCACAGGAGAGAGTCACCACCTCGCCGTCCTTCAGAGGGTGGTCGCTGCCAATGCCCACCACGGCGGGAATGCCGAACTCCCGCGCCACAATGGCGGCGTGACAGGTGCGGCCGCCGCGCTCGGTAACCACCGCCGCCGCCTTGCGCATCGCTGGCCCCCAGTCGGGACTGGTGCTCTCGGCGAACAGAACCTCGCCTTCATTAAATGCCGACAGCTGTGTGGCGTCAGAGACACGCCGCAGCTTGCCGCTCGCGATCCCTGTGCCAATGGCTCGGCCGGTGGAGAGCAGCGCGGATTTCTCCGGCTTCTCGCTGAACTGATAGCGTTTCAACAGATTGCGGGGTTTTTGCGAGGCCACGGTTTCCGGGCGCGCTTGCAGCAGATACAGCTGACCATCATCACCATCTTTAGCCCATTCCAGATCCATTGGGCAGGGCGCACCGCGCTCTGCGCTGTAATGCTTTTCCGTTTCGATGGCGTAATCCGCGAGGATCAATACATCCGTGTCACTCAGACTCAAGTGGGCGCGGCGCGCCTCCGGGGTTTCGATATTGTGCAGTTCCTGGCTGTTGAGATCCTCGTCGCACACCAGGGTTTGTTGCTTGGCGCCGAGCTGACGGCGCAGTACGCAACGGTAACCGCGCTCGTAAGTGGGTTTGTGCACATAGAATTCGTCTGGGTCCACCAGGCCCTGCACAATATTCTCGCCGAGACCGTAAGCGGAGGTGATGAACACCACGTCGCGGAAACCGCTGTCGGTATCCAGGGTGAACATCACACCACTGGAACCGCGGTCCGCGCGCACCATTTTCATCACGGCAATGGCGAGATAGACCTTGAAATGGTCAAAACCGTTGCGCTCGCGGTAGCTGATGGCGCGGGCGGTAAACAGGGAGGCAAAGCAGCGGCGGCAGGCCTCCAGCAGACCGTCGAGGTCACCGATATTGAGGAAACTTTCGTGCTGCCCGGCAAAGCTGGCTTCCGGCAGGTCCTCAGCGGTGGCGGAGCTGCGCACTGCCAGTCGCAATTGCGGACCGTACTGTTCACACAGTTCGACATAGGCCGCGGCAATTTCCCGTACCAGTTCATCTGGCAGCCCGGCCTCGTACACGATGGCGCGAGCCTGTGCGGCGATTTCGGACTGCTGATTGCTGTCGGCGCTGGCGAGATTGGCGAACAGTTTGCGCAGCGGCTGCCACGCAGATGCCTGGTCCAGCATGTCGCGGTAGGCTTCTGCGGTGACGGAAAAGCCGTTGGGTACATGAATCCCTTTTGGGGTGAGTGTCCGATACATTTCTCCAAGGGAGGCGGCTTTCCCGCCCACATCGGCAATGTCAGTAAGACCGGTATCCGCAAACCAGCGGATATAGCGGTGATCAGTCATGTGGAGTGCAGCGCCTGAAATTGACACGTTTTACAACGTGAATTGCGATGAATTGCGTATATCTCAAAATAGCCGAGCTAAGCTCTAAGCGCGCCCTGTTTTTCCGCATTTCTTGTGTTAAGCGCCAGCAATCGCGGAGCAATATCCGCTCTTAATAATTCCGCTGACGTTACTTTCTTTTTTTTGCCACATTTTTGGTTACTTAAAGCTTTGCCGATCCATTTCCGGGGGGAGCCGCTATGCCGTTCAAACACCTGTTGATTCCGTTGGATAGTTCGTCACTCGCTGAGGAAGCCATCGCACATGCGATTCCCATAGCTCGGCAAAGTGGTGCCGACATTCACCTGCTGCACGTGCAGAAATCCTCCTCCCACACCGGTGACCACTGTGCCGACCCGGTGGACTGGCGCCTGCGGCGCGCCGAAATTCGCAGTTACCTGAACAGTCTCACGGAGCAAATTGCCGCTCAGGACATCCAGGTAACCGTCAACATTGTAGAGGGGCGACCGGCGGAACAGATCGTCGAGTACTGCGAGAAACATTCGATCGACCTGATCGTCATCACCGCCTATGGCAAGGGCGGAATCAGCCGCTTTGACTTCGGCAGTACCGCACAGAAGGTATTTAGCGGTGCCGGGCGCTCTTTCCTGATCGTGCGACCAGGTGACCGGCCCACCCCGCAGGAGCCAACCGCCTATCGGCGGATACTGATATCCATGGACGGATCGCCGCGCTCGGAATGGGTGGCGTGCAAGGTGGCGTCACTGATGCGTGGACAGGAGGTGGAGATCATCCTGCTGCAGGTGATTGCGGTACCAGAGATGCCGAGGCGCATGCCCATCACCCGCGAGGAGCACGCCACACGGGAGAAATTTGTCGAGAGCAACCGCCGCGCGGCCGAGGCGTATCTGGAAGAAATCGCCAATCAGCTCAAGAACGGCATCAAGGTGCGCCCGCGCTTGCTGATTGCCCAGAACGTTGCCGAACGGATCTATGCGACGGCGGCGGAAGAGGGCGTGGACCTGATTGCAATGAGCGCCCACGACTGGCAGACCGGCGCGCAACAGGTCACCGGTACTCTCTGCCACACGGTCATGTGCCACAGCAGTCTGCCGGTGCTGGTGTTCCAGGATATGCCGCAATCCCAATTGCAGACACTGCACGGCGGTGTCGAAAACGATCATCCATCCCACCCATCACTAGCAAGTAACGGCACCAATCATCAATGAAACTGCGTCGTGGAAACTCCGACGGGCTCGCCCGTGCGCGCGAGTTTTTCTCGCGCAAAAAGAAACACCGTCCTGTGGCTCTGCCCACACCGGAGGGTGGAAATACCGCTACACCTTCTGCGGATGACGAGCAAAAACGCCGTGGGGATATCACTTCACTGGCCAAGCGTCACCACCATCTTGCCGCTGCCGATCGTGTCTATCCACTGAACACACACCTGCGCAAGCTCGAACGGGACTTTCAGGATATTTACCGGCGTCTGGCCGCCCGTGTGGAGTCCGGTGAGAAAGGCAGCCGCAGCGAAGAGTGGTTGCTCGACAACCGCCACGTGGTTCAGGAAGCGCTGGAGCTGGTGCGCGAGTCGCTGCCGCGCACCTATCTGCGCCAGTTACCCAAGGTCGCTGCAGAGCAGGGCGGAATTGAGTTACGGGTAGGGGCACTGGCGATGGCGCTGGTTGCCAATGTGCGCCAGCCGCTGGACCTGGAGTCGGTATACGACCTGGTCGACCACTACCAGCAGGAAAGTATCCTCACTACCGGCGAGTTGTGGGCGCTGCCCGCCATGTTGCGGCTGGGTCTGCTCCAGCACCTCGTGGGGTTTGCCGAGAATGCGCTGGATAAAGCGGAAGTGGGCGGTGAGGGCGAGAGCGTCGGGATTGCGAGCGCCATCATCAGCTTGCGCGAACTGCGTACCCACGACTGGCGCGATTTCGCCGAAGCACAAAGCCGCGTCGATCGGATTCTGCGCGCCGACCCTGCCGGCGCCTACGGGCAAATGGATTTTGAGACCCGGGATCGCTATCGCGGCGTGGTAGAGCAGCTGGCGCGCGGCAGCACCACGCCGGAACACCGTATTGCCGAACAGGTGGTTGAGCTTAGCGAAAAGGAACTTCTGCAGGCGCGTCGCCGACACGTCGGGTTTTACCTTGTCGATGACGGGCGCAGGGAACTGGAAGAGGTGCTGGAGTTCAAGCCGAATATCTTCCAGCGGATACATAGATGGGTGCTCGAACACGCGTCTTTAGTCTATTTTTCCACCCTCGGTTTACTCTCGCTCCCGCCACTTCTGGCGCTGGGTATCTACCTCCTGCACCACGGCAGCCCAGTTGGGGTGATGTTACTGACCGCTGCTATTGTGGCGGTACCTGTGGTCGGGGTTGCGCTCGCACTGGTCAACGGGCTGATCACCCACAGCCTCACCCCGCAGATGCTGCCGAAGTTGGATTTCGAGGACGGTGTTCCGGATGAATACCGCAGCGCGGTGATCATGCCGGTGCTGTTTAGCGACAGCGAGGACGTGGAGAAAATCCTCCAGTGCCTGGAAATAAACTTCCTCAACAATGGCGATCGCAATCTCGTCTACGTGGTACTGAGTGATTTCGCGGATGCGGATGAGCAGAGCTCTGCCGAAGACGCCGAGTTGCTCAAATTTGCCAGGGATGCCATCGGCGCACTGAATCAACGCTATACCGACGACGAAGGGCGGCAACCGTTCCTGCTGCTACATCGCGAACGGCGCTGGAATCCGGTGGAAAAATGCTGGATGGGGTGGGAGCGAAAACGGGGCAAACTGATCGAGTTCAACCGCTTGCTCAAGGGCCACGACGACCACAGTTACACCACCTGTATCGGTGACCGCTCGGCATTGAAAAACATCCACCTCGTCATCACCCTCGATGCCGACAGTCAGATGCCCCCGGGTACAGCGGCACGGTTGGTGGGCACCATGGCGCACCCGCTCAATCGCGCGGTGGTTGATGAACGCACCCGCCGTGTAGTGGCAGGGCACGGCTTCCTGCAACCGCGACTGGAAACAGACCCTTCCGGCGCAGCCGATACCCTGTTCAGTGAAATATTTTCCGGCGACCGCAGTGTGGATCTCTATACCCATGCGGTGTCCGATGCATACCAGGACCTGTTCGGCGAGGCGATTTTTGCGGGCAAGGGCATCTACGATCCGCGGGTATTTTCCCAGACACTCGCGGGGCACCTCGCACAAAACGCAATCCTGAGTCATGACCTGCTGGAAGGTTCCATCGGTGGTGCCGCACTGCTTTCCGATGCCATTTTTTACGAGCAGTACCCACCGAATGTGGTCGCATTGTTGCGCCGCTCCCACCGCTGGATTCGTGGAGACTGGCAACTGCTGCCCTGGCTCGGCAAGCGGGTAACTATTGACGGCGGCGAACGGGTGACCAACCCGCTGCCGCCGATACACCGCTGGAAAATCGCCGACAATTTGCGCCGCAGCCTTGAGGCGCCAAGCCTATTGGCACTGTTGCTGGTGGGGTGGAGTGGCATTCTGCCGGGCAGTGTCTGGATGTGGACACTGGGCGTGCTGTTGCTCTCTGCCGCCCCTGTCTGGCTCGAACCACTGGCGACCTTGTGGCGGGCGGTTGCCAGGCCCAATCGTGCCCATCATTACCTGCGCAACCTGCGCGGAATACTGTGGCAGAGAATCCAGCACTGGTTACTGTCCCTGGCGCTGTTACCGGTGCAGGCGGTCAATGCACTTGATGCCATAGTGCGAACGCTCTACCGAATGGGTATTTCGCATCGGCGCCTGCTGGAGTGGACATCGGCTGCACATGTGAACCGTTCCCTGGGTGGCACTTCCGCCGCCAGCCGCAGCTGGCGCGAACTGTGGATTTCACCCGCACTGGCGATACTTATCGGAGCGTGGCTTGCAGTGACCGCACCGCTCAGTTTACTGCCGGCAGCACCGCTACTGCTGGCCTGGCTGTTGGTGCCACAACTGAACCAGCGCATCAATCGCCCCCATAAATTCGAAGCTCAGCCGATCTACGAAACCGACGAGCAGGAGTTGCGCCTGCTCGCGCGTCGAACCTGGTATTTCTTCGAACATTTCATGGGTCCGGACGATCACTGGTTACCGCCGGACAACTATCAGGAGGAACCGGTGGCGGTACTCGCCCGCCGCACATCACCGACCAACATTGGTCTGGGCCTGCTGGCGACACTCAGCGCCTACGATTTCGGCTACCTCGACCTCACCCACTTGCTGGCGAGGCTCAACAACACGTTTGATCGTATGCGCGGGCTGCAGCGCTACCGTGGCCACTTCCTCAACTGGTATGAAACCCGGGAGCTTCACCCACTCGATCCACGCTATGTATCGACCGTGGACAGCGGCAACCTCGCTGGCAGCCTGTTGACCCTGGCGAGCGGGCTGGAGGCCCTGGATTCCACGCCGATCAACGGGCGCCAGTTGGTGCAGGGTATTGCGGACACGCTCGGTGTCGTGGTCGAGACCCTGCAACCACAGGAACCCGATGTGGCATCCAGCGCATTGCGAGAGGTCATCGGCTATATCGCCCAATTGCGGGAGAGACTGGCCGCCGGCGGTGATCGCGGTCACTGGTGGCAAATCATCGACGACATTTACGAACGCGAAGTGCCGGCGTTGCAGGACCGGGTGGTGGCGCTGATCGAGGGTGACGAAAGTTTCAGTGCGGAATCCCTGGGGCGCCTGCGCCACTGGCTGGATGAATTACTCCAGCACTCCATCGCGGCGCGCCGCTATCAGGAAACCCTCGAACCCTGGCAGCGCCTGATCGACGCGCCACCGGTGGCGTGTCGGGAGCAGGGCGGACAGGTAGCAGAGCTGTTCCGAAAATTGCACACACAGCTGAATGCCCCGGTTACCCTGGTGACCTTGCAGGAAACCTGTATGCAGGCATCGCTGCAGCTGGATCAATTACAGGCGGCATTGTCCTACGTGGGCGGCCAGCACCGGGAAGAGACCGATGCGTGGATCGACAAGATGCGGCGCTCTTTCGAAGTGGCGCAGCAGCATGCGGAAAAATACCGCTTCGACCTGGCGCGCCTCGCGGAAAAAGCTCGGCTGTGGGTGGCCGAAATGGACTTTGCCTTCCTCTATGACCACGAGCGCCATCTGTTCCACATCGGCTACAACGTCAACGACGCCGCATTGGACCCCAATTACTACGACCTGCTTGCGTCGGAATCCAGGCTCACCGGCTTCGTCGCCATTGCCAAAGGCGATGTACCGGCGCGTCACTGGCGTCACCTGGAGCGTCCATTCCGGCGTATCCAGCGCCGGGCGGTGTTGATGTCCTGGAGCGCCACGCTGTTTGAATACCTGATGCCCCGGCTGCTGATGGAAACACCGCATCACAGCCTGGTCGGGCGCGCATGCCGCAATGCCATCGACGTGCACCGTGAATTTGCCGACCGTTACGGGGTGCCCTGGGGTATCGCCGAGTCGGGTTTTTATGAACTGGACAGCCACCTGCATTATCAGTACCGGGCCTTTGGGGTGCCGGGGATTGGTTTTCGCCGCGACCTCGGCGAGCGGCTGGTCATTGCCCCCTATGCGTCCATGATGGCACTGCCATTTTGTGCCGATAAAGTCATGGAAAACCTGCGGCAATTGCGCAGCCATGGTGGCTATGGACAGTTCGGGCTGCATGAAGCAATCGACTTCGGCCGCACCTCCAAGCCGGCGCCACGCCGCGCGCGCACGGTGCGGTCTTATATGAGCCACCACCAGGGGATGATCTTGCTGGCGGTGAATAACTTTCTGCATGACGACGTCATGCTGAGTCGCTTCCATAGCGATGCTCGCGTTGCTGGCCTGACACCGTTGCTGCACGAGCGCATGCCGTCATCGCCGCCGGCACTGAAGCCGTGGAAGCGCCCGGGTATCATGCGCAGTTTCCACGCCGAAGTGGTGCTTGAGACCTGGTCCGCAACACCGACCCGTCCTTTCCCACAATACAACCTGCTATCCAACGGACACTTCTCCACGGTGCTCGCAGCGGATGGTGCCGGTGGCAGCTACTGGGACAATATCGCCCTCACGCGTTGGCAGACAGACCCCACCCATCATCAATGGGGACGTTTTTGCTATGTGCGGGATCTCGACAACGGCGCGCTGTTTTCCGTCGGGCTTGCCCCTTGCGGCGGCAAGGATCAGCGTAGCGCGGCCTACTTTTCGCCGCAGAGCGTGGAGTACCAGCAGCGGAGATCGGAACTGTTTTGTCGTCTGCATGTTGCGGTCAGCTCCCAGCACGATGTTGAGGCCCGCCGCCTGAGTATTAAGAACGAAAGCAATCGCGAGCGGCATTTATTGCTCGCAGATTTTGCCGAGGTAGTGCTGGCACCGGAACGCGACGACTTGCGGCATCCGGCGTTTGCCAAACTATTTGTGGAAAGCCAGTACCTGCCGGAAGAACAGGTGATGATCTACCGGCGACGTCCGCGCGGCAGCAATGAGAAGCCGATTTACCTCGCGGTCTCGGTGCTGGTGCAGCCCGGCGTACGCCACCGCCTGGCGTGGGAAACCGATCGCTTCCGCTTCCTCGGCCGCGGCGGTTCCCCGGCGCGACCCAAGGCAATGACGGAAGGGCTGGCGAGTTTCAGTGGCACCACAGGACCGGTGCTCGATCCGGTCATCGCCGCCGCGCAGGAAGTCACGATTCCACCGCAGTCGGAAATCGAGGTTGTCTATCTCACCGGCGCCAGCAAATCGCGCAGAGAACTGCTCGCGACACTGAGTGCCTACCGCTCGCGTCCGAAGGCGCGGTGGGTATTTGATCTCGCGCGTATGCAGTCGGAACAGGAGCTGCGCAATCTGCATATCACCTCGGGGTCCATGCACTGGATGATGGATCTGCTTTCCGTGGTACTCGCGCCCATTGCTCCGCTGCGCGCGCCATCGCGGATTCTGGCCCGCAGCCGACATATTCAGCCGGGCCTGTGGAGTAAGGGGATCTCCGGGGACAACCCGATATTGTTGGTGCATATTCGCAACCAGCACGAAAGCGACTTCGCTGGGCCCATCCTGCAGGCGCATACCTACTGGTGCGGGCGCGGGGTCGGTGTCGACCTGGTGCTGATCGATGAGGAGTCAGCGGGCTACGAACAGCAGGCGCGGGACCGGCTGCAGGAAATGATCACCGATATACGCGGGCGTACGTTGCGCAAGCTTTCGGGGTCTGTGGTGATGATCCCGGGGCAGGAACTGCCGGGGGATACCCGCATCCTGTTGCTGGCGGCAGCGCGGGTGATACTCGATTCGTCTGCGGGCTCGGTGCAGTCGCAACTGCAGAACGGTTTTGCTGCGCTGCAGACACAGCTGCAACCGCTGCCTCCGTTTGTTCCGGTCGCTCCTGCAGACACCTTCGAGCAATCGACGCCGGAATTGCAGCGACCGCAGGAGCTGTTGTTCGAAAACGGTCTCGGCGGGTTTTCCGCGGATGGCCGCGAATATGTCATGCATCTCGAGCCGGGCCAGCGGCCGCCCGCGCCGTGGGTCAATGTCATCGCCAACCCCAACTTCGGTTGCCTGGTATCGGAAGGCGGCTCCTGCTGTACCTGGGCCGGCAACAGTGGCGAGCATCGCCTGAGCGCGTGGAATAACGACCCGGTTCGCGACCCCAGCGGCGAAGTGCTCTACCTGCGCGACGAGGAGACCGCGGAAGTGTGGACGCCGACACCGGCGCCGCGCCCAGCCAATACTGCCTATCAGATACGCCACGGCGCCGGTTACAGCGAATACCGCCACAACAGCAATGGCCTCGAGCAGTCCTGGAGGATATTCGTCGATCGCGAGGCGCCGGTGAAGATCGGCCGCCTGACATTGACCAATTGCTGGGACAGGCCGCGCAGGCTCACCGCAACCTATTACGTGGAGTGGATCCAGGGGCTGGTGCGAGCCAACAGCTGGCCCTATCTCGTGTGCGAATTCGAGTCCGACAGTTGTGCATTGCTCGCACGCAATGCATTTGTTCCGGACGCCAAACCCGGAGTGGCCTTCCTCACCGCCAGCCTGCCGCCCCACGGCCTCACCATGGACCGGCACGAATTCCTGGGGAATTCGTCCGGTCTCGAGGCGCCCGAGGCTCTGTTCAGAATCGGCTTGTCCGGCCGCGTGCAGTGCGGCGGGGACCCATGCGCGGCCTATCAGGTGCACATTGATCTGGCAGCCGGTGAAACGCAGCATGTCTATTTCGTCATGGGTGAGGGTGTTGACCGCACGCAGGCACTGGAGCTCGCCACAGAGTTTCGCAATCCGCAGCGGGCGGAAACCGCGCGGGAGGAATTTGAGAATTTCTGGGAAGAGTTTCTCGGCCGTGTGCAGGTGGAAGTGCCGGACAAGGCCACAGAAATACTGGTCAACCGCTGGCTGCCTTACCAGACCCTGGCCTGCCGCCTATGGGGGCGCAGCGGTTTCTACCAGTCCAGCGGCGCCTTCGGGTTCCGCGACCAACTGCAGGATGTACAGGCGCTGCTGTGGACGCACCCGGAATGGACCCGGGAACACATTCTGCGCGCGGCGTCGCGTCAGTTCCAGGAGGGCGATGTCCTGCACTGGTGGCACGAGAATCCGCTGCGCGGGGTGCGCACCCGCTGCTCTGATGACCTGCTGTGGCTGCCATTTGTTACGGCACAGTACATCCGCACCACCGGCGACTACGACATTCTCAATGAGTCGGTTCCCTACCTGAAAGGGGCGCCGCTGAAAAAAGATGAACACGAGCGCTATGCCGAGTTTGATACCAGCGACGAGTCGGGCTCGCTGTATGAGCACTGCTGCCGAACCATAGAGCGCGCCAGTTCCGTCGGTCCCCACGGCCTGCCGATCATCGGCAACGGGGACTGGAACGATGGCTTCAGCCGAATCAGTACCACCGGTCGTGGCGAAAGCGTCTGGATGGGCTGGTTTCTGTTACGGGTGTGCCGGGATATGGCGCCGCTGTGTGAATACATTGGTGATACCGCGCTGGCCGAGCACTACCGCAAACTCGGCGAGACCTTCCGCGAAGAGGTCGAGCAAAGTGGCTGGGATGGCGCCTGGTACCGCCGCGCTTATTACGATGACGGCACACCGGTCGGGTCCAAAGAGAGCGACGAATGCAAGATCGACCTGATCGCGCAGACCTGGTCGGTATTGTCCCAGGAAGCACCGACGGCGCGTGCACGGGAGGCGATGACCTCTGCCTACACCCATCTGGTGAAACAAGACGCGCGGCAGATCCTGCTGTTAAAGCCGCCGTTCGATAAAACCAAGAAGGATCCGGGTTACATCAAAGGCTATCCACCGGGTATTCGTGAAAACGGTGGCCAGTACACCCATGCGGCGACCTGGGCAGTGTGGGCTGCAGCGGGACTGGAGCACAGCGAGCGCGCGCACCACCTGTTCAGT
>NZ_DATCMV010000119.1:0-8104 GCF_036563125.1 Microbulbifer sp.
GCGGTGAAGGCGGAGGAGCAGGTGCGCACCGCCAAGGATGTGGAAGTCGCCGAGCGTGACAAGCGCATCGAAATCATTGAGGCGCAGAAGGAGGCCGAGCGTCAGGCCACTGCCATCAAGGTAGCCGCAGAAGCGGAAAAAGCCGCGGCAGAAGACAAGGCCGAGGCCCTGCGCCTGCAGGCATCCGCAGAGGCCGAGGCGGTGCGTATCCGTGTGGAAGCAGATCGCGAGAAATATGCGGTGGACGCGGAAGGTCAGCGCCTGATGAACGAGGCTTTGAACAGCCTGAGTGACGCGCAGATTGCCCTCAAGCGCATCCTCAGCCTGCACGATGCGCTGCCGAATATCATCCGCGAAAGCGTGCGCCCGATGGAGAAGATCGAAGGCATGAAGATCATTTCCGTGGAAGGCCTCAACGGTATCGACGGCCGCGCCAGTGGCGGCATCCTCGACAGCGATGGAGAATCCAGGGGCCAGAGCCTGCCGGAAGCCCTGGTGGGCAGTGCCCTCAAGCACCGCGCCATGGCGCCGCTGGTGGACTCACTGCTGAAGGAGGCCGGTGTTGGCGACTTCAGCAAAATGACCGAACCCCAACTCTGATTCTCTGTTGATATCACCGGGCCACCCAGATGGCCCGGTGATGTGTCCACCTCTTATCCCGTCGGTATTACTGGCACTGCGACCTCTTATCCGGTCACCAATTTTCTCTGCGACCCCCGTCCCCCGCCCTATTACTAGTTAGCCCCGGCTGCACAGTCCTTGACATTGGTTACACGCGTAACTAAATTCGTTGCACCTGAAACCAAGATGACCTCCGCTGCCACAAGCGGTGTCGCAGGTCCTATAAAAAACCCCTTATTAGGAGGATCACATGGCCGATTTGTTTGAGAACCCCATGGGCCTGGACGGCTTCGAGTTCGTTGAATTCACCGCACCGGAGAAAGGCGTCCTGGAAACCGTGTTCGCGGCCATGGGCTTCACCAAAGTGGCTCGTCACCGCACCAAAGACGTGGAACTGTGGCGCCAGGGCGACATCAACTTCATCACCAACTACGAGCCGGGCAGTCACGCCGACTACTACGCCCGCGAGCACGGCCCATCCGCCTGTGGTCTGGCGTTCCGTGTAAAAGACGCCACCTTTGCCTATAACGAGGCGATCAAGAAGGGCGCGCAACCGGTAAACGTGGAAACCGGCCCGATGGAACTGCGTCTGCCCGCCATCAAGGGTATCGGCGGTGCCACTCTTTACCTGATCGACCGTTATAAAGAAGGCGAGACCATCTACGATATCGACTTCCACTGGCTGGAAGGTGTCGACAAGCACCCGCAGGGCTGTGGCTTCCACACCCTGGATCACCTGACTCACAACGTGTATCGCGGCCGCATGGACTACTGGGCCAAGTATTACGAAGACCTGTTCAACTTCCGCGAGATCCGTTACTTCGACATCAAGGGCGAATACACCGGCCTGCTGTCCAAGGCCATGACCGCGCCGGACGGCAAGATCCGTATCCCGCTGAACGAAGAGGCGGCCGGTGGCGGCGGCCAGATCGAAGAGTTCCTGATGAAGTACAACGGCGAGGGCATCCAGCACATCGCGTTTGCCTGTGACGACCTGGTCGCCTGCTGGGACCGCCTGAAGGCGCAGGGCATGCAGTTTATGACCCCGCCGCCCGAAACGTATTACGAAATGCTGGAAGAGCGCCTGCCGGGCCACGGTGAGCCCACCGCAGAACTGAAATCCCGCGGCATCCTGCTGGACGGTACCACCGAAGGTGGCCAGCCGCGCCTGCTGCTGCAGATTTTCTCCGCCAACATGCTCGGTCCGGTGTTCTTCGAGTTCATCCAGCGCAAAGAGGATGAGGGCTTCGGTGAAGGCAACTTCAAGGCACTGTTCGAGTCCATCGAGCGCGACCAGCTGCAGCGCGGTGTGATCGGCGGCAAAGGCAAAGAAGACGCGGCCTGATCGGCAGCGCACTGGAGGCCTGCAATGGCAATTCAACGTATTCACCACGTGGCCTACCGCTGCCGCGATGCCAAGGAGACCGTCGAGTTTTATCGCGATCTCCTCGGCATGGAGTTTCAGCTCGCCATCGCCGAAGACAAGGTGCCCTCTACCGGGGCACCGGATCCCTACATGCATGTATTTCTCAATGCAGGGCAGGGCAATGTACTGGCGTTTTTCGAGCTGCCCAATTCCCCGGATATGGGCCGCGATGAAAATACCCCGCAGTGGGTGCAGCACATCGCACTGGAAGTGGAGAGCATGGACGAGCTGCTGGCGATGAAGCAGAAGCTCGAGGATGCCGGTATCGATGTGCTCGGCCCCACCGACCACACCATTTTCAAGTCCATCTACTTCTTCGACCCCAACGGGCACCGCATTGAGCTGGCCGCGAACACCGCAAAGCCAGGTATGCACAAGGAGCTCAAGCGGGTGGCGGAAGACATGCTGGACGAGTGGGCGCGCACCAAGAAGGCCCCGCGCCATGCGGCGTGGATGCACGGCGACCAAGAATTCAAACCTTTAGATCCCTGAGCCCCCAGCGGATCGTGAAATGAACAAGAGGAAGGCACAGTGAAGTTAGCCAGCCTGAAATCCGGCCGCGACGGCCATCTTGTGGTGGTCAGCGATGACCTGACCCGCATGGCGTCTGCGGCTGAAATTGCCCCGACGCTGCAGAACGCATTGGACAACTGGGCGGAAAAGTCCGCACAGCTGGAAGAACTGCACGCAAAACTCAACAGTGGTGACATCGCGGGTGAAGCCTTCGATCAGACCCAGTGCCACTCGCCACTGCCCCGCGCTTACCACTGGGCGGACGGCAGTGCCTACGTCAACCATGTCGAGCTGGTGCGCAAGGCGCGCAACGCGGAAATGCCGGAAAGCTTCTGGACCGACCCGCTGATGTACCAGGGCGGTTCCGATACCTTCCTGGCGCCGCGTGAGCCGGTAAAGATGCCGCAGAGCGAAGGCTTTGGCATCGACTTCGAAGCGGAAATCGCGGTGATTACCGACGACGTGCCCATGGGCGTTTCCCCGGAAGATGCCCTCGGCTACATTCTTCTGGTGATGCTGGTGAACGACGTGTCCCTGCGCGGCCTGATTCCGAATGAACTCGCCAAGGGCTTCGGCTTCTACCAGTCCAAGCCGTCCAGCGCCTTCTCTCCGGTGTGTGTCACTCCGGCACAGCTGGGTGAGCACTGGCAGGCGGGCAAGCTGCATCTGCCACTGGTGTCCGAGCTGAACGGTGAAAAGTTCGGTGAACCCAATGCGGGCATCGACATGACCTTCCACTTCGGCCAGCTGATTGCCCACGCGGCCAAGACACGTCCGCTGGGCGCCGGTACCATCATCGGTTCCGGTACCGTGTCCAACAAGCTCGACGGCGGCCCTGGCAAGCCTGTGGTGGAAGGCGGTGTTGGTTATAGCTGTATCGCCGAGATTCGCATGATCGAAACCATCCAGGAAGGCAAGCCGAGCACGGCGTTCATGCAGTTCGGTGACAAGATCGCGATCGAGATGCTGGATGACAAAGGTCAGTCTATCTTCGGGCGTATCGAGCAGACCGTAGAACAGGCTTAAGCGAGCTGGTGAAAAAAGGCGCAGCGGAGAAATCCGCCGCGCCTTTTTTATTGATTCAATGTTTATGGATTCAAAGTGACCTTTACCAGGTTACTTTTACAAGATTACTCTCCGCCAGCAGGGACTTCACAAACAATACCCGATCACCGTGGGCATTCAGGTCAAAGTTGAGGCGGAAGCGATTTCTGGCAAGTTCCCGTCGTTCGCGAACTCCGGTCTTCAAATTCACCCGTTGCATCACCGCGAGATTACCTTCGTGTTCGGTGAAGTACAGCCAGTCGCCGTGTACTTGCCAGCGGTTGGGAGAGGTGGAGGCGAGCGTTGCCAGCAATTCTGGATTTTTATTGTGGGTAACCAGCCAGGCGTTATTACGCGCATCCGCCTGAATGGAATTCTCCCGGTCTATTTCCACACTCGCGATGTAATCCTGTACCACCGGTTCCACTGCGCCCGAGGCCAGCGAATAGCGGTAAATAGTGGGGTTGCCGCTTTCGGTTTTGGAAAACAGCAAACCGTTGCCATCCCGCGACCAGTAGGGGAACCCGGCGAGTTCGGCACCGCTGGTCAGGTAGACCATTTCACCGTGAGCGAGGTTGAACAGGAAAACCCGCCCTTCCAGCAAGCCCGCGAGATGTTCACCCTTGGCATCCAGCTGCAGCGATCCGAGTTCCGCACCGGCAGGCAAGTTGAAAAGTGCTCGCGCCTCGCCGAGCTTGTCCATGTAGCGCACAGATGTGCCGGTATGATCCCTGGTGACAAAATAGACCCCAGACTCATCCCGATTGAAGATGGGAAAATCTTCTGCACCGGGTAAGTCGAGAATCCGCGATGCCATTAGTGGACGATGTTCAAATGGATTGGGTTGCTCCTGCAGATCGAGGAAGTTCCCGTTGTGTTGCCGCATGAGCAGGCACTGATCGCCACAGTGGAAAAATATATCGTTGATACCGCCATCCAGTGCGGCACGGATGGTGAGTTGATCGGACTGCAGCTCGAATTCCTGTATCTCACCGGAGAAGTTGGAGAGGACCAGGCTGGCATCGTCGCCCGCCCAGGCGAATCGGTCTGCCGGTTGTAGCAGGATCCTGGTATGCAAAAGGCTGCCGGTCCCTATATCCATGATCAACAGTTCCTGCTTGCCGCGCTCGACCTCTCGTAATAGCGCCAGCATTTTTCCATTTGCTGATTCGCGGGCGAAGAAATCTCCACGGCCACGTACGCTGGGTGCGGTCACCGTGATTAGCTTGCCGGATTCAAGATCAAGCTTTGAGATACCAAACGGCAAAGCCGGATCAGCCTTGTCCTTGATATAGATGGATTTCCCATCGCGAGACCAGGCTAGAAGATAGCTCTTTTTATTGTCGTTCGCCGGTAGCGGCTGTTCATGGAGTATCCCCTGGTCGGGATCGAAATTAGCAAGGAAGTGCTGTAATTCTTCGCCGGCACTGCGCGAATAAACGATCTGTTTTCCATCCGGGGACCAGAGTGCGCTGGCGTAATCCGCAGGTTCCCAGGTCAATCGCTGTACTTGCCGGGTCTGCAGATCTTTTACATAGAGCTGCAGGTAGTCATCCTTGTTGGCGCGGTGGGAGAACAACAGCCGGTTGCCTGCAGGACTATAGTCCGGGCTAACCTCAGATCCATTCATCCTGGTAAGCAGCTCGACCTTGGGCGGACTGTCTTTGTGCACCCCGAACGGGAAGGCTACGAGTGTCACCACCGCCGCCAGAACGGCGAGTCCTGCAAGCGCGATCGCCCACCGGTGGCGTTGCAATAATTTGGATTCCGGAGTGGGGGCTCGCTTAGTGCTGACGGTCGCAATGAGCGTATAGCCCTTCAGGGGGTCGGTACGGATATAGCGGGGGGCCTTGGCGCTGTCCCCCAGTGCTTCGCGCAGTTTTCTGATTGTTGCCCGCAGCGCGTCGTCGCCCACCACACGGTCCGACCAGATATGCGCATTGATCATATCCCGTTTGAGCGTTGTTCCCGCGTGCTCAACCAAAAGCTTCAGCAGTGCATTGACCTGAGGCTCGACTCGTCTGTCGTCACCATCCCTAGTCAAAATTCCGCGTTGGCTATCGTATAAAAATTCACCTACCTGATAGCTCTCTGGCACTGCGCTTCGGCTCCGTTTTTTTATTAGTTCAATGGATCACGACGTGTGACTGGATATGAACAGCCGCTGGGGCAGACGGTCACAAGTCGTCATGAATCTTCCTTTGAGAGCATGCGATCGCCCCTTTATTGATACGGCATTAAATCACAGCTGCTGCGCTCCAGGGCGAACCGGGACCGGCGCCAAATCAATGAAAGGGGAGGTTCGATGTTCCGAAAACTGATCAGCATAATCTCTATCGCACTCTTGGCCATCAATAGTGCACATACACAAGAGATCCCGCCAACAACAAATGGGGCAGGGTACCAACAACTCGAAAAGGAAATAGACGGGATACTGCAGCGCACCCGCACGCCTGGTGCAGCCGTGGCGTTATTTGAGCCGGACGGCCGCGTATGGCGATATACACCCGGTCTGAAAAACATTGAGCACAGGGAGCAGGTAACGCCGGACACCATTTTCCGTGTCGGCTCGATTTCCAAGATGTTTGTGGGGCTGGCAACCATGAAACTGGTGGCGGATGGCAAGCTGTCACTGGATGACCGCCTTGGGGATCTCGCGCCGGAGGTGGAGTTCGATAACCCTTGGGAAAAAGAGCACCCTGTGCGCCTGGTGCACCTGCTCAATCACGGCACCGGCTGGGATGCGCCTCATGCACCGGAGCTGGTGGGGCAATCAGGTGAGCCGCCATCGATCGGCGATACACTCAAGCGACATCCGCACTCCAGGCACTCCCGCTGGGTACCTGGCACCCGTAGCGCGTACAACAATACCGGACCGATGGTCGCGGCTTACATCGTCGAGAAAATAACCGGCACAGGGTTTGAGGCTTACATTGAGGAGCAGTTCTTCGACCCCTTGGGTATGGCGCGCAGCGGTTACTACTACGACGATCAGTATCGCAGCAGTGCCGCATCTATGTACCACGGCCACAGGGAGCTGACTTATTGGCACCTACCAAACCGCGCGGCTGGCGGGTTGCATTCCAGCCTGCAGGATATGATTCAGTTCGTCCGCTTTATGCAGGAGCCGGACAGTGTTGCGGGCGGTGAAATACTGGATGGGAACAGCGTGCGCACGATGGAAGCCCCAACAGGATCCAGCGCTGCAGCAGCGGGACTGGAAATCGGTTGGGGGGTTGGGGTTACGTCGTTTCATCATGACGGACTGGTGTATTACGGGCATGAAGGGTCCTTGCCCGGCACAAGCGCTTTAATTGCGTACCAACCGGAAGGAGCGCTTGGTCATATTGTCCTCACTAATAGCGATGGCCCCGCCGCAGCACAGATTCATAAACTGCTTGCCAGTTACGCGGCGGCAAACCCCCGTCCTGCATCACACACTGTCACAAACGTGGGTGGAGAGGTGCCCTCGACAATTGGCGGTTACTACCGGGTGATAAGCCCCATCGCGGAAAGAGATCAGATCATGGCCAGTTTGATGCCCTGGAAACTTTCTGCTGATGAGCAGAGTATTGCGCTGTCATCGATAGTGGGTGGCAAACCACAAAGGTTGCTGTCGAGCGGCGAGGGCAAATTCGTGCAACCGGATACTGGTCGCGTGGCTCTCGTGCTCGGCGAGGAGCCGGTTGCGGGCTCGGTACTCTATTACGGACCCATAACACTGAAGAAAGTAGGCTTTATTCAGGCAATAGGTCCAATGATACTGATGGTAGCCTGGCCGCTGTGCCTGTTGCTGTGTGCCGTATACCTGATTTTCTGGCTGCCGCGCCAGCTCGCTGGGCGCCGCCTGGCTAGGGCGGACGTGCAGCTTCGCAGCTGGCCCATGTTCACGGTGGCGGGGCTGTTTCTATCCATTGTGGGATTATGGTCGATCCGCAACAGTAGCGAGCCCTATGTGATGGCAGCTTCGATCACGCTTCCCTCGTTGCTGGTCTTTTTGGGCACGATCCTGTTTTTCCTGGGCGCACTCTGGAGCCTCAGGGTCTGGTGGCAATACCGCAAAACAACCGTAACTGGGGTCGGCAAAGGACTTTCGGTCGCTCTGATCCTCCTGAATGCCGCAGTGAATATTTACCTTTTGAGCTATGGGCTGATTGGCATTCGCCTCTGGGCCTAGGGCGTTGCAAGCTGAGATCAGCCGTTCGTAGGCGGCTGGTGTTCCCTAATAATGCAACCTGGAATTCTCCCTAGAAAAATATTCTCTTAAGTGCGCAATCAAGACGTACTTTTGGCTCAATTTTTGGGTTGGTAATGTGTTTCAAAATAATTGCGAGAAAACGCTTGCACGGCCTGGGTGGTCTACGTATAGTTCGCGCCCTCACCGCTGCAGAGGCGGCGGGGACGGCAAGATAAGTTATTGATTTCCAAAGGGTTTTCCCTGAAAAAGAAATTCAAAAAACAGCTTGCCAAGGTCGGAGAGAACGCTATAATGCGCGCCAC
>NZ_DATCMV010000166.1:0-4077 GCF_036563125.1 Microbulbifer sp.
GGGCCGATCTTGCGGCCGGCCAGTGCCAGCGGAAAATTCCAGGCGGTAATGGCAACCACCACACCACGCGGCACTTTGTGGATAAAGATTTTTTCGTCTTCGTTATCGGAAGGCAGGATATCGCCTTCCTGAGTCAGCGCATTGTCACAGGCGTATTCAATAAACGTTGCAGTCGCATTGACTTCAGCGCGGGCAACACCGATCAGCTTGCCCTGTTCCATGACCAGCAGCTTTGCCAGACTTTCCGATTCTGCGCGGATGGCGACAGCGAACTTGCGCAGCAATGCGGCGCGATTCCGCGCAGTCCACTTGGCCCAGCTTTTTTGCGCCTGTTTGGCAGCCTTGAGCGCGGCATCTGCATCCTCGGCACAGCCTTTGGGTATCGTGCCGAGCAACTCACCTGTACTCGGGTTCAGCACTTCAATGATGTCATTCGAAAGGGAGGAAACGTATTCACCATTGATAAAATTGACGTTGTTCTTGATGGCCATCTGTTATCTCCCCATCCAGCCGCCGTCCACCAGCAAGACGCTACCGCTCATGTAATCGGATGCTGTGGAAGCGAGAAAGACCACAGGACCCTTGAAGTCCGCAGGCTCACCCCATCGGCCTTGAGGAATACGGGCAAGAATACTGGCGGCGCGATCGCGATCCTGGCGCAGCGCCTGGGTGTTGTCGGTGGCGATATAACCCGGCGCGATCGCATTTACATTCACGCCTTTAGAGGCCCACTCGTTGGACAAGGCCATCGTGATCTGCCCTATGGCACCCTTACTGGCAGCGTAGCCAGGAACGGTGATCCCGCCCTGGAAGGTCAGCAGCGAAGCGGTAAAAATGATTTTACCGGAACCGCGTGCGACCATTTCTTTGCCGATTTCGCGACTGAGAATAAATTGAGAGTTCAGATTAACTTCAATCACCTTATCCCAAAGATCGTCGCCGTGCTCGGCAGCTGGTGCACGCAAGATGGTACCGGCATTGTTCACCAGAATATCGATCTGGGCGTGATCACTTTTTACCTTATCGATAAATCCGTACAGCGAGCTGCGATCGGAAAAATCACACTGATAAGGGTAAAAGTTTCTACCTGCCGCAGCGACTTCACGGCCCACGTCTGAATCATCGAGGTTAAGATTCGCAGACACTCCAATCACGTCCGCACCGGCTTCGGCTAACGCCACGGCCATTGCCTTACCAATACCGCGATTACATCCGGTAACCAGCGCTTTTTTGCCTGCCAGGCTGAACATTTCCAACATCACTTGAGTCTCATTCGATTCACTTAAACGTGTTTCAGATTTGCTTATCAGTCTTCCGCACCACAGGCAACCAGTGCTTTCATGCCGGAAGGGTTACCGTCCATGCTTGCGAAGGCGCTACCGATGTCGCTCAACTGTGCGATCTTACTGATGAAAGGCACCAGATCGATCTTGCCGGAGGAGACCATTTCAATGGCCTGCTCAAAGTCAGCCGCCTCATAGACACGCGCACCGACCAGCTCCAGCTCGCGCCAGAAAAACTTGAACAGATCCAGTTGTGGCTTCTTGGAGTGAATGGCCACCATGCATATACGGCCGCGTACCGAAGCAATTTCTGTCATCGCGTCAACTGCGGGTTGCACCCCCGACACTTCAAAAACCACATCCGCACCTTTACCACGGGTCCAGTCTTCCACAGCGGCTTTGAGGTCTTGCTCGAGCGGGTTGATCGCCAGCGCACCGGTTTTTTCTGCGAAGGCGCGGCGCTCCGGGCTAGGTTCGGAAATCATCACTTCGGCACCAATGCCGATCGCAACCTGCGCTACCAGCTGGCCAATCGGACCACCACCAAGAATGACCGCCTTCTCTCCAGCTTTCAGACGTGCGCGAGAAATATCGTGACAGGCGACCGCCAGAGGCTCGATCAAGGCACCCTGTTTCAATGATACGTTTTCCGGTAGCTTGTGCAGGGTGCGCGACTTGACGTTCCAGTAGCTCTGGAAAGCACCTACAGAATCGATACCCATGAATTTCAGGTTGTGGCAGATGTGACTGTGACCTTCGTTACATGCCGGGCAGTTTCCGCAGTAATCCAACGGCCGCACCACCACCCGGTCGCCCACACTGTAGCCATTAACACTTGCACCCACTGCGTCGACGACACCGGACATCTCGTGACCCACTACCTGTGGCGGCTTCACTCGTTGATCCATAACACCGTGGTAAATATGCATGTCGGTACCGCAGATTCCTACGTAGCCGACTTTCAGGCGCACCTCATCGGCGGCCGGCGCTTCGCAGCGACCTTCAACCACTTCAAAAGACTTGTTGCCAACGTACTGGGCAGCTTGAGCTTGCATGGAAAATACCTGTTAGGAGTGCTTGACCAGATGCGGTCTCAGCAGCGTTTCATCAAAGGTCACCCCGGTACCCGCTTCGTCGGAAGCCACAGCTCGGCCGTTTTCCAGCACGATGGGACGGGTGGTGTATTCGTCAATGGGGAAAGAGTGCACTTCCAGGTAGCCAGCGTGTGGCTGACTGGCCATGAGCCCCACGTGCAGTTCATGCATACCGTGGCTGCACACAGGGATATTGTGGGCATAAGCCAGTTCCGCCACTTTCAGCCAGCCGGTAATACCGCCAATGTTCGAGGCGTCTGGCTGCAGGAAACCGAGCTTGGCCTGATCGATGGCGTAGGTGAACTCATGCACCGTGTGCAGGTTTTCACCCATCGCCAACGGAATATTGATGGCATCGGCGATACGACCGTAGCCTACATAATCATCGGGGATGGTCGGCTCTTCGAACCAGGTGATGTCGCAGTGGTCAATCGCGCGACCAAAGCGCACCGCCTTCTCAATGGTCATTGAGTAGTTTGCGTCCACCATGAACGTGACATCACGGCCAATGAGGTTGCGCACCGCTTCCACACGAGCCACATCCTCGCGGTAGTCTTCCTTGCCGACCTTGATCTTCACGGCGTTGAAGCCGCGCGCCAGGTAGCCGGAGACATTGTCCAGAAGTTTGGACTCGGAAAAATTCAGGTCGATACCACCGGCATAGCACCTGGTGGTATTGGAAGCGCCACCTGCTACTTTCCACAGCGGCAGATTCAGGCGCTTGCAGCGCAGATCCCAAAGCGCAATGTCGACGGCGGACAAGGCGAAGCTCAGCAGGCCACCACGCCCCACATAATGCAGATGGCTCTGAATCTCCTCCCAGATGGCAAAAATTTTCGATGCGTCACGCCCCTCTAGCAACGGCTGGATGTCGTCCTGCAACAGCGAATAGATCGCGCGACCACCTCGCCCACCGGTATAGGTGTATCCGACACCCTCCATTCCATCGGCACAACGCACGCGAAATACCAGCAATTCGAAATGGGTGTGATCGCCATGCTTCGCATCGGACAGCACTTCTGCCAGAGGCACTTGGTAATACTCAACCTTTGTGGCGGAGATGGTGCTGGGCGCCAGCTGGTGAGACACGCGTTCTTTAATTTCCATCAACATGGAGGAACCCCAAAGTCCATTCATTCGTTAGCATTTTTGTTTATTGTATATTGTTAACAATTGACGTCAATCCCTATTTTTCCGGCCGCCCGACGGCTGCCTTGACCGAACTCTTCCATCAATCAATACATGACCAGGGGGGAAGCAAGTGCGCCGGTTGTCCCCTCCACCCGACTCGCGAAATCCGGGCATAAAAAAAGCGCAATGCCCGGCTGGACATTGCGCCTGTTCAATAGGCCGCTACTGCGGCCCGGAAATTACGATCGGAGGGTCTTGATTACTGCGCTTTGGAGGACTCGACTTGCGCTTTAGCGAGATCACCATAACGCCGCTGGTAAAGTCCCTCGTGGACTTCTTTTGCCGCCTTCACCATTTCCGCATAAGGCACATCGGTCACAGAAACAAAGCCATTTGCATAGTTTTCCCCGTCAAATGCTCGCCCGGTGATGGGGGAATCCATGTACTGGAACATATGCACACCGACAAAGTAAGGATTATCAATGACAGAATTCATGTAGTTCTTAAACTTCCGCCCGCGATCTTCCTGATCCGCCGCGATCACGATACCAGGGTGGAAGTGCCCCTGA
>NZ_DATCMV010000043.1:0-18445 GCF_036563125.1 Microbulbifer sp.
TAAATCCGTAATGTTCTGCCGGTTTGCCGCTACCACCGGACAACGGGAAGTTTTCCGCGCTGAGCCACCACAGCACCCCCAGTGCCAGCACCATCACCCCGTAGAGCACCACCAGCGACTGCCAGCTGCCGAACCAGCTGAGCAGGGTGGTGGTGGTGAGCAGTGCCAGCAGGTTGCCGGTATTGAAGGCCGCGGCGTTGATGCCGTTGATCAGCGGGCGCTCCTCGGCGGAAAAATAGTGCAGTACCACCGGTGCGAAATACACAATCGCCAGGGCGCCACCGAGGCCGAGGGCCAGACGCGACAGCAGCCATTCACCGTAACTGCCGGCCAGTGCGCCGAGGCCGCCGGCGGCAATCAGAACGATCGCAATGGCAAAGGCGCGCTTGGCACCGAGACGCATCAACAGCGCAGCGGCGGCGAGGTTGCCGATGATCTTGGCAATGGTGATGACATTACTGCCCCAGGTGGCATTGGCGAAGCCTTCCTCACCAAAGGACGACTGGATCGCAGGGGTCAGGATCGCCCCGGAAACCCAGCTCGCCGCGAACAGCGCATAGGCGCTGAACATCAGTATTTCCAACAGGTATTTTTTCATCGCTCGGATACCTTATTTTTCTTAAACCACTCTCCGCCAGACTGCGTCCAGCACAACGGCTTGCCTATACGACCTTGGTCGCAGTGGCCCCGTGGCGAGAATTCTTGCGCTGCTGCAACAGCGCGCGCAGCGCGGCCGGGCGCAGGGGCTTCTGCAGGAACTGCCAGCCGGCGTTGTGCGCGCGATTCTTTACGGTATTGGTGTTTTCGGCGGAGATGATCACGCAGGGGATGCCCCCGCCCCAGCGCGAAAGCAGTTCCGCCGCCAGGTCGATGCCGTTGTCGCCGTCGTCAAGGTGGAAATCCATCAACAGCAGGTCGGGCTCCGCCGCCGCCAGCGCCTCGGCGCGGTTGCGCGCGCAGTGCACGGTGCAGCCCCAGCCGCCGAGTAGTGCGGCCATGGCCTCGAGGATCGAGGGCTCGTTATCCACACACAGCACCTGCAGGTCCAGGCGGGCACCGCGGCTCTGGGCGGCGACGAGATTCGGGCGCGGCTCCACTCTGGCACTGGCGCGGGCCAGCCGTACGCGGAACACACTGCCGCGCGCGGGAATCGAGGAGAGGCTGATGGGACTGTTGAGCAAGCGGCACAGGCGCTCCACGGTGGCGAGACCGAGACCATAACCGTGCTGGCGGGCAGTGCCGCTGTCGCTGTCCTGCGGGGTCAGGCGGCAGAACTCGCGGAAAATGGCCTGCTGCTGCTCGCGCGCGATGCCCTCCCCGGTGTCCCACACCTCGAGGGAAATGTCCGCCCCGCGCTTGCGCGCCGCCACCAGCACACCGCCGCGGGCGGTGTACTTCACCGCGTTATCCAGCAGGTTCTGCACCACGCGACGCAGCATTTTCTCGTCGCTGTGTACCCACAGGTGACTGCGGCGGTAGCGCAGGCGTATGCCGCGGTTGCCGGCGGCCACCCGCGCCTGGGCCACGGCGTCGTCGAGGATGCTATCGAGAGAGACGGCAGTGAAATTCGGGCGGATATCCCCGGCATCCATGCGCGCGATCTGCAACATGTCGGTGATCAGCTGCTCGGCGGAGGCCAGCGCGCGATCGGCGCGGGTCAGCAGCTGGCGACTGCTGTCTTCCAGCGAATGGCCGGCGAGGGCGTCGATAAACAGGCGGCTGGCGTTCAGCGGCTGCACCAGGTCGTGACTGGCGGCGGCGAGGAAGCGGGTCTTGCCGGCACTGGCGGCCTGTAGCTCGCGGTTCAGCCCCTGCAGCTCATCGTTGACCGTCTCCAGCTCGGCGGTGCGGTGGGCCACCTTCTGCTCGAGGGAATTGCGAATCTCGGTGAGCTCCGCCAGCGCGCGCTGATAGTCGGACACATCGGTATAGGTGGTCACGAACCCGCCGCCGGGCAGCGGGTTGCCGCGGATTTCGAGCACGGTGCCGTCGGTGCGGTTGCGCTGTACGCGGTAGGCGGTGCCGTTGCGCAGGTGTTCCACCCGCTTCTGCACATGCTCCTCCACCTCACCGGGACCGCACTCGCCGCGGCTCGCGTTGTAGTGCACCAGCTCCGCCACCGGACGGCCGACGTAGATCATCTCCGCCGGGTAGTGGAACAGCTCGAGATAGCGGCGGTTCCACGCCACCAGGTTGAGGTTGGCATCCACCACCGAGATACCCTGGTCGATATTGTCGATGCTGCTCTGCAACAGGCCGCGGCCGAACTGGTAGATGTCCGATGCCTGGTCCAGCTGCTGCGCGGTGATTTCCGGCTCGCTCAACTGGCGTACCAGACGCTGCGCGCTGGTACTGCCAACGATGCCGGCGAGAATTTTTTCCACCGTCTCGCGATAGCCCTGGGCGGTGTCGCGGGCGTCCGCTGCCACCGGCTTGCCCTCGGCATCAAGCGATGTCAGCGCGCGGCCCGCGGCATCCTCTCCCACAAAGCGCGCCAGCAGCTGACGCAGCCGCTTTTTATCCACAGGTGCCGATGCCACCGCGGTGCCACCGGGCAACCAGCGCCCCTGCAACAGCGACACGCCTACCAGCGTCAGGCCGTTGAGCCCGAGGCCAAATACGCAGCTGGTGGTCAGCGCATTCCACTCCAGCCCCAGTGCAGAGGCGAGCAGATCCGGCTGGCCGAGTGCCGCGGGCAGCGCCGACAGCCCCCACACCAGCGCGCCAATCAATAGCCCGGCGATCACGCCGGCGGCGCGCAGCCGCGGCCAGCGCGCGGGCCAGGTCACCGCCGCGACCATGGCCGGCGCCAGTTGCGCCACCAGTGCCAGCGACAACAAACCAAAGGTACCGAGGCTGACACCGGAGCCGATCAGCTCGCTCACCCCGAATGCCGCCAGCATCAACAACCCGATGATCACCCGCCGCACCCGGCGCAGGTCGCTGCCAAGCGCCACACCCGCCGGGCGCTGTTGCAGCCGCGTCAGCAACCAGGGCACCACCATGGTGTTGGCGATCATGGTGGACAGGGCGATGGTGGCGATGATCACCATGCTGGAACCGGCGGAGAGGCCACCGATAAATGCCAGCAGCGCGAGCCAGGGGGTGCCGCTCTCCAGCGGAATTCCCAGCACAAAGCGCTCGGCATTGGTGTAGCTGTCGGGGAGCCACAACAGGCCGCCGTAGCCCACCGCCAGAACCGCCGCAGATACCAGCGCCAGATACAGGGGGATCAGCTTGCGCACCGGGCCAATATCCCGCTCGTCGTCGCTCTCGATCATCAGGATGTGGAACTGCCGCGGCAGACAGAAGATGGCCGCCATCCCCAGTACCACCACCGCGAGATAACCGGTATCCGCCGGGCGGGCATCGGCAATGGCCGCCACCCGCTCACTGGCGAGAGCACTGCGCGCCAGCTCCGCGGTGCCGTCGAAGGCGGAATCGATAACGAACCAGGCCACCGCCACCAGCGCGCCGATCTTCACCAGCGCCTCGAACGCCACCGCCAGCAGCATGCCGTTGCGGTGTACGCTGCTGTCGATATGACGGGTGCCAAACAGCAGCGCAAAGAGCCCGAGGGTCGCGCCCACCACCGCGGTCACCACCGAGGCGCTGTTTTCGGCGCGTCCAATATTGTCCCCGCCCACACCGCTATCGGCGAGCAGCAGGAAACTGTCCGCCACCGCCCGCAACTGCAGGGACAGGTAGGGCACGATCGCCACCACCGCCAGCAGCGCCACCGCCGCCGCCAGCCACTGGGATCCGCCGTACTGGGCACTGATAAAGTCCGCGATGGAAGTCGAACCCTGCTGCTTGGACAGGCGCACAAAGCGCATCAGCAGGGGCGCGCCAAAGATCAGCATCAGGCTCGCGCCGACAAAGGTAGGGGGCAACAGCCAGCCCTCGCTCACCGCCTGCGCGGGCACGCCAAAGAACATCCAGGCACTGGTGTAGGTGCCGGCAAGCGCCAGCAGCAGGGGTTTGATGGGCCGGATTCGGGCAATGGACAGCCGGTCGCCCCAGAAGGCGATGGCGAACAGCAGCAGCAGATAGCTCAGGCCCACGGCGGCCAGCAGGGTAAGGCTGAACAATTGGCGCCTCATTCATTATTTTGTTTATGATCTAAGCCTACCCGATAGGCCGCCAGCTGTCCCGTCTACGTATCCACCCGCTCGTCATACCTTGGTCTAGCAGGCAAGGACAAGGACAGCAGCTACAGTGCAAGTCCGAAACTTACATAAAAACCATAAACTGGTGATCGGAGAGAGTCATGCGCAAATTAAACAAGTTCAATCCCCTTGCCGTGGGCGTCATGATCGCCTGTGGTGCCAGCTTCTCCTACGCGGATACCCAGCTGGAAGAAGTTACCGTTACCGCGCAGAAGCGCGAGCAGTCCCTGCAGGAAGTACCGATCGCGGTATCAGCCATTGGTGAAGCAGCCATCCTGGAAAACGGCATCACCGATATGACCGATATCCAGAAACTGTCCCCAAACACCACCTTGCAGGTGAGCCGCGGTACCAACTCCACCCTGACAGCATTTATCCGCGGTATCGGCCAGCAGGACCCGCTGTGGGGTTACGAGCCGGGTGTGGGCATCTACATTGACGACGTATACGTTGCCCGCCCACAGGGTGCAGTGATGGACGTGTTCGATGTCCAGCGCATCGAAGTACTGCGCGGCCCGCAAGGTACCCTGTATGGCAAGAACACCATCGGCGGCGCGGTGAAATATGTCACCAAGAAAATGACCGGTGATACCGAAGTGTCCATCGGCACTGCTCTCGGCAGCTACAACCAGCGTGACCTTAAGCTGAGTGCGTCTACTGGACTGACTGACAATCTGAATATTGGTGCTGCCGTTGCAAGCTTTAATCGCGATGGTTTCGGCGAAAACGTTATAACCGGTGAAGACCAGTACGATAAGGACATTTTCGCCGCACGGGTCAGCCTTGAGTACTCCCCTAACGAAGAAGTATTTATCCGTTTCGCCGCTGACAAGACCACTGACAAATCAGCGTCCAAGCACGGACACCGCTTCAACCCTGGCGTAAACGGCGAGCCAGTATTGAGCAGCGTTTACGACACTGAATCCAACCTGCCGTCCGACAACCTTGTCGAAACCAGTGGCATGTCCCTTACCGCCGAATGGCAATTGAATGACGCCGTAACCGTTAAGTCGGTAACCGCCAGCCGTGAAGGTAAGACCGATACCGTAATCGATTTCGACAGCGTCAACACGCCGAGCTTCGATGTTCCCGCCATCTATGACGACGAACAGTTCAGCCAGGAATTCCAGTTGATCTGGCAGGGTGAGAATGCAGATCTTGTCAGCGGTATCTACTACTACGACGGTAAAGCCTCTGGTGCTTACGATGCTGTACTGGCCCCGATCAGCGTGGCGGTTAATGGCAGCGTGGATACCCAGAGCCTGTCTGCCTATGCGCACTACAACTGGCAGTTTGCAGATCAGTGGAACCTGAATCTCGGTGGCCGCTACACCAAAGATGATAAAGAAGCTGATGTATACAACGCTGTAATCGCCGGACTCGGCAGTGATTTCTCTCACGACAAATACTACGCCGACACTACTGATCCAGTAGTTGCTGTCGTTCGCACCGACTACACCAACAGTGACTCTTGGGGTGAATTTACTCCTCGTGTCGGTTTGGATTACCAGCTGAGCAATGATGCGATGCTCTACGCAAGCTACAGCACTGGGTTCAAGTCGGGTGGTTTCGATATGCGAGGCGTAGCCACGTCAAACCCGCGAACCAGTGAAGGTTATGCTCCGGAAACTGTTGATACCGTTGAATTCGGCTGGAAACTCGATCTGCTCTCCAATCGTCTGCGACTGAACGGAGCTGTTTTCCGCGCCGACTACACAGACATGCAGCTGACAACGCAGCGCCTGCTCGAAGATGGCACCACTGCCGGTGACGTACTCAACGCCGGTAAATCCCGTATCCAAGGTATCGAGCTGGAAGCCTCCCTGGCGCTGACCGACAATTTGTCCGCAAACGCGAATCTGGGTTGGGTTGACGCAGAGTTTATCGAGTTCATGTCCGGTGGCGAGAACATCGCTGACACGCGCGACATGCAAAACACCCCCGATACCACTGCCATGGTGCAGTTGAACTGGTCACTGCCTGTAGCCGGAGGGGAATTGGTCGTTGTTCCGTCTGCCTCTTACCGCTCTGACACCCAGATCTTCGAAACCCCAAGTGTGCTCGATCAAGAAGGCTACACATTGGTGGACCTGACCGCTACTTACTACAGCGCAGATGGCAATTGGAATCTGGGTCTGCAGGGCAAAAACTTGACCGATACCGAGTACCGCATTGCTGGCTACGATTTTGGAGGAGCTCTGCAAACCGGTTTCTACGGCAACCCGCGCACTATCGCCCTCACAGGTAGCTACAACTTCTAAGTCGTGTCCTCGACGTCATCTTGAAACTGCATTGCACTTTCATTTCTTGGGGCCCACTGGGCCCCTTTTTTGTTTTGCGCTCCCTCCGGCCCAAACCCCCTCTGTCGCAACAAATCCCTTTCCGGCGCAGGCTTAAACAATTTGGCGCGAATAAGTACACTTTGGCGGAAACCTCTTCTAACCTGAAATGAGAGGGCGGCAGTGACGCCGCTGCTCGTACCAGCCATCGAGGTATCAGCGTGCAGAAATTGAGAAGTATTCTGCTGGCTGTGGCGATAGCGACAGGAGTTGTTGCCGGTTGTACATCAACCGAGCCCAGGGAAAGTCACGCAGACCGCGCTTTCAGCAGCGCGGTCCCCCCCCACATGGATCCGGCGCACCTCTCCGTGAGGTCATCCGATCGACGGCCCCGCGGCAGCAGCCGCGAGCCCCCCCGTACACTGAACGTCAACGGCACCCGCTTCCGCTGCTTCGAGCAGGAATTGGACTCGAAAATGGTGGTGCGCTGTGTGCGCCAGCCCGACTAGCCCCGCCAACTGACAGCCGGCGCGCAACAATCCCCGATTTTGCGACCGCTTGCGCGTCCGCTTGTCGCCCTAACCCTCTCACCTTGCGCCGGACTGACTAAGCTTGATTTATCTGCCAGCTGGGAGCGGCCAACGCCAAGGAAAGGGGAAGGGCATGAACAAAGTGGTTCCGGTGTGGTTTATTGGTCTCGCCATCGTCATCGCGGGCTGTATGAATATGGGGGACAAGGAATCTGGCCCCAGCCAGACGCCCGGCACGGTGAACAGTGTGTGTGGCGACAAGTGGGAACTGCGCTTGCTGCGCATCAACGGCCAGGCGATCCCCATCGACCAGCCGCGGGAATTTACCTTTCTGTGCAGCCCCAGTGGCGAAGCAATGGGCAAGAGCGGCCTGAACACCTATCGCGGCTCCCTGCAGATCACCACCAACGGCGGGCTGCTGTGGGACACCGCGAGTTTCGCGTCCACCAAGATGGCTGGCCCGCCGCAAGTGATGGAGCAGGAGAACCAGTATCTGCGAGCCCTGTCGGGCACCCGCCAGGCGTTTGTGAAAAGTGGTGGCGGCCGCCTGATCCTGCGCGACGTGTCCGGCGATATCTATATCGAGTACATCAAGGCGGGACTTTAACGGCCCCGCCCGCACTACGAAACTGACATTACCCGCCAAAATTGAGGGCGGTTGGGTCACAGACGCCGGCAGTCAATTGGTGTTAAATGGCACAAACGGCCACCGGATGGAATCATGTTTCCCCTGTTTCAGTTGCCCCTGTTTCCGTCATTCCCCCCTGCGCACAGAGCCGCCAGGCTGGCCGCGCTTTTCTCCCTATCGATGACCCTGTTTGTTAGCGGCTGTGGCAACCACAGCAGCCAGCCGGCGGCGATGGCGGAGACCGGAGAGAGCGGCGTCTGCGAGCGAGAGTGGATTCTGGACAACCTTTCCGTGGATGGGCGCGAACACAAGCAGCGCATGTTCTGGCAGAAAATGTGGCGCGACCGCCCCTACTTCACCTGTGACAAACTCGGCTTCGTGCGCGGTAGTGCCGGCTCCAACCCCTATCTGGGCAAGTTTGAACTGGCGGACAGCGGCAGCATCCACTGGCTGAAGCCGCCAAAAATCTCCCGCATGGTGGGCCGCCGCGACAGCGACGAGCTGGAAAAAGATTTCCTGCTGGCCATGCCCCGCGTCACCCGCGCCCGCACCAGCGGAGACACGCTGATCCTCGAGGGCAGCGACGGCACCCGCCTTGAGTTCAAACAGGCGGGCGACCAGCCAGATTCCTGACCCCCTTTGAAAACACCGCCATAAAAAAAGCGGCCACAGGGGCCGCTTAAACCATTCAAGAAGGGTCTCCATTCGCAGCGCGAATGTCGATTCCAATCCTCCAACTGGAGGAGCCCCCAAACTCGGAAGCATAAAAACACCAAAATTTGGTGCGATGCAAAGAGAGAAGAACAACGAAAACTTAAGCGGCTGAGCGATGAAACAGCCGGACAAGCGAAATTTCGTTGTGGGCGTAGATTAGTTGTCAGACGTGACAAACAGATTACGAACCCCAGAAAACTACTGCGCGTGTTCCTGGCTAAGGACGGGTACGCCGTTGGTGCTGCTCCAGATTCTGTTGGCGCTTGCGCTCGCTCTTGCGCAACAGCACATAGGTGGCACCGAGGCCGCCGTGCTGTTTCTGCGCGCTGTGAAACGCGAGTACTTCCGGCAGCTGCGGCAGCCAGGCGTTGACGCAGCTCTTCAGCATCGCCGGGGTTTTGCGCCCCTCGCCCTTGCCGTGGGTCACCAGCGCACAGCGCACATCCGCTTCCATACAGTCGCGCACAAACTGGTAGAGCGCGCTGCGCGCCATATCGACGGTGTGGTGGTGTAGATCGAGGCGCGCGTCGACGGTGTATTTGCCCAGGCGCAGGTTGCGGTAGACACCGTTCTGCACGCCGTCGCGTTTGAATTCAATAGGATCGTGGGGCTCGACGGGCTCGACAAACTCGCCGCCCAGCGGGTTCAGTTCGCGGTAGGTCTGCGCAGTGGCGGCTTCGCGGCGGGCGCGCTGGTTCAGGGGATCCGCAGCGTCCTTCTTTAGCGCGCTCTCGCGTTGCTCGGGCGCCAGTGGCTTTATGTCACCGAGCGCGCCCATGGCGCCGCGAAATTCGTCCAGTTCAGTCTTTTCCACGCTATCCCCCACATACCTCTCTCACGCGCCGGCAAGGCTCAGGGATCGAGAAACAGATCCACTGCCAATTCGCCGGCCTTGGCGGGATTGTGCGCATATTGGGTGAAATCTTCCACCCCGCGTTCGTGCAGCAGTACTTCGTCGATCAGCTGGGCACCGTTCAGCCCCTGATTGCGGGTAATCAGTACCTCGTAGGCGGCATCCGCCATCACCCCCGGTTTGCGGCTCTGGTCGAACATTTCGCGGCTGCCGACGGCAAATTCGATGGCGGCGGTGGCCACCAGGGTGCGCGGCCACAAGGTGGCAACGCTGATATTGGTTTTCCGCAGCTCTTCCGCGAGCCCCAGGCTCAGGATGGTCATGCCGAATTTGGACAGCGCGTAGGGCGCGAAAGGCCCGAGCCAGCGGGGCTCGAGATTGAGCGGCGGTGACAGGCTGAGGATATGCCCGCACTCCGCCTGCTTCAGATAGGGAATCGCGAGGTGCGCGGTGAGGTACACGGCGCGGGCGTTGATATCCAGCATCAGGTCGTAGCGCTTGGGCGGTGTGGACTCGACGTTGGTGAGGTTGATGGCGCCGGCGTTGTTGATCACCGCGTCGATGCCGCCGAAGGTGTCGGCAGTCTTTTTCAGTGCCTCCGCCACCTGTTCCTCCTCGCGCACATCCACCTGCATGGGCAGCGCCTTGCCACCGGCGGCCTCGATTTCCTCGGCGACACTGTAAATGGTGCCGGGGAGTTTGGGGTGCGGTTCTGCGGATTTGGCGGCGATGGCAATGTTGGCGCCATCCGCGGCGCATTTCAGCGCGATGGCGCGGCCGATTCCGCGGCTGGCGCCGGTAATAAAGATGGTCTTGCCCCTGAGGGCGCCGGTGTTTTTGGTGAGGGTGATCTCTTCGCTCATACGGGCGCTCCGTTGGGATTATCCGGCGTTGCTATCGCCCTACTGCGGTTGTGACTCCGACACCACCGCGGGGCTATAGATGTCTTTGAAGGTCTGCGGCATCCGCTTGGGTTTGCCACTGGAGAGCTCGATACACACCATCTGCCAGGTGGCGCGCAGCACCAGTGCCTCATCGCTGGCGCGAAACACCTGGAACTTACGGGTCATGTTCAGCCGGCCGTCCACCATGGTGAGCCAGGTGCCGATCAACAGCTCGTCGCCCTCTCTGGCGGCCAGTATATAGTCGTACTCCGCCTGGCGGATTGCCATTCCCCGGTCCAGCGACTGGTAATTGCTGACATCCAGCCCCAGCTCGACACTGTGGGACCAGGCCGCGCGCTCGCACCAGCGCACATATTCGGCGTTGTTGGCGTGGTGCAGACCGTCTACGTGCTGCTGTTCGACGCGGACTTTGTAGATATAGGGTTGGGGAAAATCCCACTGCATTGTTTCTCTCCACTCCCGGCAATTGCGCTGCGCAAGCTAACTGACTGGCCGGTGACGCGCCATTACTTCACATACAAAAAAGGCTCCCGGAGGAGCCTTTTTGTGCAAAAAACGCGACTTAAGCGTCGGTTTTCTCTGCGCCTTGTGCGGCGGCCTGCTGCTGGGCCTGATGCAGGGCAGCGGCGAACAGGGCGTCGAAGTTGATCGGCGGCAGCATCAGGGCCGGGAAGGAGCCCTTGGTGATTACGTTGTCCACCACTTCGCGTGCATAGGGGAACAGGATGGTCGGGCAGGCAGTGTTCAGGGCCTGGGCCAGCTGGGCGCCTTCAAGGCCTTTGATCGCGAACAGGCCAGCCTGCTGAACTTCCACCAGGAAAGCGGTCTCTTCTTCCAGTTTCACGGTGATGGTCAGGGTCAGCGCCACCTCGTAAAGATCTTCGTCGATCTTCGCGGTTTTGGTGTTCAGTTCCTGGTTTACCTGGGGTTTCCACTGCTTTTTGAAAACCTCAGTACCCATCGGGGTTTCAAAGGAGAGGTCTTTCAGGTAAATGCGCTGCATTGCGAATTGGACTTGCTGCGCGTCTGCGTTCGCCGCGGCGCCGTTGAGTTCTTCAGCCATGTTAAAGCCTGTTATTAAATTAGTTTGTAGACTGCCTTCCCTGAAAGAAGACTCCCTGTATGGGTCTTACTTATGGGGGCCTCGAAATACCCTTTCAAGGCGTGTGTGCAAATTTCTCGGCTGATTTGATCGACCAGCCGGTATTCGTCACGCCAGTAGCTTGTCGAGTTCTCCACTGCGCTCGATGGCCATCAGGTCATCGCAGCCACCCACATGGTGGCCGCCGACCCAGATCTGCGGCACCGTGTGGCGACCGGCCTTGGCGGTCATCTCCGCGCGCAGCGCCGGCTTGCCGTCTACGGCAATTTCCTTGTAGGGGACATTCTTGTTGTCCAGCAGGTACTTGGCGCGGATGCAGAAGGGGCAAAAGCGGGTGGTGTAGATAACGACTTCTTTCACGACCGGAAACCTCTTCGCGATTCAATTCTTCTGATTCGCTCCTGTTTCGGGAGCGGATCAGCCCTTCACCAGTGGCAATTTCTGGTTCGCCCACTCGGACATGCCACCCTCGAGACGGCGCACGGTGTAGCCGGCCTTTTTCAGCTGGCGACCGACAGGACCCGCATGCTGGCCCAGCTTGTCCGCCAGGATCAGGGTCTTGTCTTTATAGGGTGCCAGTTCGCCCATGCGCTTTTCGATCTCACCGTGGGGAATGTGGATCGCATCCACGATGTGCCCGGCGGTGAATTCGGCGCGGTCGCGCAGGTCGATCACCTTGGCGCCTTCACTATTGATCAACAGGGTGGCCTGATGGGCCGACGCGGGCTTGCCCGCCTTGATCCGCTCGGAAATAGCCAGCGCGTAAATCAGCGCCACCAACAGGCTCACCAGCAGCCACTGCTCGCTGATAAAGACGAAAAAATCCAACTCCGCCCCCAAAAATCTCTGGTTTGTTGTTTTGTTTGCGACCGCCGACCGCTCGGCCGGTCACGCTTGCGCCGGACATTGTAATTCAACAGCGCCGACGGCCCGAGCGCCGGCGGCTCGCAAAAAAGAGCGCCCGCGACCCGGATATGGAAAGGCGCGCAGTATACACGAGAATGGCCATTTCTTAATCAACCTTTTGCCCGCTTTCCTGGCGGCAATAGCTGCGCAAATACTGACCTCGACGGGGCAAACAGGTTAAAATCCGCCACCTGCGGTACAACTCGCTTAAGAGTTCCGTCCTCCGGCAGTGAAGCCGAACGATCCACCACCCATTCAACCCAAAGGATTCTGACCCCATGGCAACCGAGTCTTCGCCCAAACGTCCCCTGGTACTGCTGATTCTGGACGGTTTCGGCTATAGCGAACACGCCGAGCACAACGCCATTGTCGCGGCGAATTCCCCGGTATGGGACCAGATCTGGGCCACCCGCCCGAAAACCCTGATCCACACCTCCGGTATGGCGGTGGGCCTGCCGGAAGGGCAGATGGGCAACTCCGAAGTGGGCCATATGACCCTCGGCGCCGGCCGCGTGGTGTACCAGAACTTCACCCGCATCAACAAGGCGATCAAGGACGGGGACTTCTTTACCAACCCGGCCTACACCGCCGCGGTGGACAAGGCGGTAGCCAATAACGGCGCGGTACACATCATGGGCCTGCTGTCCGATGGCGGCGTACACAGCCACGACGACCACTTCGTAGCCATGGCCACCCTCGCCGCCCAGCGCGGCGCCAAAGCGGTGTATATCCACGCCTTTACCGACGGTCGCGACACGCCGCCGCGCAGCGCGGAAACCCCACTGGCGCGCCTGACCCAGGTGTGCGACGCCCTCGGTACCGCGCGTATCGCCAGCCTCAGCGGCCGCTACTTTGCCATGGACCGCGACAACCGCTGGGACCGCGTGCAGCCAGTGTACGATCTGATTACCCAGGGCAAAGCCAAATACCAGGCGGACGACGCCCTCGCCGGCCTCGCCGCCGCCTATGCCCGCGACGAGAATGACGAATTCGTGGCGCCGACGCTGATCGGCGAACCGGCACCGGTACACGACGGCGACGCGCTGATCTTCATGAATTTCCGCCCGGACCGCGCGCGCCAGCTGACCCGCGCCTTTACCGATGCGAACTTCGACGGTTTCGAACGCGCGGTTACCCCGAAACTGGCTGATTTCGTGATGACCACCGAATACGCTGCGAATATCAACGCCAGCTGCGCCTTCCCGCCGGAGAGCCTGAGCAACACCCTGGGCGAATACCTGCAGAATCAGGGCAAGACCCAGCTGCGTATCGCCGAGACAGAAAAATACGCACATGTGACCTTCTTCTTTAGCGGCGGCCGCGAAGAGCCCTACAATGGGGAAGAGCGCATCCTGATCAAATCGCCGGATGTGGCCACTTACGACCTCAAGCCGGAAATGAGCGCGTTTGAGGTTACCGACCAACTGGTGGCCGCCATCGACAGCGGCAAGTTCGACGCGATCATCTGCAACTACGCCAACGGCGACATGGTCGGTCATACCGGTGTATTTGAAGCGGCGGTGAAAGCGGTGGAAGCGCTGGACCTGTGCGTGGACCGCGTCACCAAGGCGGCGCTGGCGGCCGGCGGTGAAGTGCTGATTACCGCCGACCACGGCAACGTCGAGGAGATGTTCGACGGCGAGTCCGGCCAGGTAAGCACCCAGCACTCCACCCTGCCGGTGCCCTTCGTCTACATTGGCGAGCGCAACGTGACCATGCGCGACGGCGGCAGCCTCGCGGATGTAGCGCCCACCATGCTGTCGCTGATGGGCCTGGCGCAACCGGTGGAAATGAGCGGCGAGCCGCTGATCAAGATTAATTAACCCGGGGCCGCAAGCCCCTGTAATGGTGTCACTCTAATAATGAAATTTTCCGGGTTTGTCCTCGCCGCGCTGTTGTCGCTCGCGCTGATCCCCACCGGCTTTGCGCAGGCGGCCGATGAAGAGCAACAGGCGCGGCTGGCGGAAATCAAGCAGCGTATCGATACCCTGCAGCGGGAGCTGAACCAGGTAAAAGGTGAGCGCGACCAGTTGCTGAAAGACCTGGAAGCCAACGAAAAGGACATCTCGGAACTGCTGCAGCGCATCGACAAGATCAAGGCGGACATGAAGAGCCGCGGTGACAAGCTGCAGGAATTGAAACAGGAAGAGAAACAGCTCGAGGATTCCCGCCGAAGTATGCAGCGGCGGGTCGAGCAGGAAGTCGCCGCCGCTTACCGACTCGGTCGCCAGGAGCAGATCAAGCTGCTCCTCAACCAACAAGATCCCCAGCACATCGCCCGCCAACTCCGCTACCACGACTACTTCCTCAAGCAACGCAGCCAGGTCATCGACGAATACGTCAGCACCCTCGACCAGCTTTCCACCGTAAGTTCCGGCATCCAGCGCGAGCAGGACACTCTCGCCCGCGAACGCGGCCAGCTGGAAGAAAAACACCGGGCTCTCGCCAGCGCACAGAAGAACCGCCAGCGCACCCTCGACAAACTGGCCTCACAGCTCGCCAGCAAGAGCGGTGAACTGGACCAGCTCCACAGCGACCGCAGCCGCCTGCAGCGACTGGTGGATGAAGTGGGGCGTGCCATCTCCAGCCTGATCAACCCCAGCGACCAGACCCCCTTCGCCAAACAGCGCGGGCGTATGCAGTGGCCGGTTGCGGGCCGCCGCGCCAATGCCTACGGCCAGCGCCGCGCCAACGGCATCAGCTGGACCGGCGTGACCATTCGCGCCAATGAAGGCAAACCGGTCAATGCCATCCACCGCGGCCGCGTGGTGTTCTCCGACTATCTGCGCGGCCACGGCATGCTGATCATTCTCGATCACGGCGACGGCTACATGAGCCTCTACGGCCACAACCAGTCCCTTACCCGCGCCATCGGCGAGTGGGTGGAGCGCGGCGAAACCATCGCCAAGGTGGGCAACACCGGTGGCATGAGCCAGCCAGGGGTGTATTTTGAAATTCGCCGCAACGGCAAACCCCAGGACCCCACCGCCTGGTGCCGCGGTTAATCGGTTCATTCCCCTACCACATTTTGCCCGGCAATTTTCACCCCACAGGCGTGTGCCGGTGCACTTGCCCGCCAACTTCAAACCCGGCCGGAGTGCCGGGTCTACAATTCTTGTGAAAACCCCGAGTTCGCAGCCGAAGGAAGGGCGCCCGTAGACAGTAACGATAAATGCCAAGGACGTGCAGATTATGTTCACCCGCAAAACGCTCGCCAGCCTGATAGGCGTGGCAGCTCTTACCGCCCTGCCGCTGATGGGACTCAGCCAGGGCGGCAGCAGCGAGAGCCCCTCGCTGGCAGCGGAGGCGCGCCTGCCTCTGGAAGACCTGCGCAGTTTCGCCAAAGTGTTCGAACAGATCCGCCAGGGTTATGTGAACGAAGTGGACGACAGCACGCTGCTGGAATACGCCATCAAAGGCATGCTGCAGGGGCTGGACCCGCACTCCGCCTATCTCGACAGCCGCTCCTTCGACGACCTGCAGGCCAACACGACCGGTGAATTTGCCGGCCTCGGCATCGAGGTCGGGGTCGAGGACGACTACATCACCATCATCACCCCCATGGACGACACCCCTGCCGAACGCGCCGGACTGCGCGCCGGCGATGTGATCCTGCGGCTCGCGGGAAAATCCATGCGCGGCGTCAGCCTCGATGAGGCGGTGGAACAGATGCGCGGTCCGGTTGGCTCAGCCGTTACCCTCACTATCGGGCGCAAGGGCCACAAGGAACCTTTCGACATCACCCTGCAGCGCGACAAGGTGCGCGTGTACAGCGTGCGCGGGGAAATGCTGGAAGATGGCTACGGCTACGTGCGCATCAGCCAGTTCCAGCTGGACACCGGCGGCGACCTGATGCGGGCGATGAAAAAGCTGCAGAAGCAGGGCGAGTTGAAAGGACTGGTGATCGACCTGCGCAACAACCCCGGCGGTGTATTGCAGTCGTCGGTGGAAGTAGTGGACGCATTCCTGGAAGACGGTCTCGTCGTCTACACCGAGGGCCGCAATGAATCTTCCAACTTGCGCTACTCAGCCAGCCCCGGTGATGTCACCAACGGTGCCCCGCTGGTGGTACTGATCAACGACGGCTCGGCCTCCGCCGCGGAAATTGTCGCCGGAGCCCTGCAGGACCACCGCCGCGCGGTGGTAATGGGCACCGACAGCTTCGGCAAGGGTTCGGTGCAGACCGTCATCCCCATCACCGACGACCGCGCCATCAAACTCACCACCGCACTCTACTTCACCCCCAAGGGCCGCTCGATCCAGGCGCAGGGGATTAAGCCGGATATCACCGTTGAGCGGGTGCAGGTAACCCGCATGGACAATGTTGCCCGCACCACGGAGGCGGACCTGAGCGGGCACCTGGGCAATGGCAATGGCGGCAAAGAGAGCGGAGCGGAAGATCGCAAGCGCGCCAAGGCTGGCCGGGACGACTGGTACGGCCGTGACAACCAGGTGTTCGAAGCGCTGAATGTATTGAAAGGCCTGAATCTCTACGGGCACCGGGCGCCGGTGAAAGGCGAAGGGAGCAACGCGCCGGCGGTGAAGGACCAGGTAGCGCAGATTCGCGCGGAAGACCTGTAAAACCCGGCGACTATTGCTCACACCGGCACCCTGCTATTGGCTAGCCTTTTAACAGGAGTGCCGGCTTCCCGTTATGGGAATTGCGGCCATCGCAGCAGTAACAATCGCCGTGCAGCTCCGTCGCAGGTGTGGCACAAGCAGTAGCGAGGAAGTCATGCAGCAGTATCGTCGTGGCGAACAGGGAACCCCCATTCCACCCCGAGCCGAACGTTTTTTCAAAGTCGACAACGACTGGTTTTTTACCGTGCGTGGCGGCAACACCTTCGGGCCTTTTCCCTGCCGCGAAGCGGCGCAAACCGCCGTGGATCACTACCTCAATCCGCTGAAGGAATATTCCGGCAATGTGCGCCCGTTCGGCAACTTGCGCGCGCGCCGCTGGCGCAACGCACACAGGTTCTGACGCCGGACAAACACGCCCGCCGCATTAAAGACGCATTTCAATACCGGCATTCTGCATAAATGCCTTGGCCTCACCGATGGTGTACTCACCAAAGTGGAAAATACTCGCCGCCAGTACCGCGTCGGCACCACCCTTCAACACTCCATCCGCCAGGTGCTGCAGGTTGCCCACACCGCCTGAGGCAATCACCGGTACCGAAACCGCATCGCTGATAGCGCGGGTCAGGGCCAGGTCAAAGCCGTTCTTGGTACCGTCCCGGTCCATGCTGGTCAGCAGGATTTCACCGGCGCCGTAGCTGTCCATTTTTTTGGCCCACTCCACGGCGTCAATACCGGTGGGTTTGCGTCCGCCGTGGGTGAAAATCTCCCACTTGGGCTCTTTGTCATTGCCCACCTGCTTGGCATCGATGGCGACGACTATGCACTGGCTGCCGAAGCGGTCGGCGGCCTCGCGCACGAATTCCGGGTTGAACACGGCGGCGGAGTTGATCGCGGTCTTGTCGGCGCCGGCGTTCAGCAGGTTGCGGATGTCCTGCAGCGTGCGCACGCCACCGCCGACGGTGAGCGGAATAAATACCTGCGAGGCCATTTTTTCCACGGTGTGCAGGGTGGTATCGCGGCCTTCGTGGGTGGCGGTGATGTCGAGGAAGGTAACTTCGTCGGCACCGGCCTCGTTGTAGCGGCGAGCGATTTCCACCGGGTCACCGGCATCGCGGATATCGACGAAGTTGACGCCCTTGACGACGCGGCCGGCGTCGACGTCGAGACAGGGAATAATGCGTTTGGCGAGGCCCATGGAGTTTTCCCTGCGGTTACTTGTTCCAGTTGTCACACAGTTCCTGCGCGGCGCGCAGGTCGAGTTTGTCTTCGTAGATGGCGCGGCCGGTGATGGCGCCGTAGATCCGGGTTTTCTCGTCACCGGCTTCCAGCAGCTGCTGGATGTCTTCAATGCTGCTGACGCCGCCGGAGGCGATGATGGGGATCTGCACGGCGCGCGCGAGTTCCAGGGTGGATTCGATATTGACCCCCTGCATCATGCCGTCGCGGGCAATATCGGTGTAGACGATGGCGCTGACGCCGCAGTCCTGGAATTGTTTGGCGAGTTCGGTGGCCTGTACGTCGGAGACTTCGGCCCAGCCTTCGGTGGCGACGAGGCCGTCTTTGGCGTCGAGACCGACGATGATGTGGCCTTCGAATTCACGGCAGGCTTCTTTCACCAGTTTGGGATTTTTTACCGCGGCGGTGCCGATGATGGTCCAGGTGACGCCGGCGGTGAGGTACCACTCGATGGTTTTGAGATCGCGGATGCCGCCGCCGATCTGGATCGGGTACTGCGGGAACTGGCGGGCGATGGCGTTGACGGCGTCGCCATTGACGGG
>NZ_DATCMV010000064.1:0-21619 GCF_036563125.1 Microbulbifer sp.
CTGATGAATTTCTTCGACCAGTTACAGCGTGAGACCGAAGCGGAACGTAAGCAGTTGCTCAGCCTGCCCGTGATCCAGCGCGGCGCGCGCGGCGAAATCTCGCTCGACGAATACGTCGGATTTCTCTCCCAGGCCTACCACCATGTGAAACACACGGTGCCGTTGATGATGGCCTGCGGCAGCCGCCTGACCGAAAGCCAGGAGTGGCTGCGGGTCGCACTGGCGGAGTACATCGAGGAGGAAATCGGCCACCAGGAGTGGATCCTGAATGACATCGCAGCCTGTGGTGCAGACGCCGAAGCCGTGCGCCGCAGCAAGCCGAATTTCAGTACCGAACTGATGGTGGCCTACGCCTACGACACCATCGCCCGCGGCAATCCACTCGGCTTTTTCGGCATGGTGAATGTGCTGGAAGGCACCAGTATCCAGCTCGCGGATATGGCGGCCGGCGCTATCCAGAAATCCCTGAACCTGCCCAACAAGGCATTCAGTTACCTGAGCTCCCACGGTGCACTGGATGTGGGGCACGTGGCATTTTTCCAGGGGCTGATGAACAAGATCGAAAACCCCGAAGACCAGCGCGCCATCGTGCACAACGCGCGTGCCATCTACCGCCTGTACGCGGATATTTTCCGAGAAGTAGCGGCGAACTGTGCGCTGGCGGAGGTCGCCTGATATGAGTGCCGCCAATAAAGCCAGAAACGAATTGAACATCCTGCTCACCGGTGCCAGCGGCGGAATTGGCAATGCGCTGGCGCACAGCCTGGCCGCACGCGGACACCGCCTGCTGCTGCAGGGGCGCAATAAAATGGCCCTGGAACAGCTGTGCAACTCGCTGCCCGACGCGCATCGACATTTGGTGGTGCCCGCGGACCTGCGCGATCCGCAGCAGCGCCTCGAACTGCTGCGCACCTGCCGCTCGCTGCCAGGTGGTGTGGATGTGCTGATCAACAACGCCGGCGTCGCCCGCTTTGCGCTGCTCGCGGATACCGACGATGCCGCCATGCGCTCGATTCTCGAAACCAACCTGCTGGTGCCGATGGCGCTTACCCGCGATCTGTTGCCGCTACTGCAGCGGAGCAAACAGGGCGCGGTCATCAATATCGGCTCGGCCTTCGGGCATATCGGTCACCCGGGCTTCAGCATCTACGGTGCGAGTAAATCCGGTTTGCACGGCTTTACCGAGGCGCTGCGTCGCGAGCTCGGCGACAGCCAGGTAAAGGTCCACTACCTCGCCCCGCGGGCAGTGGATACTTCACTGAATACTGATGCGGTGGTAAGCCTCAACCGCGCACTGGGCAACCGCTCGGATTCGCCGCAGCTGGTGGCCGAGCAGTGTGTGGCGCTGCTCGAGGGCAGGCGCAGTGCGCGTCGCTTTATGGGCTGGCCGGAGCGTTTGTTTATCAAGGTCAATGCGCTGCTGCCCTCGCTGGTAGACGGTGCACTGGTGAAGAAAATGCCGGTGATTCGCCGGTTCGCAGAGCAAAACCATCTACAGCATCCACAAGGAGAAACTCCATGATGACTCAGTCCACCGGGATCAGAGCAAAGCTCACCACGTGTCTGCGCGGCCTGTTGTTGTTACTGGCCGGCGCAGCGTCGACGCCGGGTCTGGCGCAGACCGCCGAGCAGGAAGTACATGATTTGCAGCGTCATTGGGCGGAGATCCAGTACCGTACACCGGAAAAGCAGCGCGCTGACAAACTCGCGGCGTTGACAGAAAAAGCCGGTACCTTGACGGCCCGCTACCCGGATAACGCCGCGGTGTGGACCTGGAGCGGAATTGTTCGCGCCTCCCACGCCGGTGCCAAGGGCGGGATTGGTGCGCTGCCCATCGTCAAGGCGGCGAAGGCGGATCTGGAAAAGGCTATCTCGCTCGACGGCAGTGTGCTGGATGGCGCGGCTTATACCAGCCTCGGCTCGCTGTATTACCAGGTGCCCGGCTGGCCCATTGGCTTTGGTGATGATAAAAAGGCACAGACCTTGCTGTTGAAGGGGCTGGAATACGGCGCCGACGACATGGACGCAAACTACTTTTATGCGGACTATCTTTTCCAGCAGAAGGACTACGCCCAGGCGATGGCCTACGCGAATCGCGCCGAGCATGGCCCCGCGGACCTGGAGCGCCCGGTGGCGAGCGAAGGACGTCTCGGCCAGATCAAGCAACTGCAGGCGAAAATCCAGCAAAAGCTGCATTAATAAAGGAATAACGACCGACGGTGATGCATGCGGATACTGTTGATTGAAGACGATCATTCCCTGGCGGAAGGAATCACCACCGCATTGCGTCACGCTGGCTACGCGGTCGACCACACCCCGTCCGGCAGCAAGGGCGTCTCACTCGCGGTGGCGGCGCAGCCGGACCTGGTGGTACTCGATCTCGGCCTGCCGGACATGGACGGGTTGGCGGTACTGAGATCCCTGCGCGGCCAGCAGATTAAAACCCCGGTACTGATCCTCACCGCCCGCGACGACCTGCCGTCAAAAGTACAGGGGCTTGATGCGGGCGCCGACGATTACCTCACCAAGCCATTTGCGGTGGACGAGTTGCTGGCGCGCCTGCGCGCGCTGGAACGCCGCGGCGCCAGCGGTGGTTCCGCCGAAGTGGTCATCGGCGATGTGGTCATCAATCTCGCCACCCACTCGGTTTCCCACGGGGGAAATCCGGTACGCCTTTCGCGCCGTGAATTCAGCCTGCTGCGTGCACTGGCCGAGCGCCCTGGGCATATCCTCAGCCGCGAACAGCTCGAGGACAAACTCTATAGCTGGGGCGAGTCCGTGGCGAGCAACACGGTGGATGTGCACATCCATAACCTGCGCAAAAAAATCAGCAGCGATTTTATCCACACCATTCGCGGCGTCGGCTACAAGCTGGGGCCTTCCCGTTGAAGTCCATTCGTATCTTCCTGCTGATCGCGCTGCTGTCCACCATTACCCTGGTGAATTTTATCGCCGCGCTGCACGGGTATCGCGCCAGTATGCAGGAGGCGGAGCGCCTGTTCGATCGCCAGATCGCGGCTACCGCACTGCTGCTGGCGGCGATCCCCATCGACCAGACTGCGCCGCAGGTGATAGAAGAAAACGACCTGCAAGCCTTCCAGGTGTGGTCCGCCGACGGGCAATTGCTGATGCGCTCCGACAACGCACCGGCAACGCCCATTGGCGACGCACAGGAGGGATTCAGCGAGCAGAATTTTTCAGGGTTTCGCTGGCGGGTATACAGCCGCCCCTCCGCAAATGGTCGCTCGATCCGGGTGGCGGAGCGGGTCGACCTACGCTTTCGCCTGGCGGATGAGGTGGTGCTGCAGTCGGTAATGCCGATCCTGATTGGCCTGCCGGTGGCCGGACTGTTGATCTGGCTGGTGATCGGCCACGGTCTCGCCAGCCTCAAGAAGCTGGCCGACGAACTGCGCCACAAACGCGCGGAAGACCTGGCCCCACTGACATTGGCGGCGCCACCGGAAGAGCTGCTGCCGCTGGTGCGTTCCACCAACGCGCTGCTCGAACGCCTGCAGGCGTCGTTTGACCGTGAGCGGCGTTTCTCCGCCGATGCCGCCCACGAACTGCGCACACCCATCGCCGCCATCCAGGTACATGCGGACAACCTGGCGAGGCAGCTGCAAAACAGCGCGGTGGCGACGCCGGGGTCGCTGCAGCAGTTGCAGGACAGCATCGCGCGCATGGCACACCTGGTGGAGCAGATGCTCAACCTGTTCCGGATGACTCCGGAGCATTACCCGGCGCGTTTCGAATCCATCGACCTGCACCGGCTGGCGCGGGACGTGATTGCCGAGCTCTACCCGGCGTTTGCCCGCCGCGAGCAGGAAATAGAGTTGCTGGGAAATACTGCGTATATCGATGGCGATCAGTTCGCGCTGGTACTGTTGCTGCAGAACCTGCTGAACAATGCCTGCAAATACACGCCGCAGGGCGGCAGGATCGCGGTGGACGTGCAGCGGCAGGGAGATGCGGTGGTGCTGCAGGTTCAGGATTCCGGCCCGGGTATTCCCCAGGAAGAGCGCGAGCGGGTATTCGAGCGCTTTTACCGGGTGGGTGGTGACCGTCATGAAAGCCGCGTGCCCGGTTGTGGCCTCGGGCTTTCCATCGTGCATCATATTGCCGAGCTGCATCACGCACAGGTCGTGCTCGGGCCGTCATCCCTTGGCGATGCGCAGGCACCGGGACTCGCGGTAGCGGTGCATTTCCCTGTGCCAAAAAGCGTTGAGCGTGGAATCAAGTATGAAAAGGTCGCTGATGAAAACCTGGTTTCGTAATCTCGCTGTTGCGTTTATCGCCGCGCTGGCACTGGCATCGGCGCTGCCGGTAAATGCCGCATATCCGGAACTGCAACTGGAGATCCGCGATCACCTGTTTTATCCGTCGGTACTCAAAGTGCCCGCCAACACCAAAATCAAACTGATTGTAGTGAACCGCGATGCTACCCCGGAAGAGTTTGAAAGTTACGAGCTCAACCGGGAAAAAGTCATCATGGGCGGGCAGAAGGCCGTTATTTTTATCGGGCCGCTGGCACCGGGTGAGTACCCGTTTTTTGGCGAATTCAACCCGAAGACCGCCCAGGGCAAGGTGATTGCAGAATGATGATGCGAGGGAAAACCATATGCTGTTGACCAGCGTCATCCTGGTGCTGCGCGAGGTGCTGGAGGCGGCGCTGCTGCTCAGCATTCTGCTCGCCATGAGTCACTACCTGGGCTTGCAGATGCGCTGGATTTTCATGGCACTGGCCGGCGGAATTCTCGGCTCCATTGCCTACGGTGCTGGAATCGGCGCGGTTTCGGAAGCCTTCGACGGTATGGGCCAGGAGCTGATGAATGCGGCGATGCAGTTTGCCATTTACGGGCTGCTGCTGCTGGTGGGCATACTGCTGATCTGGAATCGCACAGGCCGGCAGCAGTTTTTACCGCTGTTGCAGTGGAGCATGGTGCTTGCGGTGGCACTGGCAGCATTGCGTGAGGGATCGGAAGTCTATGTATATCTGATGGCGTTCCGTCACCAGGCCGATCTGCTGCAAAGCGTGCTGCTGGGCGCGTTGATTGGTGGCGGCATCGGCTTCAGTATCGGCGCACTGTTCTATTATCTGCTGGTGGGGTTGCCGAAAAACCGGCGTCTGCTGGTGGTGTTGGTCCTGCTCACACTGGTGGCGGCAGGTCTGTGCCTGCAGGCGACACAGTTGCTCGAGCAGGCGGACTGGCTTCCCGCACAAGTACCACTGTGGGACACCTCCGCGTTGTTGTCGGAGAATTCCCTGTTGGGCCAACTGTTCTATTCCCTGCTTGGCTATGAAGCCACACCCACGCGCAATGCGGTCACGGCCTACCTCGGGGGAATGTCGTTGATGGCGACGCTCTTGTTTGCGGCCTGGGCCAAATCGCGCTCGCTGCCAGAAAAAGGATTAAACGGATGATTCTGCGACGGCTAATTTGCATGGCGGCACTGTTGCCCGGCATTCCCGCGCTGGCCGACGGCAAGTTGGTAGACAAGGTTTACGACCCCTACGTGGAGCCCCAGGAAACGGAAATCGAATGGCGTGCGGTGCGCACGCGCGACAGCGACGAGGAAGAGTTGAATGGGCTGTGGCAGCACCACTTCAGTGTCGGTTACGGCTTTTCCGATCACTGGTTTGGTGAAATCTATGCGATTGGGGAAAAGCGACCGGGTGAGGGGTTCGATATCGAAGCCGCAGAACTGGAAGCGAAATGGCAGCTCACCGAGCAGGGAGAATACTCCGCAGACTGGGGCATGCTGTTCGAACTCGAACGCAAATATGAGGAAAACCAGTGGGAAGCCGCGGCAACGGTCATCGCCGCCAAAGACTGGGGTCGTTGGACTGGTATCGGAAACTTCGCCCTTATTTACGAGTGGGGGCGTGAAGAGGACGAGTTTGAAACCGAATTTCGCGGCCAGATGCGCTATCGCTACACGGAAAAATTTGAACCGGCAGTGGAACTCTATGCCGCGGAGGACTTGCTTGGCGTCGGCCCGGTGGCGCTGGGTGCCTGGCGATTGGAAGAGGGGCGCCAGTTTCGCTGGGAGCTTGGCCTGATTTTCGGGATCACCGATGAGAGCCCGGACCAGTCGCTGCGGTTACTGTGGGAATACGAATTTTTCTAACCGCTGAAATCCGGTGGCGAATGCCACCGGAATCCGTGTTGTTATCTTATCTGCCTTATTCGTCGCTGGGCAGGTTCTGTAGACTGGCCTTGAGCTCGCGCAGTTTCTCTTTCACCCGCGCGGCATTATCCGGGCCGATGCGGATCATCAGTTTGTGCAGCCCCGGCATTTTCTCCAGTTTCTCATCTTCAAATTTGTAGTAGACCGTTGGGCGCACCAGTTTTATCGGACCTTCGATTTCCGGTGCCGCCAGAGCCTGGTCGATGGCGGCCATTACGGCGGCGTGGAAGTTTTTGTTCTTGAGGCCCAGTTCGCCATAGGCCTGTTTCAGGCGCGGGTACCAGAACTGGTAGAGGCTAACGGCCTTGTCGGTATCCACCATGGCGAACAGACGCACGGGCTGTTCGTAGCGCTGATAGTTTTCCTGCGACAGCACATACACTTTCTGCCCATCGGTGCGGGTTTCCAGTTCCTTGACCGCGATGTTGCCCTCCAGATTGTTGAATGGGCGGTTCTTCGGCATCAGGTCGCCTTTGGTGGCGGTGTTGACCAAGGCCACCCACTTGCGCACCACCTCGTCCGGCACGATCCAATCGGCCAGTGCACCATCGGCGGACAGGCTGATGATGTCCTTGCGGGCTTCACTGTCGCTGTCGTTGAGGTCGGGGAGTTTGCGCGGGGGTTCTTTGGGCGCGGCGGGCTCCGGTGTCGGCGGAATGACCGGCTCGGTGGGTTCTTCGAGATCGACGGCGGGTTTGGTTTGCGGTGCCGGTTCGGTTACCGGGGCGGGGACATCGGGTTTGGGCACATCCCGGATTACAAACCAGTAGATGCCAAACATCACGGCTGCCAACACCACCAGTGCCATCAGCCAGTCTTTGAAGGTACTACCCATCGTCAATTTCCTCCCGTTGATCCCGCAAGACTAAAAATCAGTGTAATGCACTGACTGTGAGGTCTAAGACAGTATCAGGTCGGGAAGGTTTCGGATACCGGGGCGCCGCAGCGCCCCGGCAGGGAGGTTAGCGGGTGAGTTTGAGGATCTGGCCGGACAGCGCGGGGAGCGCCAGTTGCGCGGTACCGGTGAGATCTTCAGCTACGGTCAGTTCCACACTGCCTGGCTGCAGCTGGTTGGTAAGGGTGTACTTACCGGGCGCGAGCTGCCAGGACTTGGTCAGTTCTGCGGGAATCTTTAGCTTGGCCGCTGTGTCTGCAGCGGCGAAGTTGGCAATCACCAGCAGGCGATCGTCACCGCTCCAGCGCGCGAAGCTGTAGTGCTGCTCGCCGTAGTTTTCGCCGTGTTCGCGATTGTAGCGGTGCAGGTCCAGATATTCGCCGGTGAGGGCGGGGCTCTGGTGGGAGAAGTTCAGTAGCTTGCTATAGAACGCACGCAGTGACTGTTCGCTTTCACTCAGCTGTGCGCTATTGAACTGGCCATCGTTGTTCCAGCGACGAATGCTGGGCACGGACCAGTAATCGAAAATGGTGGTGCGGCTGGCCTTGCCGAAGCCGGCGTCGCCGGCACCGGGTTCACCCAGTTCCTGGCCAAAGTAGACCAGGGTGGGGGCGCCGCTGATGGTGGCGGAAACCACCATGGCGGGAATGCCGGCGCGCGGATTGCCGGCAAATTCCGGGCTGCCGATGCGCTGCTCGTCGTGGTTTTCCATAAAGCGCAGCATATGCTCCTCGATGCCGTCCAGGCTCTGCTGGATATCCACCAGCGGATCGGTGCCGGCCTTGCCTTCCATCACCGCGCGAATGGCGTCGTAGGTACCCACCTTGTCGTACAGGTAGTCCATCTTGCCGAGGCGGATGTAATCCCGGTACACCTCCGGCTCGTAGATTTCCGCCAGTAGCAGGGCGTCCGGCTTTTGCATCTTGATGGACGAGTTGAGGTAGCTCCAGAACTCGACCGGCACCATGCCGGACATGTCGTAGCGGAAACCGTCCACGCCAATGGCGAGCCAGTAATCGGTGATCTGGCGGAATTTCTTCCAGGTATCTGGTACATCTTGTTCGGCCCAGAACTCGGCGTGGGCGCGGAAGTCTTTCTGCGCGTATTCCGCCGGCAGTGCCGGGAAGTCGTGGCTGCCATCCGGGCGCACCCCGAAATTGATTTTCACGGTCTCGTACCAATCGCCCTGCGCGGGCTGCGGCGCGCGGCTGTCGTTGCCGGTCCACTTGGCCGGCATTTCGGAAAACTCACCATCCACCAGTGTATGGGCTTCGCCGTTCAGCGGCTGGTAGCCGTCTTCCGCCACCGGCACCTGGAAGGACTCGCCGGGCACATAGTAAAAGTTATTGTCGCGGGCGTAGGCCACGCTGGTGTCGTCATCGGCACCGAAATCGCGCACGCCGTCTGGCTTATCCAATGACTGGTAGTTGCGCGCTACGTGGTTGGGAACGATGTCGATGATGACCTTGAGGCCGGCATCGTGGGAGCGCTGGATCAGCGCCTTGAACTCCTCCATGCGCTGGGCCGGATCGCTGGCCAGGTCCGGGTTCACGCTGTAGTAATCCTTGATCGCGTAGGGGGAACCCGCGCGGCCCTTCACCACATCCGGGTCGTCATTGGCGATGCCGTAGTCGGTGTAGTCGCGCACCAGTGCGTGGTGCAGGGCGCCGGTGTACCAGATGTAATCCGCACCCAGTGCGCGGATTTCTGCCAGCGCCTGCGGGGTGAAGTCACTGAACTTGCCCACGCCATTTTCTTCGATGGTGCCCCACGGCTTGTTGGTGGGGTTGGTGTTGCCGAACAGACGGGTCATCACCTGGTAGATCACCGGTTTGCCGAAGACCTGTGCAACACTCGCTGCATTCTCTGCAGCGGCAGTGGATGTCGCCGGCGCGCTGGTTTGCGCCGGTGCATTAGCTTCGGGGCCACAGGCGGTGAGCAGGGCAATGCTCGATGCCAGAATCAGTCGGGAAAATCTTTTCATGGTCAGTGTCGTTCTGTTTTAGTGGCTGACGGTGAGAGGAAGCGCGCTTCCGTCCCAGGCGAATTTCACGTGCAGGGTTTTGGCGCGCTTGTCGTACCAGGCGGCGTTGTCGGTCAACTGCTTTCCACTGTTCACGATAGTGAGCGGCTGCTCTCCTGCGTTTATCGCGGTAGGCACCTGCTGCCAGTTGTGCACTACCAGTTCGATGCTGCGGCCTTCTGGTGCGCCGGTGTAGCCGTCGCCTTCGCGGGTGAAGGTGAAGCGGGTGGCGTCATCGCTGCGCTCACCGGCAAACATCAGTTTTTGATACTGGCCTTTGGCAAAGGCGTCGGCGGTTACACCGTCGTCTTCGTAGATATAGCCGGAGGACTGCGCCGCGGATTCGTGGGCGTAGTAATCCAGGCGCAGCTCGCGGCTGGAATATTCGCGGGTATTTTTCATGTCCGGCACGGTGGGGATAAATGCACCGGCGCGCACCAGTACGGGAATGGTTTTCAGGTTCACTTTTACCCGCGCCATATCGCCACCGTACTGGTTGTCATTCCAGTAATCGAACCACACGCCGCCGGGCAGTTGCACCGCCACTTCTCTGGCGCCCTCATCGGTGACCGGCGCCACCAGGAAGTCGTTGCCCCACAGGTAGGCATCCTTGTTGTCCATCAGCGCCAGGTTGTTTTCGTTGTCAAAAAACAGCGGGCGCATCAGCGGCATGCCGGTCTGGCTGTTTTCGAACGCCAGGGTGTAGTTGTAGGGCAGCAGGCGGTAGCGCAGTTTGACGAACTCGCGGGTGATGTTGCGGGTCTTGCGGTCGTGGAATACCGGCTCGGGAGCGATGTGCTCCTGTGCGTGCGGGCGGTACACCGGCTGGAATACACCGTACTGCAGCCAGCGGATATACAGCTCGCGATCGAATTTTTCGCCACCGGCAAAACCGCCGAGGTCGGAGTGGGTATAGCCGAAGCCCAGCAGGCCCATCTGCAGTGACAGTTCCACCTGCGGTTTGAGCCCGCCCCACTCGCGGGAGACATCGCCGGTCCAGGGGATCATGCCGAAGCGCTGGGAACCGGGGAAACCGGCGCGCATCATGATGAACGGACGTTGCTCCGGGTTCGCCGCTTTTTCCTCGTCGAACAGCATCTGCGCCCAGCGGTGGCCGTAAGCGTTGTGGATTTCATCCGCCATGCCCACCGCGTGTACGGTGTCGGAGGGATGCACTTCCGGCTCGCCCAGGTCGCCCCACCAGCCGGCAACGCCCTGTTCTTTCAAATCTTTGTAGATATTCCAGAACCAGTCGCGACCGTCTTCGGAGAACACATCGATCAGGCCGGTGTTGCCGAAATAGAAATCAAATTTTTTCGGCTGTCCGGCGAGGTTTTTCGCCAGGGCATTGGCGGCTACCGCGCTGTCCCAGCGCTCGGCCGTGGAGAGCACAAACGGCTCGGTAACCAGGATGGTGTTGATACCCTGCTTATTCAGGTCCGACATCATGGCCACCGGGGTGGGGAATGCCTTGTTGTCCCACGCCAGGTTGCCCATGTGGCCCTGGATATCCGGGCCGAACCAGTACAGATCCAGCACCAGCGCGTCCAGCGGGAAATCTTCTTCGCGGAATTTCTCCACCACATCGCGCACTTCCTGCTCGGAGTGGTAACCGAAGCGGGAGGCGAAGTTACCGAAGGCCCAGCGCGGCGGCATCGGCTGACGGCCGGTGACATCCACGTAGTTCTCGATCAGCTGCGGATAGGTGTTGCCCGCCACTACGATGTAGCTGCTGCGCCCGGCCACCGCCTCGAACTGCATCACGTCCTGTTCGCTGGCGCCGAGGTCCATGGTGCCGGTGGCACTGTTGTCGAACAGCAGGATGTATTTGTTGCTGCTCATCACCGCCGGCAGGCCGAAATACATCTGTTCGGATTCGGTGGTGTAGCCGTAGTGGGCCTTGTTGTAGAGCGGCAGGCGCTGCCCGCGACGGTCCATGCCCAGCACCCGCTGGCCGCCGCCGATCAGTTTTTCATTTTCCTGCAGCGCGAAGCGGAAACCGCGCATGGTCTGGTTGGCGAAAAAGCCGTGCTCTTCCGCCAGCAGCGGTTCGCCGTTGCGCTGGTATTCGATGGCGAACGGCGACTTGTGGATAACCGCGGTGAGGTCGCCGAGCACCAGGCGCAGCGCATCTTCGGACACGCTCAGCTGTGCCTGCACATCCGCCTTGAGTTGTGCTGCTTTGGGGGCAATGGCAAAGGAGGGCAGTTGCTTCATGCCCTCGCGTTGGTAGTGCACTTCCAGTGCGGCGCTGTTCAGCGGCGTCAGGGTCACCTGGCTGTCGCTGGTATCGATCACCAGCGCGCCGTCCTGCATATGGTGCTGACGGTATTCGCGCACTTCGCTGGCAATCGCGGGCTGCAGCGCAGCGGCGAGAAACAGGCCGAGGCCGAGCTTTTTCACCAGTGCGGTGGATTTTCTGTTTGCTTTCTCTTTCATCGTCGAACTTTTTTTGTCGGTAATTGGAGTTATTGGATTTCAAACACCTGCGCATCGCGCGCGGCGATTACCAGGTTTTTCAGGGATTGGGGTTTGCCGCCGGCAATGTCTTTCGCGGTGTGTTTGTTGCCGAGCATTTCCGCGAGATGTGCCAGCGGCAGCTCCCGCGGTTTGTCGCTCTTGTTGATCGCCACCATCACCGTGTCACTGTCGTCGTAACGGAAATAGATATATAGGCCGTCAATAGGCGCAAAATGCTTGAGCTGGCCGCGGTGGATAACGTCTTTGTGTTTGCGCCAGTTGAACAGAGTGCGCACAAAGTTCTGCGCACTCAGCTGTTCGCGGCTCAGGTTTTTGCCGGTAAATGCGTTCACCCTGTCACCAGCCCAGCCGCCGGGGAAATCGCTGCGCACCGCGCCGTCGTCGCGCTGCTTCGGACTCGTCGCCAGGATTTCATCGCCGTAATAGAACTGCGGGATACCGCGCATGGTGGCGATATAGGTCACCGCCATGCGGTACAGGCCCGGGTCTTCATCCAGCAGGCTGTAGAGGCGGGCGGTGTCGTGGTTGCCCGGGAAAATCACCAGGTTGTTCGGGTTAGGGTAGAGCACATCGTTGGCGAGGCTCTCGTACAGGGTGACAAGGCCGCCGCTCCAGCTTTCCGGCTTCGACAGACCGTCCAGCAGGCCGTAGTACAGCGGGAAGTCCATCATGCTCGGCAGATGGGATACATAGCCGTTGCGGTTGTTGTTGCCCGCCTGCCAGTAAGCCACCAGGGCGGGCTGACGGCTCCACTCCTCACCGACGATATTGAAATTCGGGTATTCGCGCATCAGGCGCGCGGACCAGCGGGTAAGGAAATCCGCATCGGAATAGGCATAGGTATCGGCGCGGATACCGGAGAGGTCCGCGTACTCCACCCACCAGATGGCGTTCTGGATCAGGTAGTTGGCCAGGCGCGGATTGCGCTGGTTCGGGTCCGGCATGGAATCCACGAACCAGCCGTCGGTAAACAGCTGGTGGTCGCGGTGGCTGGCGTAGGGGTCCATGTGCACGGTGCGCGCGTGGTTGCTGTACTCGTACTCGCCTTTCTCGATGCCGCGCCCGTTCAGCCAGTCGCGGCCCGGCAGGTCCTGCATCCACCAGTGCCCGCTGCCGATATGGTTCGGCACCATGTCCTGGATTACGCCGATGCCCTTTTCCTTTGCCGCCGCTACAAAAGCTCGGAAGCTTTCATTGCTGCCAAAGCGCGGGTCGATGCGGTAGTAATCGGTGGCGGAGTAACCGTGGTAGGAATAGTCGGGCTGGTTGTTTTCCAGCAAAGGGTTAGGCCACACCTGGGTGAAACCCATGCGCGCCACATAGTCGAGATGCTGTTGCATACCGGCGATATCACCGCCGTGGCGGCCGCCGGGGTTGCCGCGATCCGGACCCTCGAGGGTATCCGCAGTGCGGTCGTTGGCCGCGTCGCCGTTGGCGAAGCGGTCGGGGGTGATCAGGTAAATGGCATCGCTGGTATCGAAACCCTTGCGCTCGGCGGAACCGGCGCGGCGCGGCTTCAGCTCGTAACGGAGTACCTGCTGCCAGTCACCCTGGCGCAGCTGGATCTGCAGGGTGCCGGGCTTTGCGCTTTCGCTCACCGCGAGGTTGATGAACAGGTAATTGGGGCTCTGCTCGCGCTCGGTGCCGGTGATGGTCACGCCGGGGTAATCGAGACTGACCTCCACACCGGCGAGATCGCGGCCGTGCAGCATCAGTTGCAGGTTGGGCTCCGCCATATCGGTCCACCAGAATGGCGGCTCGGCGCGCTCCAGTTGAGGGCTCTGTGCAGCCTCGGCAGAGGCTGGGTTGAGGGTGAACGTCAGCGCAAACATCAGGCTGGCGGCCAGGCGGCTTGTGGGCTTGGACATGGCGGGCACCTGTTAGACCGGTATGGAGCAGCTCTGAATAGAGTCTCCCGTTATTTTCCCCATTGTGCCCAAGGTGGTGGCGGCTGTTATCCCCCTCCGCCGAGGGGGAGTCCGGCACCTGTACCAGGGCCAATTCCCGCTTCTGGCCTGGCGCGTTTTTTCTCCACGCCCCACCCGGGGAGGAGGCCGGGCCCCATCTTAATTCGCGACCATGCAGACAGGGTCATTCTCTGGCCCGGCGATGTACATAAAAATAATCCACCGCGAGATGATGAAAATGTTCAAGAAAACTCTGGCGCTGGCCGGATTGCTGCTCTGTGCGAGCACCGCCGCCCACGCCGAATGGTACCTGCGCGGTACCCATAACAACTGGCAGGCCGACCAGATGCAGGATCTGGGCAGCAACACCATGCTGGCCGACGACGTGGTTTTCACCAGCGCCGGCGAGATCAAGTTCGACCGCTGGGGGGACTGGAGCGAAAACTACGGTGCCAATGGTCAGCAAAACGGAAACAATATTTCTGTGCCTGCCGGCACCTGGGATATCAAGTTCTACACCGATACCCACGACTATCACATTCTCCCCGCCGAAGACCCTGTCACTCCTGCGCTCTCCCTGCACCTGCGCGGCACCCACAATGGCTGGGCGGCCGGCGACCTGATGGTCCGCGTGGGCGAGACCGACGAATACGAGGCGTGTCGCAACTTCGCCAGCGGCGATGGCAATGGCGGCCCGCGCTTCAAAATCGACCCCAGTGGCAGCTGGGCTGGCAGCCAGTTCCCGGCCCAGGATGTGGCCGCCAGTGGCTGGACCCAGATCGTTGCCAATGGTGCCAGCAGCAGCGTGGTGAGCGTCACCACCGACCTCGCCGAGAACTGCGGAGCAGTTGAGGCCGACAGCGATGGCGACGGCGTGCCCGACAGCCAGGATAACTGCCCCAACACACCTGCAGGCGCCAGTGTCGATTCCAGTGGCTGTGAAGTGGTGCAGCCGGCGGTGGCCGATTTCCGCAACCGCAGCATCTACTTTGTGTTCGTTGACCGCTTCAGCAACGGCGATACCGGTAACGACAACGGCAACAATGCCGCGGCCACCTCCAGCAGCAAATCCGCCGGCGGCCTGTCCGAGTGGAAAAAATACTGGGGCGGCGATATTCAGGGGCTGATCGACAAGCTCGATTACCTGCAGGCGCTGGGGGTGACCGCCATCTGGGTCACGCCGCTGAACGACAACATCGACGCATCCGGCAGCGACGGTGCCTACCACGGTTACTGGGGCCGCGACTTCTATGAAGTGGACGAGCACCTGGGGGATTGGGCTCTGGTGGACCAGCTGGATGCGGCGATGGAAGCCCGCGGCATGAAACTGGTGCTGGATATCGCCCTCAACCACTCCAACCAGGACGACCAGTACGAGTTCGGTGCGCTGTACAAGGAGGGTGTATTCCTTACCGACGTGAACCAGGACAACGGCACCTGGTATCACCACAACGGTGCCATTGCCGACTGTTATGACAGCAACCCGGCGACCACCTGTGGCAGCGAGTGGGACGACCCCTGGGCCTTCCGCAACAAGACCCTGTTCAACCTCACCGACTTCAATCACGGGGTGAACGGCAACAGCACGGCGGACCAGTACCTGATCGACGCGGCACTGAAGTGGATGAGTCACGGTGTGGATGCGTTCCGTATCGACGCGATCAAGCATATCGAGCCGAGTTTCATCAACCGCTTCACCAGCGCGGTGCGCGCGCAGAACCCCGACGTGTACGTGTTCGGTGAGTGGTATGGCGCCGGTGCCGGCGAGAGCCTGTCGATGCAGTTCCTGAACGAGGCACGTGGTTCCGAGCTGCTGGACTTCCAACTGCGCAACCACATCGAGCAGGCCATCGCCGGGGATATCTCACTGGTACAGCTGAATGCCCATGTGGAGTCGCGCTCCGCTGCCATGAACGGTCGCGAAAGCTGGCAGCCCATTTTCCTCGACAACCACGATGCCACCCGCACCAGCGTGTTCCTGCAGACCACCGGCCCGGTGGACAACGGCCGCACCGGTAAGGGCTTTTCCAAGTCACTGGCGGACGCGCGCCAGAACCTGGGGATGGCACTGGTGATGACCCTGCCGGGCATCCCCACCATTTACTACGGCACCGAACAGAACAGCACCTGGTTTACCGCCAATGGCGACGGCCAGGTTGGGCATGATCCCTACAATCGCGAAGGCATGCCCTCGTTCAGCCAGACCACGCCGGCATTCAGCATGATCAGTGCGCTGGCCAACCTGCGCGCGCAGAGCCCGGCGCTGGCTTCCGGGACGTACCAGCAGCGCTGGCTCAACCAGGACATTCTGGTGTTCGAGCGTATTGCCGGCAGTGACGTGGTTACTGTGGCGGTCAATCGCGGTGGCAGCACCTCAATCAATGTGAGCAATCTGGCGCTGGCAGACGGCCAGTACAGCAGCCTGGTAGGCGGGGATTCGGTAAATGTGAGCGGCGGCTCCGCGGTGCTGAACCTGGATGCCAATGAGGTGATCGTACTGCACTAAGCCCAACGATCTTGGCGTAACGGTACGGCGTGCACTAACGCCGCCAGCAAAAGGGCTCGGGACTTTCCCGAGCCCTTTTTGTTTGTTGTGCAGGCTGTGAGCGGTTGCCTAGACCTTGAGATGCCTTTGCGTTCATCATAGCGATTGCGCGCGAAGGCTATCTGTAAAAGGAAAATAAAGTGACCGCTCGAATCGCCAGGCTTTTATTGACTCTTCTTCTGGTATCTTTTCTCACCGCCTGTGGAGAACGTCAAACGCGAAAGGCTGAGGAGGCATATTTACCGTCCACGCCGCTCGATTTCCTACCCGCATTAAAGGGTGATTATTTCCGGTTGGATTCGGAAATTGTTGGGCGGCCTTATCACATTTATGTTCGTTATCCGGAAGGATACGAGCAGTCCCCTGAACGTGAGTACCCGGTGATCTACCTGCTCGACGGCGATTCCCTGTTCCCGATTCTTGCCGCCAACCATTTGTTCCTGCATTACGACGACAAGATTCCCGAAGCCATCGTGGTAGGTATTGCCTATGGTGGTTTTGATCCGGCCACTAACTGGCGCGATGTGGACTTTTCCACAAAGTGGGCAGAAAGAGCGCGCAGCGGTGGAGTGGAAGACTTCCACCGTTTTGTGGAGCGGGAGCTGCTGCCTGCGGTGGAAACGCGTTATCGGGTGGATGCAACGCGACGCGTGTTATACGGCCAGAGCCGCGGAGGCTTTATGGTGCTGTATTCCGCCTTTAACCACCCGGACCTTTTCTGGGGGCGCGTTGCCGGCAACCCCAGCCTGCTGCCGCATCCAGAGCAGTTCTACGCCGAGCCTGCGAAAGCTGCGCGCAGCGATCTAAGGCTAGTAGTGTCCAGCGCAACAGAAGATCGTTATAAAGAAAATCGCGAGCGCACGCTTGATTGGTATTCCCATTGGCGTGCCCGCGACAATGCACCCTGGAATATTTATTTGAATACCATTGAAGGCGGCACCCATGCCGCGAACAGCACGGATATCTATCGCTATGCCCTGCGGGAGCTGTTTCAAGACGAAATAATGCAGGCCCAGCAAGATGCTGATGCAACTGCGCAGCATTAACGATGAGTCCGGACAGATTTGAATATGCCCAGATCTTTGTCCCGGATATTTCCTGTAGGAAGTGAGTTGTGTCTATTTTAGAGGGAGATAGACATCCGTAATCATGTCCTCTTGTATTCGATGGCGGCGACACGGGTCTCGGGGAATTCAACGATTTCTACGTTCATGACGGTTCTTCATTTATCGTGCACTGACAACTCGCGAGCCATGATATCCACCTTTTCCCCCTTGTATACCTGATGTCTCAGTAGTGTCCAGCCCAATCCCTCGTAATAACTACGGCTGTCCGGGGTAAACAAGTACAGGCGGTTCACGGAATTACCGTAGCAAAAACGGATTAAATACTCGATCAGTTGCCTGCCTACCCCCTGGTTACGGTAATCCGGGCGCACGAACAGGTTTGCCAGCCACGGCGTCCACGGCTCATCGATGTCCATATCTCGCTCCAGCAGACTGATCGATCCAATGACTTCTTCGTTGTCTACCGCGACAAAAGTCGAAGGGATGGGCACCGCAACTTCTGATGCGCGGAGCGCCGCGATGAAATCCGCAAGGCTTTCCTCTGGGTACAGTTGGTGCCACTCGTCGAAATGCCAACGGCCCAGTGTCTCAGCCGCTTGTGGAATCTCAGAAAGAGGGATTATTTGCATGGTCAGGGTACATCTCCTGGTCCGGCAGTGAGGTGCCTTAAATCGTTCAAGGTAGTATGTTGGAAACCCAAAAAAAAGCCTCCCGCGAGGGAGGCCTTTTACACTCGGATGAATTAGAACTCCGCGCTTGCTCTCAGGTACCAGAATCCACCGTTGAAGCCAAACGGTGAGGTCAGTGACTGACGAACACCGAGGAACTGCAGCGTCGGGTCGGCTTCATCATCGGCCTGGACATCGAAAATATTCTCACCGCCGAAGGACAGCTTGTAGTTATCCTTGAGGGTGATTGTGGTTTCAATGTCCACCAGGATTTCACTGCCGTAGCTTGATGCATCGGAAGCGTCACCCGGCCCGAACAGACCAAAGGTGCTTTCCCAGCCACTGTAGCGGTTGAAACGCAGGTAACCGTTGAACAGGTCGCCGGAATCGAAATCGAAGGTCAGGGTGGTGCGATCGCTGGGCACCTGGTTTTCGAGATCGAATACACGGGACTGGTTGATGGTATTGGGTGCAACCTTGCTGACCTCCTGCTGGTTGTGGTTGTGGCGCAGGTCCACGGTCAACAGGCCACCGGCCAGATCAAAATCGCTGGTCACCGCCAGGTCGATACCAGATACATCGGAGTCAAACGCGTTGACGAAGTAGTTGGCATTACTGCCTTCCAGCAGCGACGCGTTGGCAATACCGGCGCCTTCCAGCAGCGAAACCTCAGCGGCGCCAATGGTGTTGTTGCGCAGCGCCAGGCGGTCTTCGATCGCGATGTTGTAGTAATCGATGGTGACACTGGTGTTCGACAGCGGGCTCCACACCGCACCCAAGGTAAAGCTGGTGGACTCTTCCGGGGTGAGTTCCTTGGCGCCGAGCGCCATGGCCACCGGATGAGTGACCGGGTAGGTGCCGTTCGGAACCAGGTTGCCGGAGGCGTCCGCGGTGGTGGTTACGTTAAGCGTATTGACCTGGCCCGCCGTCGGCGCGCGGAAACCGGTATTCGCAGTGCCGCGCAGGGCGAAGTTATCGGTGAAGTCGTAACGCGCCGACAGTTTCCAGTTCAGCGTCGAGCCAAATTCCTCGAAATTCTCAAACCGCAGCGCAGCACCCAGCAGCAGCTTGTCGGTGACATCCGCTTCCAGATCCACGTAGGCGGCAGTGCTTACGCTGCTGTATTCGCCTTCGGCTTCCACCGGGAAACCCTGGAAGCCGTCGGAGCCCACGCCGAACACGGCGGCGGTGGGGCCTACCGCAATGGAGGCTTCGTCACCGGCGCCAATCTTGTAGGTCTCATCCCGCCATTCCATGCCGAACGCCACGTTCAGCGGGGAGGAGAAGGCGGCGACATCGATCGGCTTGACGAAATCCGCATTCACACTGGTCTCAGACTGGGTCAGGGTGCCGGGGTTGAAGGTGGTGGGAGAGTGAATACCCAGGCTCGCGTTGATGGAGTTTTCCAGTACGTAGGAAACTTCGTTCTCCGCGCTGCGCGCACGCACATCCCAGCTGACGCCATTGGCCCACTCACCGCGGGCACCGACCACCGCGGCGAGGTCGGTGATGTCTGCCCCAAACGCCGGGTTATAGCCACCCGGGAACTGGGAGTAAATCGGGTTGCGCAGCAGGAAGCCGCCACTGCCATCGGGCGTCAGGTAGTCGGCCGGATTCAAGCCCTGGGCAAGAATCTCGTCCACCAGCGACTGCGGTGCCGCATCGGGCATAAAGTCCCCGTCCGCGTCTTTCTGCAAAGTGTCGCGGGCGGTGAATTCCGCGGAGGGGTCCAGTACCGGGCCGCGATAGAAGAAGTCGGAAATGGTCTCGTTTTTCGAGTAACCCAGGTTTCCGTACAGCTCGGTGGTGTCGTTCAGGGAGTAGCCGGTGTTGACGAAAAACTTGAGCGCTTCCACTTCGGGATCACCCCAGCGCTGACCGAGGCCGTCCAGCGGTACATTTTCTTCGCCGACGATACTGCCGACATATTCCGCATCTGGGCGCGCGGCGCCGCGCCAGGTTTTATCCGCGGACGAGTGCTCAATCGTCGCGTTCACAAAGCCCTGTTCACCCAGAGCAAAACCGCCGTTGGCCGCCAGGGAAGTGCGCTGGCCGTCACCTTCAAAATATTCGCCGGTCTGCGCAGACAGGCTGAAGCCCTCCGCATCGTCCTTCAGGATTACGTTCACCACGCCGGCAATCGCGTCGGAACCGTATTGGGCGGAAGCGCCATCACGCAGTACTTCCACGCGCTCGATGGCCATGGACGGCAGCGCCGCAAAGTCCACCGCCTGCGCGCCCTGATTGGTGGTGCCGAGTGGCGCAAGCTGCAGGTTTACCAGCGCGGAACGGTGGCGACGGGTGCCGTTGACCAGAACCAGGGTCTGGTCGGGAGAGAGGTTGCGCAGGGTAACCGGGCGGATAAACGCGGTGCCGTCGGCGATGGGAAAGCGCTGGGTGTTGAACGAGGGTGCCACTTTGGCCAAGGATTCGGTCAGGTCAAAGTTTCCCTGGTCGGAAAACTTGTCACCGCCCAGTACATCTACCGGAGAGAGCGTCTCGGTGGGCAGTACCCCTTCCTTGCGGGTGCCGGTGGTGATTACCTCCTCCATTACGTTCTGATCGGAGGTGGCCTTTGCATCGGTAGATTGTTGGGCGAACGTCAGGGACGCTGGCAGTGCGGTGGCCGCGGCGATTGCCAGGGTCAGCGCCTTGATTCTGAATTCTCGCATGATCATCGGTCCTATTATTTTTATGAAATCGGGATCGATAGCTCGCTTTTGACGTCAGGTCGAAAAACGAATGTGACCCGATTGTCGTTATTGTTTTTGGTTAAGCTGCACCAGAGTAGGGCAAATATTTGCCCGCTTCAATATATGGTGCGCGAAATGAAAAATGCGCCAAAAATCGTGCGGCCAATGTGAAAAAGCGATAGAAGATTTTCGCGCATGAAAAAAAATAAGAATGCGCATCCGCCGTTAAACGACTTTGTCGATAACTGCGGATGGGTTCATTGGGTGGCCGCCGGCGGCGGTAGGGCGGGCGTGGCAATAACGCTCAATAAGCGTGGCTATTCCGCGCTCCAATGCTGTGGTTGAGAGGGGCTATTGTGCATCGCGCAGAATTTTGATCATCGACGCCTCGACCTCTTTGGCAATCTCAGTCAATGCCGGTTCGCTCGATAGCGCACTGAGCATCTCTACCGGCTTGATATAGCCGATTTTGACCTTGCCGTCTTCGGTGTAGACGGAAATGCGGCAGGGCAGGGCCATATTAAGTCGCATGTCCAGCGCCATCACATTCGACGCCTGCAGTGGGTTGCAGACCTCGAATACCTTGCACTCCTCTTTGAATTCAATGCCCTTGCTGCGCAGTGTCATTCCCAGGTCGTGAATATACAGCACGCCAAAGTTATTCTGCTTGACCGCCTGCTCGAGATCGCCCGCAGCGACATCGAACGTCTTATTGGTCTCCACTATGTGGTACATGCTTTCCTCGCCTAGGTACAGAGTTCTTGCTGCTCAACTAACGCGGCTTGTCAAATAGTATTATTGCCAGACCACATTATTAAATGTCAGATTTCTTGGGCATCAAGTACCAGAGTACCGCCGCCACGAGGAATAGCGCGGGAACATCTCCGAGTAAATTTGCATGGTCGGTCTTGTCGGCGAGGGCCTGCACTAACATGATGCCGCCGTGAACAATGCTCGACCAGACGGTAAACCAGATAAGGCTCTTGTTTGCTAAGGGATCCTTCGCGGCGAGTATCAAAAAAACCCCCAAAGTCGCGTATATACCCATGATCATCTGTTCATATTCGGGCTGTGATGGCGTCCAGCCCCAGCCCGAAGGCCAGATAAACATCATCATCGCCGGTACACCCGCAATGAAGATAATGCCAAAT
>NZ_DATCMV010000146.1:0-5319 GCF_036563125.1 Microbulbifer sp.
ACAGAAGTACTTCGTCATTGTGTTTTGAACGGCTTCAGGCAGTTGTTGAAATGTATTTCCTTGCAGTCCGTTGTAGGCGTCATTTACATATTTTCGCGCAAGTTCAACAGACTCATTCGCAATATTTTTATGTTTTTTCATGCCGCCAAAAACTTCCCACTCGACATGAACTTTAAGACCGTCGGATCCATGCATACTTTTGCCGCGCCAGATAGCCATCCCTTGCCCATCCTTCGGTATGTTTGTAATAGCCGTAGCATGCCTTAGGGATTCAGTGCAAACAATGGTCGTAGAAGCTCACTGAAGAAAGCAGGCACAGGAATCATTAATAAATTGGCGTGCGGTGCTACAGTCCAAAATGTAACCGCTCATGAAAATAAAAACGCCTGACCGGCTTGGATTTTTTAAATATCTACTGATGAAAAGGGCCATCCAAACCCGTGCATAAAGCGAGGGCAGGGATGGCCAACAGCCTAAGCTTGATTGCGCCTTACTGCACTTGCAGCAAGGGCAGTTTCATAAGGATCAGGGACAGTTGCCCTTCACATAGTAACCAGCGGCGGTCTCTGCCAGCGTGCTGGTCACATACAGGTTGTACAGACCCAGATTGTCGCCGGAGCCGACCGCATAGGCGTAGCTGCCGTTGGTGGTGGCGCGGCCTGCCTGTACGTGGCTGTAGTTGTTGGCGGTGTACTCGGTACAGGTCACATCGCCGTCCGGGGTGCTGTCACAGGCGTTGCCGATACCGTCGCCATCGTTGTCTTCCTGGCCCGCGTTGGCAACGCTGGGGCAGTTGTCGACGCTGTCGTTCACGCCGTCACTGTCGCTGTCCACCGGCTCACCGTCCGGGGTGCTGTCGCAGGCATTGCCGATACCGTCGCCATCGTTGTCTGCCTGGTTGGCATTCGCCGTGTTCGGGCAGTTATCCAGTGCGTCTTCCACGCCATCGCCATCGGTGTCGGTGGGCTGTTCGCCGCCGCCGCTGGTGGAGCAGGCCTGAACCGGGCCGGCACAGCTGCTGTCGCCGTCGGCAATCCACTTGCAGTCGCCGCCAGACGGATACTCGCGCATGGTGAACGGGCTGGTGCCGAATGCCAGGTAACAGGCCGAGTAGCCCACGCCCCAGGTGATATGGCCGGCGCTGATATGGAAGTTGTAATCACCGGTCTGGCCGGCATCGATAGTGAAGGTGACGCTGGCCTGGCTGGCGAGCTGGGTGTCGTCGGTGGCGGTAACCGTCGCGGTGTTTTCGCCACCCGGCAGATTGCAGCCCTGGGCGGAGTAGCCGTTGCCGACAACACTCGCGGTCACGTTGCCGCTGGTAAATGCAACCACCACGGAGGCCAGGTTCTGGTTCGCATCCACCACGGTGCCGGTGACGGTGGCGCACTGGCCGCTGACGCTGGCTGTGGTATCGCTCAGCACTGGTGCGGTCGCCGCCGGCTCTGGTCCCACGCGGGTGATGATGCTGGCCGCATCGCCATCCGCGCCTTCATTGTCTGTCGCCACCGCGCTTACCTGATACAGGCCATCCGCCAGGGTGGAACTGGTCGCACTGAAGAAGCCGGCGGAATCCACTGACGCCACGCTCAGGGTTTCCACCACCACCGGCGAGCCGCTATCGATATTGCTGATGGTGATGGCCACAGCGGTCACGCTGCCCTCGGCATCCACCGCATTGCCGCTGATGGTCAGCAGGCTGCTGCTTTCGCTGGCGGCAAGATTGGAGATTGCCGGCCCGCTGTTGCGGTCGACGCGCTTGTTGTTGGCGGCGAAGTACTGGCCGAGGTAGGAGGCGTAGTTGATGCTCTTCGCCGAAATGTAGCCGCCGGAGGCGCCTTCACCGCCGGACCAGGCGTGGGGCACATCGTTCAGCCACAGCATGGAAACGCGGCCGTCCTGCCACAGGGTTTCATCCGCGGTGCGGGTGCTGCCCTCGCTGATGGTGTTGGTGCCGCTCAGCTTGGTCACGCCGTAAACCCCGGCCATGCCGTCGGAGTTCTGTTCGTTGTAGCACTGGTTCACCGTGGTATCGGCATCGCCCTGGGCGATGGACGCTATCTGGGTGGCGAAGTGGCTCTTGTAACTGCCCGCATAGGTGTTGCAGCGCGTGGCCACGTCCGCGGACTCACACGGGCCGAGGGCGCCATTGGAGCTGGTGCCGATGCTGGGGCCGGCGGCCACGCCCATACCCGCAAACACGTCCGGGGCCAGGCAGGCGGTGGTGTTGGCAAAGGCCGCACCGGAAGACAGGCCGGCGATATACACCTGGTCCGGGTCGATATTGCGGCTGGTGTCGCCGCTCATGGTGTTGGCCAGAGTAATCAGGTTCTTGTAGTCGCCGGCGGTGCGCGACTTGGTGCCCTGCCAGTAGGACCAGCAGCTAAAGCCGGCCTTGTTCATGGCATCCGGCACCGCGATCACCATGCCGTACTGCTCTGCCGCATCTTCCAGATTGGCGGTGAGGTAATTGCTGGTGGGCTGGGAACAGCCGTGCAACACGATCATCAGCGCCTTGCCGCTACCGATGGACGATACCGAGTCCGGTGTATACACATGCACGGAATTGAAACCGCCGATGGACTGGCTCTGCTGCCAGCTGCCCGCGCTGGCAACAGTGGCAAAGAGCCCGGATAGAAATAACAGGAATAGGGTAAGGACGCCCTTGTGGGGCGGTCGATTATCGTTCATCGCTAGTACCTTCATTATTTGAATTATGTTTGACTGCACAAACGATATACGCGCTAGGCAGCAAGCAAATCGCGCAGACGACGTTTGCCCTCCAAGCTTATGCGCGGGCCAGATGGCGGCCACTAGACCAAGGTTGTAGAACGGCGCCGGAAATGTCGGGTGGTTCGCAGTTTGGCGCTCATTGCTCACTGGTTGTATGGCCTGGCATTCAGTTTCAAAATAAAAACTCAATCGGCTCAATAGTAGAGAAATAGATATGACGGTCACCCAACATGGCGCATCTGGAAAAACCGTATTGGTGACGGGGGCCAGTTCTGGCATTGGCAGGGCCGTCGCCCGCCGCTTTGCGCAAGATGGTTGGCTGGTGATGTTGGCAGGGCGCGATCAGCAGAAGTTGCTGTCGCTACAGCAGGAATTGCCGGGAAGTTCTATGCATGCCAGCAAACTGGAAAATAGCGCCGCGTGTGACGCCCTGGTGGAAGTAACCATCGGTCAGTTTGGCCGGCTGGATGCCTTGATCAATTGTGCCGGGATCATCCAGCGTAAAACTGCCCAGGAAACGGATGACGCCTGCTGGGCGGAAACCATGCGCATCAATCTGGATGTCCCTTTTTACCTTTCCCGCGGGGCGCTGCCTTATCTCACCCAGAGCAGGGGAGCCATTGTGAACATTGCCTCTGACTGGGGGCTAAATGCCGGTAGAAATGCCGCAGCCTATTGCGCCAGTAAGGGGGGATTGGTGATGCTGACCAAGTCCATGGCGTTAGATCATGCAAAGGATGGTGTGACTATTAATGCTGTTTGCCCGGGCGATGTAGATACCCCGATGCTGGTAAACGAAGCAGCGCAAAGGGGAGTTGATTATCAAGAGGCCATGGCAACAAATAACGCGGATGTGCCCACAGGGCGCATTACCAAGCCAGAGGAAGTCGCCGCATTATGCGCTTTCCTGTGTTCAGATCAGGCGCGTCAGATTACCGGGACGGCCATGCTGATCGATGGCGGGGCAAATGCCTAGCTGACCCTGAAAATACGCACAAAAGGCAAGAGGGAAGTGGGCGGGGAGAGCAGGTTGGCAGGCAGTCAGGAAGGCCGGCGGGGGCCGGCGTTCCTGTGTCGTGAATGGCTTACAGCGCGCCATCCCGTTGCAGCTTGTGCACCATTGGGGCGGTCAGCGCCATACCCCCGATACCCCACAGGCCTTCTGGCACTTCTTCAATCTTTACCCAAGTGACCGAACGCATGTGCTCGCCCTCGATGGCGACCATGGTGTCGGTCAGGCGGGTGATGATTTCGGCTTTCTCTTCCTGGCTGAATACGTTTTCGATCAGGTTTACAGTAATCAACGGCATGATAGTTCTCCTAAGTCCGTGTTTGATAAGTAATCAGAACACCGTGCTCTGATGGGAGTAGATTAGTGAGGGCGGCTTGTTGGCGATGCTTTGCGGGATGTAGCATCTCACTACGTTTTCTGTAGTAACCAACTACAAATAACAAACTACAGTCTGAAAAGCCTGTTACAGCGGAGCACACCATGGAATACGGTCAATTCTGCCCCATAGCCAAAGCAATGGATCTGCTTGGGGAGCGCTGGACAATGCTGATCCTGCGCGAACTGCATATGGGCGGCACGCGATTCAGCGAATTGCAGCGCGGCCTGCCGTTAATCTCTCCCACCATCCTCACCAAACGCCTTAAAGAACTCGGGGACGCCGAGCTCATCCTGCGCAAGAAGATTCCCGGGCAGCGGGGTAATGAATACTTCCTGACCCAGGCGGGCAAAGAGACACTGCCGATGCTGCAGCTGGTGGGGGAGTGGGGTATGCGCTGGGCCCGCGGCGACATCCGCGACAGCGACCTGGATGTAGAACTGCTGATGCTGTACCTGCAGCGCAGCATCAAGACCGACATGCTGCCGGGCGATCAGTCCGTCATCCAGTTCCGCTTCACCGATCTGGACAAGCTCCACAGCTGGTGGCTGATGGTCAAGGGCAGCAACGTGGATATCTGCCTGGAAGACCCCGGGCAAGAAGTCGATGTGTACCTGACCACAGACTTGCGCACCATGGTGAATTGCTGGATGGGGGATGAGAGCTACCGCGAGGCCATCTCGGATAACCGCATGAAACTGGTGGGGCCGTCGGCGCTCACGCGGAATATCCAGAGTTGGATATCGGATAGCATTTTTGCGGGGATTCCTTCTGCCAGGCAGATTTAGGCTGAAGGGAATGGCTGTGTAGAAACCCCAGGGTGGGAGAAGGGCCAAGCCCAGCGTAGCTGGGCTGGTCGTTGGCGGCTTTGTTATATGTTTCTAGCTATTAGCAAACTCTTCCAGGGCGTTTCCAGCCAAGCGGTAACCGACCCATTCGTCTTGAGATTTTGCGCCAATGGATTGATAGAACCGTATTGCGGGTTCATTCCAGTCAAGCACACTCCACTCGAAGCGGCCGCAGTTCTTGGATACGGCTATTTTTGCCAAGTGCTTCAAAAGAGCCTTGCCGGCACCAGCGCCTCTGTACTCTGGCGAAATGTATAAATCCTCCAGGTAGAGACCATTCTTGCCTAGCCAGGTCGAGTAATTAAAAAAGTAAACCGCAAACCCAACTGGTTTATTGTCTATATTGCAAA
>NZ_DATCMV010000074.1:0-2110 GCF_036563125.1 Microbulbifer sp.
TCAGTGTGGAATCCGTCCATGCGTTTTCTGGGCGTCGCTTTATGGGGTAACTTTTCATGCTTGGCGAATACAGCATTCCGCTGGTGGTGCTTTCCTATGTGATCTCTGTGCTCGGTTCCTTTGCCGCACTGCAACTGGTAACGGCTATTTCAGAAGCCGTCATGAAAGCGGACCGCCGCAAGGCGGTGTTGTTTGCGGGCGTGGCGATGGGGGCCGGTGCCATCTGGTCGATGCATTTCGTGGGGATGATGGCGCAACATACCGGGATGCCCATGGCGTACGATGTGGCTGGCACGCTGTATTCCGTCGTAGTCGCGATAGCTGCTTGTACTGCCGGCCTCGCGCTGATTGGATTGGGTCGGTCAGGCCTTAGAAATTTAGTCCCGGCAGCGGTGTTCATGGGCGCAGGTGTGGCGGGCATGCACTACATGGGGATGGAGGCCATGCTGATGCCGGCAAGCATCGAGTACAACCTCAACATTTTGTTGATCTCTGTGATCATTGCCGTCGTGGCGGCCGCGGCAGCGCTGTGGATGGCGTTTGAGTTGCGCGGTATGTGGCAGAAATTTGGCAGTGCCCTAGTGATGGGGGTTGCAGTATGTGGTATGCACTATACCGGCATGGCGGCCGCCGAGTATGTGCCCACGCAGGCGGTGCCTGAGGCCGGGTTCGCCGGCGCACTGAGTGGTCAACATATCGGTGTGGCAACCGTATTCATCAGCCTTGCCGTGATCTTGCTGACACTGGGTGTCAATCGCTGGTATCGCCAGCGCCCTGCGGTGCCAGTCTGACTTGGCCCCCCTGTCGGATAACGGCATAGCCGTAGTGTGCGTGCCGGCAGTTGATTCAGTACCTGAAACCTCTATAGTGCAAAAGCGGCCGTACGTCGGTCGCCAAGTGCCAAAAAGAAAAGCGAGAGGTGCTCGTGCGATATATCAGCTGTGTTTCCCGACTCCTGTTCCTCACCATGGGGGCTCAACTGTTGTGGGGCTGCTCCAGCACCCCGACGGCTCCCAACCCGGGCCTGAAAGAATCTTTCCATACCGAGATCTCCGCCAACGGTTCCAAGCGTTTTACCTATTCTCTGGAGCTGCCGGTACCGGAACTCCGCGGCCCCTATACCGAAAGCCCGAATATGCGTAGTGGCATGATGCGCAACGAGGAAATGCGCAGGCCCGGGCGCGGCCAGCGGCTGGACATCAATTACGCGCTGGATCTTAAATTGAAGGAAACCCGTTTCTGTCGCGATGGGTATTTTGTCATTGATCGTGTGGTGTCCCAGCACGGTGGCGAGATTCGCGGCGAATGTCGGGATGGTGCGTCAACAGGTGTGAATTAAAGATTCGACGCGTTTGACGGAAACTTAAGGGAAAAGCCTTCGTCGGTGCTTTGCCGCCACAGGGTCAGCTTCAAGTCTAAAAAAAATGCCGGAGCAGTGCTCCGGCATTTTTTATGGTTTTCCACTTATTTGCTCTGGTCTGTTTCTGTCAGCTCTTTAATGGCATCGAGGGTTTCCTTGGTACCTTCCACGGCTTCTTGGCCAGCCTGCACTTTATTAACCACGTCTTGCGCAGCGGCGTTGTTGGCGATGACTGCTTTGGCCTGGGCGCTTCCCTGGGTCACTACAGAATCCACCGATTTTTCGACGGCACTTTCCACAGCACCCTCTATCGCACCTTCCAATGCGCCTTGCAGTGCCTGCTCGGGGTTGAGCAGTGCCTGGGTGCCGGTATCTACGGCCTTCTTGATGGCCACGGCTTGGTCTATACGTTGCTGAACTTCTACAGGCAGGGTAGGAGTCAGGGCTTCTTTTACGCTGGCCACTTGCTCGGAAAATACTTCCGGCATGCCGTCCTGGATCAGCATCACCGCCATCTGGTTTGTATCCGCGTTCCAGATCATCGCGGCCTGGTCGGTGTACTGGCGAACTTCACTGGGCGCATGGCGGGACAGCACGTAGTACAGCGCCCCTTCCTGCTGGATACTCTGGGCGGTCTTCAATACTGCCATCGTAGGCTCGTAGTGGTCGCCCAGCAGGGCGGTCATACGGTCTTTGACCACCGGGATTTCAAACAGGTCGACTTCATTCGGGTCGAAACCCACCAGCGGC
>NZ_DATCMV010000138.1:0-5099 GCF_036563125.1 Microbulbifer sp.
GCTGCTAGACGGCGAGGAAGTACTGGATTCGTTCAAATCCATGCGCGACGGCGTGGTGTTTACCAGCAAGCGCATCATTGCGCTGAATGTGCAGGGCATCACCGGCAGCAAGAAGGATTTCACCTCCCTACCTTACAAGAATATCGTGGCCTGGTCGGTGGAGACCTCCGGCACCTTTGATATCGATAGTGAACTGGAGCTGTATTTTTCCGCGGTGGGCAAGGTGCGCTTTGAGTTCAGTGGCAAATCCCGGCTGATGGATATCGCCCACTATATTGCGCGCTACGCACTTTGATCCCGGCCTTCAATCGGGCACACTCCAGCTATCCGTTTGATAGCAGGCTGGCAGTATGTCTGAGAGAAGATCCCCGGCCGCTGGCCGCGTAAAGGGCAAGATCCGCAACTGGAATGACGACAAGGGTTTCGGTTTTATTGAACCGATGCTCGGCGGCAAGCAGGTATTTATCCATATCAAGGCGCTCGGCAATCGCCAGCGCCGCCCCAAAGCGGGCGATGTAGTGACTTACGAACCATCCTCCGACCGCCAGGGGCGCCCCTGTGCAGTGAAAGCAGTGCTGGCGGGGGACAATTCCCAGGCCAAGTCACAGCCAAAACGCAAATCCGCAGGCAACGCCTCCCGCAATTCCCGCCCGCTTATGGTTGGCCTGGTATTTCTCGGCCTAGTGGCCGCTTCGGTGGCACTGGGCAGGCTTCCCCCGCTGTTGCTGCTGCTCTACATCGGCATGAGCCTGCTGACCTACCTGTCCTATTACCTGGACAAGTCCGCCGCCCGTGCCGGCAACTGGCGCACCAAGGAAAGCACGCTCCACCTGATGTCCCTGCTGGGCGGCTGGCCCGGTGCCTGGCTGGCCCAGCAACAGTTGCGGCACAAATCCCGCAAACAGCCGTTCCGCTTTATATTCTGGCTCACCGTACTCGCCAACCTGGGCGCACTGGCATGGCTGCATACGGCGGAGGGTTCTGCGTACCTGCGTATGCTACTGGGTAGCCACGGAGGCTTTCCTTTCTGAGTCGGGTTTTATCATGGCTTAAAACATACAGCTACCGAGAGACAATATGAAAATAATAATGACGCGCTGCAAACCTGGCGTGGCTATCCGGTGACGTTACCAATGCAGGAATATACATTCAGTAAGAGTTTCGCAACGCTGAACAAAGGTTGCCTGCTGATCTCGGTGCCGCTGATCGCACTGTTTGCTGGTTTGCTTTTCCAGTCAGTGATAGATCCGGACAGTTCAGGCTCACAGTGGATCGGCGCACTTTTCGGATTGATCCTTTTTGTGGGTCTCGCCGTGGCAATCTTTCGTGTACTGAAGTCTCTACCACTACGCACGCTCGCAACTGACAATGAAGGCATTTGGTATATCCACCAGAACCGGGAAAGGGGTTTGGTACCCTGGGAGCACATTATTAATGTGCGCGAAAGGCCGCTGATGCAGAGACTGGAACTGCTGGGTTCCAATGGTCACGTGCTGATACACGTGGAATACCAGCTAACTGGATTTGAGACGCTGAGAAATACCATTCACAGAAAAGTGGATATTGCCGCAGCGTTCGACGGCCAAACACGCTTTGGGTGCAGTAATGGCTACCACTGGCTTCCCATCGGAAGTCTCGTAGTGTGGCCCAGCCTGGGTATTTACGTGGGTCTAACCAGTAGCCCCGGAATCGGAATTGCGGCAGTGGTGATGTCTATTTTTATCGCCTGGGAGTATTTCACCACCGCGACTGGAGTCGAGATTTATCCCAACGCTATCGAAATCAATTACCCAGCAGCCAAGCGTCGCCTCCAATTTTCTGAAATCCAGGACATTCGACTTACTGACAGTCACCATCGCGGTAATCGCGTACCGGAAGTGTTGATTTCCTCGCGAAATTCCGCCAAACCGCACAAATTGAAACAACTCGGGGTGGATGCCACGGTGCTGTTTGCTTTGCTGTGCAAGGCCACCGGACGCAAACGCTAATATTCATATTCAACTGGCGTAGTAATGCCCGCCAAAAAATTGCATCACCTCTGTCGAATTTGAGCCCGCTGCTGCGACTATTGGATAGCTACGCAATCCAGCGCTGGCTTCACCCGAGGAAAGACCATGTCCAGAAAGATATTTGTAAACCTGCCAGTCGCCGATCTGGGAAAATCCGTCGAGTTCTTCTCCTGGCTCGGCTTTGATTTCAACCCCCAGTTCACCGACGAGACCGCGACTTGCATGATCATCGGTGAAAGCAATTTTGTCATGCTCCTGACCAATGATAAGTACAAGAGCTTCACGCCTGGGCTTGAGATCTGCGATACATACAAGAGCAGCGAGGTGATAGTGTGCCTGTCCGCGGAAAGTCGCGAAGAGGTAGATGCGATGATTGAAAAAGCCATTGCTGCCGGCGGCAGTGCCTACCGCGAGCCGGAGGAATACGGTTTTATGTACGGCCGCGCCTTCCGCGATCCGGACGGCCACATCTGGGAATTAGTGTGGATGGATACTGCCGCGATGCAGCAGCCCGGCTGAAAAATAGGCCTCATGAAGGACGGGGTGTTCGCCAGCAGGCGGAGGACTGACTGGCGAGTGACACCCTATGGGCGTACCGACAAACGGCAAGTTGCAATACGGCGGCGGGTACTTATCGTGTGCGCGATGGTTCCAATTTTGTTACGCAATCTTGCACCGGATTCTCACAATAAATAAATATGAAAACTTACTTAGCTGGTCTTACGTTTATTACTGCAGCTTTTCTGGGGCTTGCCGGCCACGCGGCTGATGCGGGCTTCGCAATAGAAGAGGAATCGCAACTCGTAGTAAAGCAACCCGGTCCACATCAGGGCGGTGGTGAGACCACGGCTTTTCCCTTTTTTGCAAATGTGTCCGACCTGGACATCGTTTTCCGCAAGCGCATTCTGCACCCGGGCGCGGCTATTGGTTATCACGAGCAGCACAAGGACGAAATCTATTATGTGATGAGCGGTACCGGTGAGCTGACCATGAATGGAGTGAAGTCGCAGGTTGGCCCCGGCACATCCATCCTAACGCGTCCGGGGAATTCCCACGGGTTGCGGCAAACGGGCTCCGAGGATCTGGTGATATTTATTGTTTACCGCAAGGGTGGCTGACCAACAGGTCTTTTATTCTGAAATTCCTTTCAGGGCCACCCTTGAAACGCTCAAAGTCAGCACCATAACGCGTATGTCTTTCCGCGTACCTTTCCTCCAATAAGAGATCATCATGGCAAACCAAGAAATCAATGAGATCAAGCGCATCTTCACTTCCCGACTGGATGTGCTCGAGCATATTTTGTCCATCGGCGAGAAGCACGTTGCCGATTCCGGCGCACTGATGCAGGAGCGCCTGGCTGAGGATATGTTCCCGTTTGGCGCGCAGGTGGCACTGGTGTGCAACCAGCCCCGCGGTTTTTCCCAGTGGTGCGCTGGCCAGCCGGTGGAGAACCTGAGCATCGAGGTGACCTCACTGGAGCAGGCGCGCGCGCATATCGCGGAGACCAGGAAAATGGTTGAGGGTATTACCGCCGACGACAGCAAGCTGGACGAAGTAAAGCGCATCGGTCTCGGCCCGGGCCGCTTTGCCGAGCTGCCAGCACGCCAGTACATCAACGACTACCTGGTGCCGAATGTGTATTTCCACATTTCCATGGCCTACGCGATTCTGCGCAAGCTGGGTGTCCCGATCGGCAAGGCCGACTATATGACCTACCTCGCACCGCACATCAAGCAGGACGCGTAATCGGCAAAGTCCGTGCAATAAAAAAGGGCTGCGGTGTTTACCACAGCCCTTTTTTATTTTTCCGGAAAACTTCGGCTCAGGGTTCCGCCGTTGCCGTGGCTTTCTGGTGTGCTTTTGCCACCGCCGAGACGTTGGTAACCGTCACTATCGCACCCGGTGTAACCGGTCCGGCAAAATCCGCTTCTGCCCGCAGGGCTTCGTCGGCGTTGCCAATTGTGTAACGTTTCAGGCTTTCCAGACTCTCGATATGCAGGAAGTTGCCATTTTCCGGCAGCGTTTCGTCGTACTGATCCCGGAACCAGCGCCGACCGTGGACGACCACCTTACCCACGGATTCTTTCGCGGAAGGAAGACCGGGGATCATGTAGTCCAGAGTGAAGCCATTGTAGAACGACTGGATTTCCACAGGGTCATCGAACGTAGTGAAATCAATTTCAAACTTGTTGGTGATGCTGTAGTAGGTATAACCAACCACCTGGGTTTTTGGCCCGCAGATCTTCTCCACCATGCGACAGGTTTCGATCGGGTCCTGCATGATCTGGCAACCCTCGAACACGATCTTCGATTTCACGATGACTCCGGTTTTCGCCAGCGCGTCCCGCACCTGCGAGAGTGAAGCGCTCGCGTAGTCGATCAGCAGGGAACCGGGGCTTGAGTGCACATTGATGATCAGGGTATCGATCTCGCTGTATTTGCTCAGCGCCGCAGCAAGCGCCGCCAGGGAATCAATACCGACCAGCTTTGCCTTGGGGTAGTAGGCACGCGCCAGAATCGGTGAAAACTCACTGATCCCGGCATCACCACTGTCATACAACATCAATGTATTGATTCTGGGCCCCTTGGCGGCGGAAGATCCGCCACCAGTGGCTGCCTGAGTGTCGGTCACCGGTGACTGCGTCACTGTCTCTGCATTGAGCACTCGCGTCGCATCGGTGACAGGATGTCTTGGAGGCATGGGGATTTCCTCCTTATTCCGCTGTTTCCACCGCACACAGGCGATTGAGGTCGACAATGGTCTCCAGGCGATCCTCGAGCTTGGCTTCGGCGATGGCGGCCTGCACCAGCCGCTCGCGGTCGTTCGCCAGGGTTTCCTTGTTGGCGGCGGCGCGCTGGATCGCCATGGCGTATTCGTCCAGGGCATCGGCCTGACCGAGCAGTGCCTCAACGATCACGCTGTCGGTGCGCATAGTGATACGTGAATCATTCAGCAGTACACCGTCCACTGGATTGCTGGTGTTGTCCTGGTGCAGCGGCCCGGTTTTGAAACGGTAGTAGCTGGTGGGCGTCGGTACCGGAAACTCGCCGTTTTCATCCAGGGAGGCCGGGGTGATTTCGATGCGGGTG
>NZ_DATCMV010000162.1:0-24148 GCF_036563125.1 Microbulbifer sp.
GCAGTCGCGCACGGCACTTTCGATTTCCTCGATCAGGAAGGTGCGCATGGCCTTGTAGCCGCCCTGCACCCGCGGATAGGGCACCCCGGCTTCACGCAGCCACTGCTGGCTGATCTGCGAGCGCAGGCCGCCGCGGAAACAGAACAGATAGCCCTCCGGATGGGCCTGGGCAAATTCCGCCCAGGCTTCCACCCGCGCCTGTTTGGTCTTGCCGCTCACCAGTTCGTGGCCGAGGGCGATGGCCGCCTGCTGGCCGCGCTGCTTGTAGCAGGTGCCGACTTTCTGGCGCTCGATATCGGTCATCAGCGGCAGGTTTATTGCGTTCGGGAATGACCCCTTGTTGAATTCCACTGGCGCGCGGGTGTCGATCATCGGCAGGTCGTGCAGAAAAATCTCGCGGTAGTCCGCGCTGTCGGCGCGACTCGAACTCGGGCTGTACGACAGCTTGCTCATGCCACGATCACCGCGGCTTCGTCAGCGGCCTTTCTCGCGACCAGGCTGCCGATGGGCGAAAGCGCCAGGTCGAAGGCGGCCGCCGCCGCGAGAAATTCCTCCTCGCCGTCCGCCGCCACCGCTACCAGCAGTCCACCACTGGTCTGCGGGTCCGCCAGCAGCAGGTGCTGGCTGTCGTCGCCCAACTGTACCCGGTGGCCGTAGCTGTCGAAGTTGCGCCCGGTACCGCCGGGGATACAACCCTGCTCGAGGTAGTGTTCGATACCGACAATGCGCGGCACCGCGTCAAAGTCGAGTCGTGCCGTAAGGCCGCTGCCATCGGCCATCTCCACTAGATGGCCGAGCAGGCCAAAGCCGGTAACGTCGGTCATCGCCTGTACCGCGGGAATCTTTGCAAAGCGGCTGCCGGGGCGGTTGAGTGTGCACATCAGGTCGCGCGCCACACCCTGGTCCTCGGCGCGCAACTTGCCCTGTTTTTCCGCCGTGGTCAGTACGCCGATGCCCAGTGGCTTGGTGAGGTACAGGCGGCTGCCGGCGAGTGCGGTGTCGTTGCGTTTCAGCCGGTGTTTCTCCACCACTCCGGTCACCGCGAGGCCAAAGATGGGCTCCGGTGCGTCGATGGAGTGTCCGCCGGCCAGGGGAATGCCGGCGGCCGCGCACACCGCGCGCCCGCCGCGGATCACTTCCCGCGCCACTTCCGGCGGCAGCACATTTACCGGCCAGCCGAGAATGGCGATGGCCATCAGCGGGTCGGCGCCCATGGCATAGATGTCGCTGATGGCATTGGTGGCGGCGATGCGGCCGAAGTCGAAGGGATCGTCGACGATGGGCATGAAAAAGTCGGTGGTGGAAACCACGCCGCGTTCATCGTCCAGTGCGTAGACCGCGGCGTCGTCGCGGGAGGCATTGCCCACCCACAGATTCGGGTCGGGCAGCTGGACCTCGCTGTCCGCCAGAATCCTGTCCAGAACCGCCGGCGAGATTTTGCAGCCGCAACCGGCGCCGTGGCTGTACTGGGTCAGGCGGACGGGTGGAGTGGCGTTGGCCGTGTCGGTCATGGTGATCCCCGGGAATTGGATTTTGGGGGATTCTAACAAGGTTCGAAAACGCTGGCGGCGTTTTCCATCTGTGAAGGTTCGCGGGTGCCGAAGGCGGCCGGATTAGTCAGGCAGCGAAGGCGAAGGGGGGAGCTTCAAACCCGGAGTCGGAAGCTCCCAGAGTGGCTGCGGCGAGGATTCAGCCCGCCTGGTTCAGGTCTCCGAACTGATCGACCTGCTGGACGATCGCTTCCGCGGCCTTGGCGGTGTTGTAGTCCATCACCAGTTGCGGCTCATCGGTAAATATGCCGTCGGCGCCCATGTTTGCCACCAGATACAGGTCGTGGGGGTTGTTGACGGTGTAGACGTAGCTCTTGAGCCCGCGCCGGCGGCCGTCGGCGATCATCTCCGGGCACACAAAGTCGAGGCTCAGGTGCAGGGAGTAGGCCTCTAGCGGCACTGCGCAGGCGGCGAGATCCAGCGGCACACCGTCGATCAGCACGCCCCTGCGTACCTGCGGGATCAGCTTCAGGCATTCGTAAACCTGGCGGTGATCGAACGACGACAGGATGTACTGCTCGTAACTGGCGCCGTTGTCGCGGATGTAAGATTCCAGCTCCTGTGCCGCCAGCGCGGCGCAGTTGGGGCCTTTCAGCTCAATATTCAGCTGCACGTGGTTGCCCACCAGCTCAAGCACTTCCCGCAGGGTCGGTACCTGTTCACCACCGGGCAGCAGCATCTGGCGCAAGGCGGCTGGGGCGATTTCCGTCAGCAGCTCCCGCCCCGGCAGCAGGCGCCCGAGGCGACGGTCGTGCTTGACGATCAGCTCGCCACCTACGTTCCACACATCGATTTCAATACCGTCGATATCGAACTCGAGCGCATGGGTGATGGCCTGCAGGGTGTTTTCCGTGGCCCGCTTCGGGTAACCCCGGTGGGCAAAACAGAACAGGGTATCGGTACTGTACATTTCGACGTCCACAGTTGCGGAGGCCTCCCAAGGGTGTACCAGAAGTATGACGTTGAGGTGACGCACCCGCCGAAAATTTATACAAATTCCTGCGGGTTTACGGCGTCAATATAGCCCGGAAAGCATCCGGAACAGACAGGATTCTTTGGCGATGCGGTTATTCGCCGGCCAGGGCGCGGTAGCGGCCGCGGTGGAAGATCAGGGGCTCGCCGCCGCTGGCAGAGAACTCGAGTACCTCACCCAGCAGAATAGTGTGGTCGCCGCCTTCAATATTCTGCGCGCGGCGGCAGTGGAACAGGGCGGCGCAGTCGTCCAGCTGCGGGATATTGCCCGGGCCGCTGTGCCACTTCACCTGCCCGAACTTGTCGGCGCCGCGGCCGGCAAACAGGTTGGAGACATGCTGCTGGTCGCCCTTGAGCACGTGCACCACAAAATGCTCGGACTGGGTGAAGGCGTCGTAGCTCATGGAGCCGCGGTCGATGCTCCACAGGATCAGCGCCGGGTCGAGGGACACGGAATTGAAGCTGTTGACGGTCATGCCCACCGGCTGGCCGTTGCCATCGAGGGTGGTGATCACGGTGACACCAGTGGCGAACTGGCCCAGGGTGTCGCGCAGGGCGCGGCCGCGCTCCGCCGGGGACTGCTCGGTACTGACTGTATTGGCCTGGGCCGCGGATTTGCTGGATGCCGTCATACTTCGATCAAAAATTGCTCAAATTTTGTGCTGGCGGCCATTTTACGGGAAAACTGGCCGCGCTGTCGGATTTTCTTTGCTACCGCGGGAATGGGGCAGGAATGGGGAAAGACCAGCTGGGCTGGCCTTCAATCCATCAGCGGCGCACAGCGTTTGCTGAGGGTGTCGCGCTCGGTAATCGCACTGCCGGTGAGGGCAAAGCCCAGCAACTTGCCGGTATTGTCCACGAATTCCGCGCGCACGCCGTCCGTGGATGCCGAGACCTGCCACTCCCCCTCGCTGCCGCGCCGCGGCGGGCACACCACGGTGGGGCGCAGGGTGGTTTTCACCGCTACCGGCATGCTGCCGTAGTGCACCGATGTCGGCGTGCCGCAGAGGGTCTGGGCCAGGGCGCGGGCGCTCTGGGTAAGCGGGGCCACAAAGTAGAGGCTGTGACCATCCACTTCGGCACAGTCTCCGAGTGCGAAGACGTTGGCGTCGCTGGTGCGCAGTTCGCGGTCGGTGACGATACCGCGATTGGTGGTGATGCCGGCGGCGTGTGCGAGCCCGGTATTGGGGGTGAGGCCGAGGGCGGCGAGGGCAATATCGGCGTCAATACTGCTGCCATCCGCCAGCTGCGCGCGGATGCCGCCAGCACTGCGAGCAATGGCGGTAACGCCGGCGCCGAAGTGAAAACGCACCCCGGCCTGCTCCAGAGTCTGTTGGATATCGCGGCCGGCGGCTTCCGGCAGCAGGCTGGCCAGGGGCCAGGGCTGCAGGTCCACCACATCCACCGCGAAGCCGGCCTGCACCAGGTCGTTGGCAAATTCACAGCCGATCAGGCCGGCGCCGATCAACAGTACCCGTTTGTGGTTGGTGAGCGCTGTGCGGAAACGGTGGTAATCGCCGAGGCTGTTGACCCGGAACAGGCGCGACAGGCCGTCGCCTGCCACCGGCGGCAGCGGCGCGCAGCTGGCGCCGGTGGCGAAAACCAGGCGGCTGTAGCGCAGTTCGGAGCGGATGCCGCCGTTGTCGGACACCAGTGTCAGCAGCTGTGACTCGCTGTTCACATCGGTTACATGGGTGTGCACCAGGATTTCCGCATTCAGTTCCCGCGCCATGTCCTCGGCACTGGCACTGGCCAGTTGTGCGGGGGTCTTGCCGTGGGCGAGGGAAGCGGACAGCAGCGGCTTGGAATAGAAGGTGCCGTCATCGCCACTGATCAGCAGTAGCGGAGTGCGCTGGTCCAGCTTGCGAAACTCTTTCGCCAGGTGATAGCCGGCGAGGCCGGTGCCGATGATGACCAGGGGATCGATGTCATCCAGTACCGGTGCTGCGGGGGGCGCGGACACTTCTTCCGCCTGCGGCTGGCTGACCAGCACCATGTCAAAGTCTTCCTTGCCCACCCCGCACTCGGGGCAGGTCCAGTCGTCGGGAATGTCCTCCCAGCGGGTGCCGGCGGGAATGCCTTCTTCCGGGGCGCCTCTGGCCTCGTCATATACCCAGCCGCACACCATGCACTCCCAGATGCGGCCGGCAGCGGTTTGTGGCTTGGCGGCGACGGTCGCGGATGGTTTGCTGTCAGCGGCTGCGGAGGGGGCGGCCGCCTTTGGCGCCGCGCCGGCTACCTCCAGCATGGCGAATTCGTCCTTGGTGGCACCGCACTCGGGGCAGGTCCAGTCGTCGGGGATGTCTTCCCAGCGGGTGCCGGCGGGAATGCCGTCATCCGGCGAGCCCTTGGCCTCGTCGTAAATCCAGCCACAGATCTGACATTCCCAAACACGAAAATCGGACATGTTTACCCCTGATACCGCTTTTATCTATTCGGTGTGATTTTTTTGAGGTTGGGGAGTGTAGGGAAAAACGGAGGGAAAGTTAACTTGCGGTTACCACTGTTGGTAACCGCGAGCCAATTGGCGGATTTCGCCCGCTGGCGGGGATCAATCTTTGCCGCGCTGGGCGAGGCTGGTGAGCGCGCGGTGATACACGTCGTGAATCTGCGCGGTGTTTTCCACCGTGATCTCCAGGTCGTTGACCAGGCCGTTGGACAGGCCGTAGCACCAGCCGTGTACCGAGAGATCCTGGCCCCGCTCCCAGGCGTCGCGCACCGGGGCGGTCTGGCACACGTGGATCACCTGTTCCAGCACATTAAGCTCGCACAGCAGGTCCACACGATCCTCTTCCGGGAACAGCTCGATCAGGGTGTGGTGTTTGTCGCGCACGTCCTTGATATGGCGCAGCCAGCTTTCGATGAGGCCGAGGCGGGTGTCCTCCAGCGCGGCACGCACGCCACCACAGCCGTAGTGCCCCACCACCATGATGTGTTTGACCTTGAGCACTTCCACCGCGTACTGCACCACCGACAGGCAGTTCAGATCCGAGGGCACCACCACGTTGGCAACATTGCGGTGTACAAAGAGTTCACCGGGCAGCAGGTCGACGATCTGGTTGGCGGGTACGCGGCTGTCCGCGCAGCCTATCCACAGGTATTCGGGCGATTGCTGTTCGGAGAGTTTGAGGAAGAAATCGGGCTTTTCCCGACGGGTAGACTCGGACCACTCACGGTTTTTCTGGATCAGATCTTTTAGCTGTGACAAGGCAATCATTCCGTTGGGCTGCATTGATCAGGCAGGATAGCCTTTTTGGCAGGACGCGCCAATGCACTATGGCGGTGCCTGCTGTATCGAAGGCCGGTGTCACATCTGCTAATCTGCGCCGTCACCCGAAGTTCGCCGAGCAACTCGACAACCCAAAAGGAGAGGCCGTATGGGGCTTCGCAACTCCGTGATTCGCCGCCCGCGCCGCCTGAACAAACACAACGCCACTCTGGCGCGCCGGCGCAAGAAAGTGCGCTGGCTGTTGGCCCAGCGTGCCCGCGTGCGCAATTACCGACGCTTTTTTAATGTGCAGTGCGAGATCGGCGCAAGGGCCGAGGCCAGGCGACAGGCGGGCGAACAGACACCATGAATAAATTGAATACAGCAGACGTGGAGGTTGGGGTTTGACAGAGCAGAGCAGCGCACCATTGGAAATAGTGCTGGTGGATTACCGCGATCAGAAGCAGGCGGCAGATCTGTTGGCACTGCTGGATGAGTACGCACGAGATCCCTGCGGTGGCGGCGAGCCACTGCCGGACAACTGCCGCAACGATCTGATTGAGCGACTGGCGACCTTTCCCGGTGCTTTCTCGGTCATCGCATACCGCGGGGATACGCCGTTGGGGCTGACCAACTGCTTTATGGGCTTCTCCACGTTCCTGTGCAAACCACTGGTGAACATTCACGACATGATGGTGAGTGAAGCGGCGCGTGGGCAGGGCGTTTGCACCCTGATGATGGAAAAGGTGGCACAGGAAGCCCGCGAGCGCGGCTGCGTCAAGATCACTCTGGAAGTATTGGAGAAAAACCATCCCGCCCGTACGGCCTATCGCAAATGCGGCTTCAAGCCCTATGCGCTGGATGAGGAGTACGGGCAGGCAGAATTCTGGCAGCGCTATTTATAACGCTGCCAGGGTCACGGTTAGCGATTCAGTAAGCCCTTGATGGCATGGGGAAGATCCGCCGGGAAGATGATGTTCTTGGCGTTGTCTGAGGTGGAGAGGTTTTCCAGCGCGCCGATATAGCGTTCGCCCAGCAGGTACATCACTGGCAGCTCCTGGTCGCTGATGGCACGGGTTACCCGCTCGATGGCCTCACGGCTGGCATCGGCCAGCACGATCTGCGCCTGTGCGTCCCGCTTGGAGGCCTCAAGGCGGCCGTCCGCTTCCAGAATGGCCGCCTGCTTTTCACCTTCCGCACGAGTTACCGTGGCGCGGCGCTGGCGCTCTGCCGCCGCCTGTTCTTCCATCGCCTTCTGCATGGTCGCAGACGGATTGATGTCTTGGATTTCCACCGTCTTCAGGTTGATGCCCCAATCCGAGATGTCGTCGGAAATGGCTTCCTTCAGTTTTGCCTTGATCAGGTCGCGGGATGAGAGCGCCGAGTCCAGTGACATCTCGCCGATTATGGAACGCAGCGCCGTCTGCACCAGGTTCTGGATCGCAATTTCGTAATCCTCCACCCCGTACACCGCTTTTTCTGGCGATACGATATTGATGTAGGCCACGGCGTTGGCAATGATGGTGGCGTTGTCTTCGGTGATCACCTCCTGTGACGGAATATCCAGCACGATATCCTTGGTGGTCACCTTGTAGGGCACCTGATCCACATAGGGAATGATGATGTTCATGCCCGGGTTCAGGGTGCTGTGGTATTTACCCAGCCGCTGCACGATATGTTTGGAACCCTGGGGCACAATGCGCACGCCCATGCCGATGGTGATGATCACCAGAATCACCAGCGCTACTACTACAGATAATCCTTCCACGTTTTACTCCCCTAAAAATTCCACATTGAAACCGTCGTTATAAAAAAAATTGCCGGCGCTGTCGCCGAACCTGTCAAAGCGGGCTGACTACCAGGGTATTGCCGGAAATATTGAGCACCTTGACCCGTTCACCGATAGCGATTTCGCTGGTGCTCATGAACTGCCACTCGTCCTCCCCCAGAATTGGCGCCGGGAAACGCAGGCGGCCGCGGGGCCTGCCGATATTGGATTCGATCACCGAACCCACCTGGCCGGTGAGTGCCTCCATGGCCATGCCGGAGGTGGTGCGGTCTTTCCAGTTGGGCTTGATAAATTTCAGCCACAGCAGCACCAGCGCAACCGACAGGCCAGCCCACAACAGCAACTGCGCGGTGATGGGAATACCCACGACTAGCAGCAACACGCCGATGGCGAGTGCCGCGAGCCCGAACCAGAACAGGATAAAACCGGAAACAAAAATTTCCGCGGTGACCAGCAGCAGCCCGAGAACGAGCCAGTGCCAGTAGGCGATGTGTAAATTGAGCCATTCGAGCATATAGGCCTTTCTCCCTGTAGAACTCCATTTCGAGCCTTGATGTAACCAGCTCGTGTAACAAGACCACCGATTATGCCCCAAAGTCACATACGGCGAGCACTTTGCCGTTCCTGCAAGGTAAGGGGCCGCAAATGGTCTCCCGTTCCCGGACATAATCGCGGGCGGTAAATATTCACTCAGGTGATGTCCGAATCTGTGTTTTTACCCTCACAAAAAGTTCCCGCAAATTTCACAAATCCGCAGCAAATCTGTACCCCTGTGCAATACTTTTTGCAGGTAAGAGTGCGGTAATCCATGCATCAATTTTGTGCGCTTGCACCAATCAATTCACCTTCAGCATCAAGAGAAATCACGGACGAAGATCTTATGCGAATGACTGCTAACCTGGCCCAGGGCCGATACCAGTACAGCTGTGATGGCCGAACGATGCCCGTGCAGGACGACTGGCAGTTGGGGCGCGATGAGAAGGGCGGCCTGATGCTGGTCAGCCGCCGGCTGGTGGGCGAGCAGGGGCATGGAATGGAAGTTCATGCCCTGATGAGCGCGGGCCTGGTCACCGAATGCCGCGTGGTGTGGAAAGACGAGATGGACGAGGTAAACGCCCACTATCGTCTCGCCCCCGCTGCCGGCGAGGCACCCGCCATGGGCAACCCCATTGAGGCGGAGTGGACCGGTCCCAATGGGTTGCAGCAGAGCGTGCTGACCGGCAATAACCGGCTGCTGTTTCCTCTGATGCGGATCTTCATGGGGCCGCTGCTGCTGCGCCTGTGCGATATGGAATTTGGTGTGGAAGTGGTGGCGCCGGATATTGTCGATCCATCCCAGCGCGGCAAGCTGCTGGCGCCGCGGGTGAACCATCGCCGTGCCGCGATACTCCCCGGAGATGCCAATATTCAGGGGGTACACGACCTGGGGCCAGATATCCGTGTCTTTTCCTATCTCGGCGATGAGGCCGAGCGCGATGCCCACTGCTTTGTCGACCATCGCGGCCTGCTGGTGGGCTACGACTGGCCGAGCAGCACCGGACGGTTGTGGCAGGTACGCCTGCGTGATCTGGAGTGGTCCCCGGAACTGGTGTCCCTGTGCTGAATCGTCAGGTGATCCAGCGTTGAACAGGATCTGATCCGCCGCACAACACCCTTTTACAAACCGTGTACACTGGCGCCCTGCATCTGTCCAGGAGCGCCTGTTTTGTCTGTATTCCGTCGCCGTTTCCCTCTTCATCTTGTTAAACCGATAGCCCTGTTCCTGTTGTGTGGAGTTCAGCTCTCCTCGTACGCCGTGGCCCAGGAGCCGAACCTCGACGGCGTTGCCCAACAAGCAGAACGCGGGGGCGAACAGGTACCAACACAGGGAACGGAACAGGTGCCGCCGCCAGATCAGGAAATAGAACTGCTGCAGATGGACGACTCGCTGCAGAGCGAGGAGCGGCGCCAGCAAAACTGCCTGCGGGAACAGCTGCTTACCGCGCCCGCCAATATCACCCTGGAAGAAATGCGTATCCGTTGCGAGCTGGCGGTGATACGTGACAACCCGCAAGCGGAAACCCCGCTGTTCGCCACAGTGCCAGAAGCGGAGCCGCCCGCGGAGGGGCAGGTACTGTTCAGCAAGCGTGCCAAGGCCATTCGCGAAGCGGCGGAAAACCCGTTTACGCTCGCTTCTCACAAGGTCAATTACCTGCTGCCGGCCACCTATAACCCGCACCCCAACAAAGCCGGTCTTGAAGATGTGACGGTAAATGGTGAGCCCATCGACCTGGATTCGATGGAAGTGCAGTTTCAGCTCTCGGTACAGGTGCCGGTATGGCGGGGCTTCCTCGGCAAGGCGTCGTTCATGAGTGTCGCCTACACCAACCGTTCTTTCTGGCAGGCCTACAATTCCGACGATTCCTCGCCGTTTCGTGAAACCAACCACGAGCCGGAGCTGATCATGACCTGGCTGAATGACTGGACCGTGTTCGGCTTCCAGAACGTCGCCAACCAGCTCGCCATCAATCACCAGTCCAATGGCCGCAGCGAACCGTATTCCCGCAGCTGGAACCGGATTTACGCCAATTTTGTGTTTGAACACGACGAGTACTATTTCGCGTTCAAGCCCTGGTACCGCATACGCGAAAGTCGCGAGGAAGACGACAATCCGGATCTCGAGTACTACCTCGGCCACTTTGAACTCACCGGCGGTGTGGAAATCGGGCAGCACGCGGTGTCGCTGATGCTGCGCAACAATTTGCGCTCGGACAACAAGGGCGCGGGCGAGCTGCGCTGGAGCTTCCCCATGGGGCATCGGGTACGGGGTTACGTGAAGTATTTCAATGGTTACGGCGAGAGCCTGATCGACTACGATGAGTCGGTACAGACTTTGGGTATCGGCTTCGAGCTGGCCCGGGGTACCGGAAGCTGAGCTCAAACCGCAAGGTCCACGGATGGGATTTGACGATACCTACAAACTGAGCGCTCATGCGGTTATCACCAACCTCGAGGGCGCCGTGCTGCAATTGCGCGCCACCTACGCCGATAAATCCTGGGGGCTGCCTGGTGGCGCACTGGATCTCGGTGAAACGATTCACGAGGCGCTGCATCGGGAGTGCCGTGAGGAGTTGGGGCGGGACATCGTCATCGACTACCTGAGCGGCGTCTATTACCACCGCGTTTACAATTCCCACGTATTTATTTTTCGCGCGCACTTCAAGGGTAATGGGGGCATTACCCTGTCATCGGAGCACTCGGAATTCGAGTATTTCACGGTCAATGATTTGACGCCCGTGCAACGAGTTCGTGTGCAACATTGTCTGCAATTCAATGGTGAAGTGCAGAGTGCTAAGTTCTAATGTGATCACATTTTTCATTGGTTGATTTTGTATTTCGACCAATTTTCGACACGAATCCCCAAATCATTCCAACCCTCCGTTTTCGTCGTCTGCCTCATTTAGTATCCGCCTTCTATGCTTAAAGATAAGAAGAAGCGATATGGAAATGACGATGCCTGATCTGGGCAATCTGAGAGAGCAGCGCCAGCCACTGGAGTGCCGGGTGGCACTGGTCAGTAATGACCGCGATCTCAGTTGCAATTGGGTGAGCGCGCTCAATACCACCGCCGCCCAGCATGAAAATCCCCTCGGGCTGCGTTTCGAGTCGGTGATGCACAGCGCGCTGGAAAATTACCTGCTGTCAGAGGACAAACTGCAGGCGCTGATCATCGATGCCGGCTGCAGCCCCGAGGAGCTGAAGGGCGCGGAGGCACTGGCGGATCGCCTGCATGATCTGCGTGCGCAGTTGAATGTGTTTCTGGTGGCGCAGGATTCATTTCTGAGCGACCAGGGCGGGGCACCCGCTTCTGTGCGCAAGCGCTTCGATGAATTGTTCGACCGCCGCGAGTGCAATTTCAACCAGATGTTTCGCCTGGTGCAGGCATTCATCGCCCGCCGCGCTTCCACGCCATTTGCCGACACGCTGAAGGAGTATGTGTTCTCCGCCCGCGATGCCTGGCACACCCCCGGTCACTCCGGTGGTGACAGCCTGCGCAACAGCCCCTGGGTAGGGGACTTCTACCGCTTTATGGGGGAGCACGTGTTCAACACGGATCTCTCGGTTTCGGTACAGGTACTGGACAGCCTGCTTGAGCCCCACTCGGTGATCCAGGAGGCCCAGGACCTGGCTGCGCAGGCCTTTGGTGCCGAGCACACCTTTTTCCTCACCAATGGCACGTCCACCGCCAATAAGGTGGTGATCCAGCAGATACTCGGTGGCGGCGGAAAAATCATTGTCGATCAGGCCTGTCACAAGTCGGTGCACCACGCGATTGTGATGAACCGGGTGGAGCCGGTGTATCTTAAGTCCACCCTGCATCCCCAGTTCGGTATCTACGGCCCGGTGCGCCGCGCGGATATCGAAGCGGCGCTGGACGAGCACCCGGATGCGGGACTGCTGGTGATTACCTCATGCACCTACGATGGCCTGCGCTACGATCTCAAGCCGATCATCGACTACGCCCACGAGCGCGGCGTGAAGGTACTGATCGATGAGGCCTGGTACGCTCACGGATATTTCCACACCGAACTGCGGCCGACAGCACTCGAGTGTGGTGCCGACTATGTCACCCAGAGCACGCACAAGATGCTGTCGGCCTTTTCCCAGGCCAGCATGATCCACGTGCAGGACCCGGATTTCGACGAGTTCCGCTTTCGCGAAAACCTCAATATGTACGCCTCCACCAGCCCGCAGTATCTGATGATTGCGAGTCTGGATGTGGCGCGTAAACAGATGGCGATGGAAGGTTACGGCCGCCTGCGTCACTGCCTGCAGATGGTCGAGACCCTGCGCCGCGAAGTGGATGCCACCGGGGTTTTCCGGGCGCTCACCTGCGCAGATCTGATCCCCGCGCCCTTGGCCAATGACAATATCCGTCTCGACCCCACCAAGGTCACCATTGATGTAACCGGTAGCGGTTTTTCCGGCAAGGAAATACAGGTAAAACTGTTCGACCAGTTCGGTATCCAGGTGGAGAAGACCACCTACAACACCATCACGGTACTGGTGACCATCGGCAGTACCGAGAGCAAGCTGCTGCGCCTGGTGCACGCACTGAAGGAACTTGCGCGCAGCCCGCGCCGCCGTCGCAGCCATATCAGCGCATCGCGCCAGCTGCCGGAATTTACTCGCCTGAGTTGCCTGCCCGCGGACGCTTATTTCGCGGAAACCGAAGAATTGCCGCTGATGGACAACGGCGTGGCGGCGGAGAAGAAACTGGTGGGGCGCACCTGCGCCGACGAGATCGTGCCCTATCCCCCGGGGATTCCCGTGCTGGTACCGGGGCAGGAAATCTCCGCGCAGATCGTGCAGTTCCTGCAGCAGATGTTGCAGGGACAGAACACCACGGAAATACACGGGCTGATCTTCCGCTCCGACGAACCCATGTTGCGGGTAGTAAAAGTTTCCGAGAAACAAGTCGGAAAAGCCCCGCCTGCCAAGCTGGAAAAGTAATCCACTAGAGGGCAACACGAGGACCGCACTGTCGATGAGCCAACCGGAAAATTCGTCGCCAGCGTGTGTTCTTGTGGCCGGGGCCAGTGGCGGTCTCGGCCTGGCAATATGTCGAGAGTTGATTGCGCGGTTTCCCCGCGCAAAACTCCTCACTGTCAGTCGCGGGGAACTGCCTATTGCGCCCACCCAGTCTCACCTTAAAGCCAATCTGAGTGACCCGGAATCGGTGCCTACGGCAGCCGAGTGGCTGCAATCGCAGCCACTGCCGAACTGGGTGATTAATTGCTGCGGCACACTGCACTGGGATGGACACTTGCCGGAAAAAAACCTCTTGCAGTGCACCGATGACGCACTTTTTCGCAGTATTTCCATCAATGTCCTGAGCCACCTGCATCTTGCGCAGGCGCTATCACCGCAGCTGCGGCGACACTCTCCTCTTACCTGGGCGTCGCTGTCGGCCAAAGTCGGAAGTATCGAAGACAATGGTCTCGGTGGCTGGTACAGCTACCGCATGAGCAAGGCGGCCTTGAATATGCTGGTGCGCAACCTCTCCATCGAGTGGGGCCGCAAACTCGATTTCTGCCGGGTAGTGGCGATTCACCCCGGTACTACGGATACCACGCTTTCCAAACCGTTCCAGAAAAATATTGCTGCGGACAAACTGTATTCGCCTGTGCTGAGTGCGGCGAGAGTGGTTTCCGTGCTCGCAGGATTGAAGGAGTCCGATACCGGCAGGCTCCTCTTTTGGGACGGAACCTCGATACCCTGGTAGCAGGCGATGGCCGCGCGCAACCCTATTGGTCATATTGGCGACCGTGCTAACCCCCTCTGAAATTCCTGCTTCCGCTCTGTGTCGGCTGTGCCGCAGCTGTACATCCTCTGCCACTAGATTCATCCCGATACCCCATCACTGGCTTTGTTAATCGCTCGAAAGTAGCCACCCAATTTCTATCACTGCTCTACGCGCTGATCAATTTTTGATCCAGGTAGGCAGTGGCGAATGAATTTGTGGCATGTCGCCTTGCATTAGTCCGTGCACGCCACTATATTCGCTCCTGAAAAACAAAGAGCTAATGATAATCGTTTGCGTTTATTGTGGGTGGGAGATAAATGGGGCCACTCGCACTTTCTGATCTTCTGACAAAAAATCATCGGAGTTGATATGGCATTGCGACCACCAGCGTCCGCCAGCATTCTGGCGGCGTCACTTCTGTTTATCGGTATTGCCCAGGCCAATGCCCAAACTGCAGGCGGGCAGGGGGAAATGGCGGAAAACCTGGAAGAAGTGGTGGTGACCGCCACCGGGCTTTCCAAGGCAATGTCCGCAACCAAAGCGGGTATCCCGATCATCGAGTCCGCGCAGACCATTTCGGTAATCAGCCGCGAGGAGATCGACCTGCGCGCGGCATCCACGATTGCCGACGCCCTGTCCTATACCGCCGGCGTGCAGCCGGAGCCTTCCGGTATCGACAGTCGCACCGATGAGATTTCCGTGCGCGGCTTCGGCGCCGGTGGCTTCTCTTCCAACAACAATTTTGTCGACGGCCTGCGGCTGCCGGCGGGCGGTCAGTGGACCCGCTTTGGCTTCGACACCTTCGGTCTGCAACAGGTGGAAGTGCTCAAGGGGCCATCCAGCGTGTTGTACGGGCAGGCGGCGCCGGGCGGTATGGTGAACATGGTGACCAAACGCGCTAACGGCCAGACCCAGCGCGAGGTGCAGGTACAGGGCCAGGGTTATACCGACCTGGATAATTTCTCCGGCCGCATCGCCACGGATTTCGGCGGCACTCTGAATGAGGCCGGTAGTGTGAGCGGGCGACTTGTCAGTGTGATTGAAGATGGCGGCAGTCAGGTCGATGGTGTAGACAAGAGCCGCTACTACCTGTCACCCAGCGTGACCTGGACGCCGGGTGATGCGACCACCTGGACCTTCCTCACCCAGTACCAGCGCGATGAGGGCGGGGCCACGTTCCAGTTCCTGCCGGCACTCGGTACCTACGCCGCCTCCAATGGGCAATACATCGAAAACGACGCCAATATCGGTGAGCCGGACTGGAATACCTTCGATCGAGACCAGCTGTTGGTCGGTTCCTTTTTCGAGCATGCAATCAACGACAACCTGACCCTGCGCAACAACGTCCGTTACACCCATATCGATACCCTCTATCGGGTCACGGTGTTGTCGGGTGATACGGTCACCGACTGCTCTGCAACCACATACGGTGACCAGTGTATCGATGGCCAGACCATCGGCCGTCGCGCAGTGCAGGGCGACGGAGATAGCGATGGATATGCCATCGACACCCAACTTGAAGGGCGCTTTGTAACCGGCAATCTGGAACACACGTTGCTCGGAGGTATGGATTACTTCAACACCGAATGGGAACACTACCGCGATCTGGTGAGCCTGCCAGGGTTACCCAGCGGACAGGTCGATCCGCTGTGGGATATCTTCAATCCGGAATCCCGCGGCAGCAGCAACTACGCGGAAAACATGAACCCGCAGGTGTACGGCTCTTCGGAAAGTAAACAGACCGGTGTCTATCTGCAAGACCAGATAAGTGCAGGTAAGTTGCGTTTCAATATCGGAGGTCGCTACGACTGGGCGGACGATACCAGTGTGAATCTGTTGACCGATGCGAAATTCGCCACCGAAGCCGATGAATTTACCTGGCGTACCGGCGCGGTTTACCTATTCGAAAATGGTCTCGCGCCCTATGTGAGCTATTCCGAATCTTTCCTGCCGCAGGTGGTTGATCCGTCCTCCACCCTGGATGGTGTGCTGTTTGAGCCCACTACCGGTGATCAGGTGGAAGCCGGTGTGCGTTTCCAGAGTGGCAACAATATTTACCTGAGTCTGGGTGCGTTTGAAATCACCCAGCAAAATGTAGCGACCTCGGATCCCAACGGTACCCTTTGCGGCCGCCGTGTGTGCCAGGTCCAGGCCGGTGAAGCTCAGGTAAAAGGTGTGGAACTGGAAGGGCGCGCTGCACTGACATCCGGCACCACGCTGATCGCCTCTGCTTCCCGTCTCGATGCCGTGGTCACCGAATCCAACGATCCGATTGTCGGCAACAAACTGCAGCAGGTGCCCGATGTACTGGCGTCGCTGTTTATCAATCACCGCATTGAACAGGGCAGTCTGGCGGGCCTGGGCTTCGGCGCCGGTGTGCGTTACACGGGTGAGAGCTACGGCGACACCAACAACACACTGCGCATGGACGACTACACCCTTTTCGACCTGCTGGCCCGTTACGACTTCGGTGCCACACGTCCGGAGTTCGAAGGCGTTTCTGTATCGCTGAATGCACGCAACATCAACAACGAGCGCTATCTCGTGACTTGTGGCACCTCTCAATCCTGTTTCTATGGGCAGGGCCGGGTAGTCACTGCGCGTCTGCAATACAGCTGGTAAACCAGAATCTTCAAATACAAAACTAAGGCCCGCCCGGTGGGCCTTGCTGCATTTTATTTTTCGTGTGACCACCGGAGAAATTCTGTGATTTCACTTTTTTTGACGGCTGCCGCATTACTGATCGTACTCGGCGCCGGTCTGCTGTATCTCGCAAGCCCCAACCAGCGTTTGTATGCCGCGGCGCTACCTTTACGTTTGTTGGCGTTGACCGGGATGTTGCTACTCCTAGTTGCACTGCTTCTGTTGCTGCAATTTTCCGGTTCCGCCACATCGGTATTTATCTTGCTGACCGGCGTGATGCTTATGTGGACGGTACCGCCCATGGTTATTGGTTATCTGCGGCATAAGCGGGGAGGGAAAACATCGTGAAACCACCGGTACTTTCCAGCCGCAACTGGTTCGGTAAAGCCGGAGCCGGAGCCGTCGCCGGCTTTTTTCTGGCACTGGCCATCTGTGGGATGTTGGTCCAGTTCGGACCACTTGAGATCGGTTTTTTTTCCGCCCGGGCGCAGCTCACCATGTGGCTGATGGCTCCGCTGTGGGCACTGATATTGAGTTTCTGTTTTCTGTTTCACAACGGCGCGCGCGCCTGGACCTGGCTCGGCGGGGCGAATCTGCTGTTGTGGGGGCTGTTGTATGGCAGCCGGTTATTGATGGCGTAAGTTGGGTATAGGCAAACAATCATGAAAATACGTAGCGACATTGTGCGCATGTACCGGGATATCCACAGTTGGGTCGGTATTGTCTGTGGCCTCGCACTGTTTATCGCGTTTTACGCAGGGTCTATCACCATGTTCGAAGCGCCGCTGCAGCGCTGGGCTTCGGCACCGATGTCAATCAGTGAGCACACGCCACTGGAAAAAACACCGGAGCTTGTGGAAAAAGTGCTGGCGGAATACCCGAAGGCCGCTATCAACTACGAAATTACTCTGGAACCCGGTATTGAACGCCCGGCGCGTATGAGCTGGAGTAGTGGTCCGCGCGGCAGTGGAACCACCTATTATGCGGAGCTGGGCGAAGATGGTTCTTTGCAGGTACACAGTGAGGGGCCTTCGGCGGTAGGGCAGCTGGTGGATGATCTGCACCGTCAGATTGGAATTCTGATAGATCACGATATCGCCATGCCTATCATGGGCACAATATCCCTGCTGTATTTTATTGCTCTGGTTTCCGGAGTAATCGTGCTGTTGCCGACGCTGGTTAAAGACCTGTTTATTTTGCGCATCGGCAAAAACCTGAAGCGGATGTGGCTGGATCTGCATAACGCCCTCGGCCTGTTCAGTTTACCGTTCCACATCATCATGGCACTGACCGCGGTGGTTTTCGCATTTCACGACCAGTTCTACGGTGCACAGGGAGCGCTGCTCGAAAAAAATGGCCGCGCACCGGCAGAGGTACAGGTGCAGCACCATCAGCCGCCGCTGAATCCGCAGCAGATTGTTGCGCGCCTGCAGGAGCAGGCACCGGGCTTTGAACCCATCTACCTCAATTATCACTTCGACAAAGACCACGGTTTGGAAATGCGCGTAGCGGGCAGTAACTCGCGCTATGGTATGCGCGGCGCAACGTTTGGATACGCCGGCGTTGATCCCTTCACGGGCGATATCACCGTGACAAGCTATATGCCCGGTGAGCAGGATGGCTGGTTTGCTACAGTAACCAGTTTCTTCGCGCTGCACTTCGGTAATTTCGGTGGCAACCCGGTGCGCTGGGCTTACTTCCTGCTGGGTCTCGCCGGTGCGGTACTGTTTTACACCGGTAACCTGTTGTGGATCGAGACCCATCGCAAGAAACGTCGCAAGGGCTACGAGCATTTAGGTGTGACCCAGACGCGCGCCTCGAAAATCCTCGGAGCACTGACGGTGGGAGTTTGCCTCGGCTGTATAGCCGGTATTTCCACCACCATCGCCGCGGCCAAGTTGCTGCCGTTGCGGGCCATTGGCGCCGATGCCATGTTCACCTGGCACAGCGGGATTTACTACGGGGTATTTATCCTTGCAATTGCCTGGGCATTTGTTCGCGGGGCGGCCAGCGGTGCGGTGGATCTGCTATATGCATCTGCTGTCGCCACACTGTTGATCCCACTGGTGAGTCTGTTGTCGGCACTGGTGCCCGGTTTCGGCTGGAACCATGGGGGCAGCGGTTATCTGATCGATCTGGTGGCCGCGGTCGGCGCCGTGAGCTTTGTATTCCTCGCGCAGAAAACGCGGAAGCGCATTCACAGTGCACCGGAATACAGCATCTGGTATGTGGCTGACGTGTTATCCACAAAGCCTGATACGATTGGCAAAATGGAAGCATCCACCGCAAAGTGATTTTTGTACTGCCGATTACTGCCGCTGAAATAAATAAGCCGCGTATCGCACGGGAAACACCGGTGCGGTACGCGACCTTTTTATTCAGAGTATCGTTGCCGGCGAATTCGCAATCAGCGAGTTATTGCTTTGCCAGCACCAACACCGGTTGCTTGGCAAAAAATGGAACCTGGCTTGCCGGGTCAACCACTTCGCCGTCCTGGTGCAGCTCCCAGTGCAGGTGCGGCCCGGTGGCCTTGCCGGTGCTGCCCACCAGACCGAGGATCTGACCCTGTGTGACCCTTTCACCTTTATTCACCAGGCGTTTGTCCAGGTGTGCATAGAGGGTTTCCGTACCATTGCCATGGTCGATAATCACCACTTCACCTCTGGCTCCATCGGTGCCAGAGAAGGTGACCACGCCCGCCTTGGGTACCTGTATCTGGGTGCCCCGGGCGGCGCTCAGGTCGATACCCTTGTGCAGGCGTTTTTTATTGTGTTGCTCGTCTTTGATCGGCCAGGGTCGCATACCGAAACTGGATGTAACCTTCGCGTTGGGCAACGGATTGATGAACGCCTCCGCGACCTTGTCGGCCAGTGCCAGCTGTGGCTGCAGGCTCAGCAACAGGGCGCCGCCGAGGGTCGCGGCCCACAGCGCGGTGTTGGGGCGCTTGCGGGCGCTCAGTTTGCCGTTCAGAATATGGCGGATTCTCATGGTGAAGCTCCTTTGGTTTTGCGTTGAGAATGCCGCGACAGGATCATTGCCGTGAGCTGTCGCGGTTTGGCGGAGGGTCTTCAGCATTGCTTCTGCATAGGCCCTCCGCCGTTTCGGGTTTTCTTTTCTGAGTACCTGCTCGTCACAGCCCTGCTCCAGGGCCGCCACCGCCAATTTCGCCAGCGCTTTTAACGGCCAGTTGAACCACAGCAGAGCCGCCATCCATTGCAGGCCCTGTACCACCAGTGGATCCCGTTGCGCCAGATGCTCCAGTTCGTGACGGACAACCAGGCGGATCTGTTCGAGGGACAGGTTATCGAGCATCCACTGGCTGAGTACCAGCGTCGGTGTCGGCAGGGCAGCGGCGAAAGGGGAGATCCGTTGCTGCACCAGGACCAATTTCAATTTTTCCGGCGCATCTATCACGCCCAGGTGCCGCGCCAGTTCCCCCTGTGGCGGTAGTAGCTTGCCGCGCTTCACCAGCTTGACCAGTCGCCAATGGCCCAATACCAGACGCCCCAGACTGATGGCCGCGCCCAGTACCCAGATCCAGCCCCAGGCCATAAGTAGCCAAGACCAGGAAACGTCGGAGTCGTTGATTTCGCTGGTGGGCACTGCCGCATAAGCGGCTGTGTGGGTTGGCTCTGTCAGTGCCGGGAGGCTGAGTTGAATGGCCGGCGCGTTTTCTGCGGCGGGCAGGAATCCCAGGCAAAAACTGGCGAAGGTCAGCACCGCGGCCGCCAGCCAGGGCTCGCGCCAGCTGTTAAGCCAGGCAAGGCGGTGGGAAAGCACAAGCAGTGTCGCCAGCGCGGTGGCGCCGACCGTCAGGGAGATGATGCTGGACAGGGCCAGTTGCGCGAGCCACTCAATCATCGCCGTCTCCCTGTTGCGTTTCTCCTTCGCCTTCCTGTGCCAGCAGCGCTTCCAGTTCCATCAATTCGGCTTGGCTGAGCAGTTCGCTCCCGGCGAAGAAGGACGCCGGCACCGGACCCTTGATCTCCAGCACTCGCTCTGCGAAATCCCGCGCATACGCAGCCAGCGTTGGAACCTTATCCGCTTTGGCTTCGAACACCTTCAGTCCGTGCACTTCCAGGACCTGTAGCAGGCCTTTGTCCTGCATGCGGTCCAGTGTCTTGCGCGTGGAGGAGTAGGACCAGTCCAATTGTTCTGCAATCTGCTGGTGGATCTCGCGGGCGCTGAGGGGCGACTGTTGCCAGAGTGCCTTGAGGATTGCCAGCTCGGATGCCGAGGGTTGCGGTTTCATAGGGATGCGCCTTGTGACTGATGGGGTAACTGTACGACACGTGTCGCATGTGCGCAACATATGTCGCCTTTCGCATTCAAAGAGGGGTTAAGTGGTGCGGTGAGCAGCGGCTTTGAAAGAGTAGGGAACGGGGAGTGTCGAGGTAGACGGGAGCCCCGGGCCGCGAACGATCAGTGAATTTGAAACTGTCGAGAATCGCTGGCACGGCCGGGGCAGGTATGAGATTTGTGCTGGGTTACGCGATGGTAAGTGGATTGCCGCGCTCGATAATCGCCTTTACGTCCACGCCTACCGGCAGGGTGCCGGTATTGCCGATACCCTGTGCACCCAGGCGTGAGGCGATGAAGCCCTCGGCCACCGCGCTGTTGCCGGACTGCATCAGCAGATGGCTTTGCATGGTCAGTGCCAGCTGGTCGACGATATGTCGCGCGCGGTATTCAATATCGTCCATGCTCGCGAGCTGGTTTTTCAGTTGTGCGATGGCGCGGTCGTAGCGCAAGTCGCTGCCTTTGCTCCGCTCCAGTTCGTCGAACCAGTTGTTGAGCACGGCCGGGGTTTTGGCGATGGCGCGCAGGACGTCCAGTGCCTGGATGTTGCCGGAGCCTTCCCAGATGGCATTGATTGGCGCGTCGCGGTAGAGGCGGGCGGTGATGAAATTTTCGATCACACCGTTACCGCCGAGACACTCCATGGCTTCGTAGGCGTGGTGCGGGGTGCGTTTGCAGATCCAGTATTTGCCCACTGCGGTGCCGAGGCGCATCAGCAATTTCTGCTGTTCCTTATCGAGGTGGTCCATTGCTTGCGCCATGCGCATGGTCAGGGCGACAGAGCCCTCCGCTTCCAGCTGCAAGTCCGCGAGCACATTCTGCATGAGCGGCTGCTCAATCAGGGTTTTGCCAAACGCACTGCGCTGGCTGGCGTGGTAGATCGCCTGCACCACCGCCTGGCGCTGGCCGCCGCTGGAACCGATCATGCAGTCGAAACGAGTGGCGGAAACCATTTCGATGATTGCCGGCACGCCGCGCCCCTCTTCGCCCACCAGCCAGCCGATTGCGCCGCGCAGTTCGATTTCCGAGGAGGCATTGGAGACATTGCCGGCCTTGTCTTTCAGGCGCTGCACCTGGATCGGATTTTTTGTACCGTCCGGACGCCAGCGCGGTACCAGGAAACAGCTCAGTCCCGCTTCGGTCTGCGCCAGCACCAGGAAGGCGTCGCACATGGGGGCAGAGGTGAACCACTTGTGGCCGACCAGTTCGTAACTGCCGTCGCCGACCGCAGTGGCGGTCGTGGTGTTGGCGCGCACATCGGAACCGCCCTGTTTTTCCGTCATCCCCATGCCGATGGTGAGCGCGGATTTTTCGGTGTGTGGGCGGTTGCTCGGATCGTAGCCGCGATCGGTAATTTTCGGCAGCCACTCCTTCGCGAGCGCAGGGGTCAGGCTAATGGAGGGCACCGAGGCAAACGTCATAGTGATTGGGCAGCCGTGGCCGGCTTCCACCTGACTGTGCAGGTAGTACTTGGCCGCGCGCACCACATGGGCGCCGGGCTTGGGATCTGTCCAGGGGGCGGAGTGCAGGCCCTCGCTCAGCGCCAGTTGCATCAGCTGGTGATAGGCGGGGTGGTAGTTGACCTGGTCTATGCGATTGCCGATGCGGTCATGGGGCTCAAATTCGGGTTTGTAGTGATTGGCCTGAAAGCCGCGCTCGATCCACTCCGGTCGACCGCAGATCTCGCCATAGCGCTGCAGATCGTCTTCTCCCCAGTGGCCACCGTTATGCGCGACGGCGTCTTTAAGTGCGGCATCGCCGGCGTAAAGATTGTGCCCCTGTAGGGGTTTTGGCTGGTTGAGCACGGTATGGGTGTTGGCGAAGTCGGGAAGTATTTTTTTATCGGTCATGGATATTGGTCTCTGCCGTTCTACCGGTACTGATGGGGCAAGCTTAGCCAGCTCAGTTGGCAATGCCGAATATCCTAGAGGTTTGCGCCGTTGCAGGCTTGTCTGGGGGCGCCCTATTGATTGGCTTGTTATGCCAAATTGACAGAAATGCGATGCAGGCGCATTGATTTGCTTCCTGCATCCTTCGTGGAGGCGCGCTAAATGCTGCGCCGGCCTGATAGATTCAGCGTCAGCTCCAGCAACCCAGCCCAGGGGTCCATTTCCTTGCCGCCTTTGATGGCGTTATCCACCGCGCGGGCGCGCAGCAGGAAGTTTTCCAGTTGGCGCGGACGCAGGCGTTGGCAGGCGGCCTGGATCAATGGCTGGCGCTTCTGGATGCGCACCAGGCGGTTGATTGGCTGGCCCTGCTCCAGTTTCTGCTGGGTCTCCAGCAAGGTGCGGATTTCGCGTGCTATGGCCCACAACACTACCGCGGCTTCCACACCTTCTGCACGCAAGCCCTGGAGTGTGCGCACCGCACCAGCGGCATCGGCGGCCAGCGCCTTGTCGATCAGGCCGAATACGTCGTAGCGTGCGGAGCTGGCCACGGCGTTGTTCATGATGTCGGCGGTGATGATGCTGTCCTGTGCCAGCAGTTTCAGCTTTTCAATTTCCTGGCTGGCGGCGAGCAGGTTGCCCTCGACGCGCTCGGCAAGAATCTGGATGGCTTCCGGCTCGGCTTCGAGGCCAGCGCTACGTAGACGCTCGTGTATCCAGCGGGGCATTTCCGTGGCATCCACCGGCCAGATCTGGATGAGCACGCCGCGCGCTTCCAGTGCCTTGACCCATTTGCTGTTGAGCTGGGCGCGGTCGAGCCTCGGCAGCACGAGCAGCAGCAGGGTGTCGTCTGCGCCCATGCTGGCAAATTCCTGCAGGGCCTTGCTGCCCTTGTCGCCGGGCTTGCCGCCGGGCAGGCGCAGTTCGATGATTTTTTTGTCGGCGAACAGGGAGAGACTACCGGCGGCGGAGAGCAGTTGGCCCCAGTCGAAGTTGTGTTCGCCGTGCAGCAGGTCGCGCTCAAAGAAGCCGTGTTTGCGCGCGGCGTCGCGGATGCTGTCGCAGCACTCCTGCACCAGCAGCGGTTCGTCGCCGGTGACGACGTAGATCGGGGCTATGCCCTGGCGCAGGTTCTGGCCGAGTTGCCTGGGAGTAATGCGAGCCATGCTGTTCTCTTGCCCTTGTCCTTGGCCCTCAGGGGGTGGCGGGGTTGTCGGTGACGGGCGCGCTGATATCCAGGCGGCGAATGCGGTCGATGATGCGGCTGATGAGTTCGCGGCGCATCTCTTCCCGCTGCAGGCGCTCTTCTTCACCTTTACTGACGACTTCGTTGTCGTCCCATTCCAGGGTGCGGTAGACGTCGGCTTTGGCGTTGGTGAGCAGGTCGTGACCGGTGTTGTCACGCACGCTGTATTCGGCGCTGGTGATGAGTTCGTATTCGGAGGCGCGGCCTTTGGCATCCACGGAGACGGTGCGTTTCTGCTCGGTTTCTTTGTGGATGGTGAGGGTGAAGTC
>NZ_DATCMV010000046.1:0-11492 GCF_036563125.1 Microbulbifer sp.
ACTGGTGCGAACCTATCCTTTTACCAATATCAATCAGGCGCTCGCCGATCTTTCCACCGGCGCGGCAATCAAGCCGGTACTGATGATGCCAGATAACAACAATTACTGAGGAAGATTTATGGATACCGTACTGGAAACCCAAGGTAATTATCTGGTTGCGCAATTCCAGCACCTGCAAGAGAGTGCGGTGACGGATGAACAGCTGTTCGCATTTTTTGACAGTCTGCCGGCAATGCCCGCAATGCGGATGTTGGGTGACTGGACCGGCGGAATCCTGAGCCACAATCATCCGGTAGAAAAGCAGTTGAAGGCAATGGCATGGCATGGCAAACGTTTTACCAGTGCCAATGATGTCAACCCGATAATCAGTCTGAATGACGCAGGTGAGCGTGTTGTCAACGACGTTCTCGGCGCGGCCTCATTGCGGGAAGTGGTGTTTCGCGGCATTGCCACCGCCACCATGATTTACGACAAAAGCCCGGTATTCGATCACTTTCGCAAAGTCACCGAGGATCTGGTGGTGGGTGTGATGGATCAGAAAGGAAACCTGCGCCCTCTGGTATTTTTTCTCGTGCGCCTGCAGGCGTGATGCGATTCCGCTCACGCTAAATATCTGTCACAAAATCAGACTTGTGGTGTGGCTTAGAATTAGCATAAGCGCCATATTTTCAGAAATTCATCCATTCGGACGAAGTAAAAAATCATCGGTTTCCCTATCGTGAATCACGATGGTGAGATGCTGCGTTCGGTGTGAAACACTGATGCATCCAAAAGCATAAAGATAACAACTTTTGGAGATATTCCGATGGTTCGTCAGAAAACGAAGGGCGCTGGCTTGCCCGCAGTTTTGCTGGCAGTTTCAGGGCTGGCGTTGCCCGGTCTGGCTGTCAGTGATGAGTTGCCACTATTAGATCAACAGTATGTCCGATCGCCGCTGACAGCGGGCTGTAATGGCCAGCCAGACAGCGCGCCGATTCCTCTGGACCCGCGGACACTTGTCGTGCCGGGCGTGAACAATCCGAACTCCGCGGTGCAGTTCAATGCCTACTGGGTAGACCTGCACAACCCACCGGAACCTTTTATTCAGGACCCGCAAAAGCTTCCGGCGAACCCCACTACCTGTGGTGAGTTCCGTGCGAGTGTCGCGAGAGGCAAAAACAATCTCGAAACTCGTGATTATTTCCAGTTCTTCAGTACCTCGCAGGCCTATTACAGCCTGTATAAGACTTGGGGCTATTTGCTTCGCCCCTCTGATTTTGATGACCAGGTCATCAAGCGCTACGGTCTCACCAAGGCACCTTTTAACAACCCCTATCCCTACCCTTGGGAAAACCCCAAGTGGACCAATGGTGGCAGCGGCCAGTTGCCGATGGGGCTGGTTCAGGTCAAGGATGAAGACGGCCAGTACACGGGTATGATCGCTTCATCCTGTTCCGGTTGTCACGATTCCAAGATCGGCAGCGATAGCGAATCCTATTTCCATTGGGGGCGAGCCAACGGTTCTATTGATGCCGGCCTGATCCAGTCCGACCTGTTCCGGGCCAATGTATTCACCGAGCCGCTACAACTGGCTCCCATTCCCTGGAGTGTGAACCGCGGCAACACCGATGCGATCGGCATTATCGATTATCTGCCGGCCCTGTTTGACATGGATACCATGATGCTGGCCCCGAGCCTGCTGGAATATTTCCCCAGCCACGCCGGTGGGCAGAGCAAGGCACCGCATTGGTATCACCGTGCGTTCAAGACCCGTCAGTTCTGGGACGGTGCATTGACCTCGGATAATGTGCGCTCGGAAGCGGCGTTCGGCATGGCCAACCTCACTCGTAACTCTGAAGAGCGGCGCGCGTTGACCCCGGAATTTGAGGATATCGACAACTTCCTGATTTCCATGTCGCCCCCCAGCTATCCCAAGGCGATCAATACGACGCTGGCAGAACAGGGCGCAGTTCTGTTCCACGAGCGCGATCTGTGGGCCAATGGCGCCAATGCGGAAATTCCGAAAGCGCCCGGCAACGGCTCATGTGCAAGTTGCCACGGCGTTTATTCACCTCGTCACGCCGCCGACAGCAACTATTTGCCCGACCCGCGCCTCAAAGGTGTTGCTGGGGTAATCACGCCGCTGGAAACGATTGGCACCGATCCCCAGCGGGCTCTACTGATGGCAGATGAGAAGAAGCGCCGTGCCTGGAATACTTCATTCTTCGCCTATAACGACCTCAGCCCGGACCACACCGGCTTTGTGGACAGCCTGGTCGTCAGTGCGCTTAACCGTGTACCGCGCGCCGCCTACGATCGCGGCGAAGGGCCGGTATTCTCGCCAATGGGGCCGAACGAGTGGATTGAGCCTTTTGGTTATATCGCACCGCCGCTGTATGGCGTGTGGGGTAATGCACCCTTCTTCCACAACGGTAGTGTTCCGGATCTGTGGGGTGTACTCAAGCCATCGGACCGCGCGCGAATCTGGAAGCGCCAGCAGACCACAGCCGGTATTTACGGCAAAAACCGTGGCCTGGATATGAGCTTTGCCGCCTTTGACTGGAACAAGTTGGGTTGGAAGTATGAGGCACTGGAGTGCAGTAACAATTTCCTGACTTCGCCGTTCCTGCCCTGTACCAACGATATGGCGACGCCGGATATTCTGTTTGCCAACGTGGCCAACAAGGTGGCGGAATTCAATTCACTCGCTTACCAGTCTCCGCCTCCGATTACCGACAAGCAGATCAAGTCACGTATGATCTTTAACAGTTACCTTTATGGTATGGGTAACCAGGGGCATGAATTCACCCAGTCTCTCACGGATGAAGAGCGCTATGCGCTGATTGAATACATGAAGACGCTTTAACTCTGATGCACCATTGATGTCATCACCACACGCCTGTTGTTAATGTGGACTTGGCCGCCCGCCCTAGGGGCGGCCTTTTTTTATCGGATATTTTCGAGTTGGATTCAGTAGTACTTCTTGCGGTAGGCGTGTGGCGTATAGCCGGTCCACTTTCGGAAAGCGCGGATGAAGGTGGCAGATTCGGCAAAGCCTGTGAGAAATGCCACCTGTTCTACCGACATTTCGCCGTCAGCCAAGTGTTGCATGGCAACATCACGGCGCAACTGTTCCTTGAGCTCTCCATAGCGGATGCCTTCGTCACCCAGTTGCTGGCGAAGTCGTTTTGGACTGGTGCCAAGACTCTCGGCCACATCCACCAGCGTGGGCATCTCAATCATATTCTGTCGCAGTATCGAGCGGGTTCGACCAATCCAGCTCTGCAGGTTGTAGTTGCCGAGCAACAGGTTGCGCTGCGGATGGCGCAGAAACTCGTCTAGGGTCTCCTGGGTCTGGCGAATCGGCTTCTGCAGCAGGTCGCGGCGGAATTGCAGTTCGCAATGCTCGGCGGAAAACGTGATGGGGGCACCAAGAAAAATTGCCCGGTATTCGCGGGCATGCTCCGGCGCGGGATAGTTCAGGGTCACCTGGCTGAGGCGCAGGTTGTGACGGGTGAGCCAGGATGCGAATCGGTGCAGGCCAAACATCACCATCTCAAAGGCGTACGGCTCTGGTTGCGTCTGGGTATCCCAGAGCGAAAACCGCAGATGTGCCATGTCCGCAGTCAGCAACAATTGGGGCTTAAGTCCGCGTTCGATCATGCCGTAGAAATGGCAGTAGCGTTTCAGTGCCTGGCCGAGATTGCGGGTGTGGATCATCCAGTGTGACAGTGCTGCGCCGGTCCCCAATTTCATCGCTGGCTGGGTGTAGCCGAGAATTTCATCCCCCATTTCCCGCATGGCGAGGGTCTGCAGGTCCGCATACTGGCGGGCACTTACACGCGCGGTTTCATCCTGCAGGATTTTCGGAGGAATACCGCAGCGCTGTAACAGTTTATCGGGGCTCAGTCCGTGCGCTGGGGCGAAGCGTAACACGGCGTGTAGAAATGAAACCGGGATGGAGAAATCCTGCATCTGCGCCTCTTATATTTTTTGTGCAGCCAATTGCATTTTGCGCACCGGGAACAAAATGTCAATTTGTGGGGCGGTATGTTCTTGTTGGGCTGGGTTTTCGCACACCATAATGCATAAAAGGTTCATATTTCGATTTGTAAAACACATTGGGAATAACAGGAATCAGCGATGACTCATACGGCCTATATCTACGACGCTATCCGCACTCCGCGGGGCAAAGGAAAAAAAGACGGCTCCCTGCACGAGGTAAAGCCGGTTGCTCTGGGCGCGGGCCTGTTACGGGAATTGCAGGGCCGCTTTGATCTCGACACCAGCCGCGTCGATGACGTGGTGATGGGATGTGTTTCCCCGGTGGGTGAGCAGGGCGGCGATATTGCCAAGACGATCGTGCAGTTCGCCGACTGGGATGAAAGCGTTGCCGGTGTTCAGCTGGACCGCTTCTGTGCCTCCGGTTTAGAGGCGGTAAATATCGCCGCGATGAAAATCGCCTCCGGTTGGGAAGACCTGGTGGTGGCCGGTGGTGTGGAATCCATGTCGCGGGTACCCATGGGTGTTGCCGGCGGTGCCTGGCTCAACGATCCGGAAGTCAACGTACACGATGGCTCTGTTCCCCAGGGAATTGGTGCGGACACCATCGCCACGATCGAAGGCTGGGATCGCGAGGCTGTGGACAGCTATGCGCTTGCTTCTCAGCAGCGCGCGGCAAAAGCGCAAAGTGAAGGGTATTTCGATCGCTCAGTGGTACCGGTAAAAGATCTGAACGGCATGACCATTCTTGCCAGGGATGAATTCATCAAGCCCAATACCACACTGGACATTCTCGGCCAGCTGAAGCCGTCATTCGCCGGCATGGGTGGTATCGGTTTTGACGACCTGATGCTGCGCAAATACCCGCGCCTGCCGGCCATCAACCATGTGCATACCCCGGGGAACTCTTCCGGCATCGTGGACGGCGCATCCGCTGTACTGATCGGCAATGAAAAAGTTGGCAAGGACCTGGGCCTGACGCCTCGCGGCCGTATTGTTGCCACCGCGGTACTGGCTACCGACCCCACCATCATGTTGATCGGTCCCGGCCCGGCGGCGAAAAAGGCGCTGGCCAAAGCCGGTATGACCACCAGCGATATCGACCTGTTCGAAATCAACGAGGCCTTCGCCGCGGTGGCGCTGCGATTCATGAAGGACCTGGATATCTCTCACGAAATCACCAACGTCAACGGCGGTGCCATCGCCATGGGGCACCCGCTGGGCGCCACCGGTGCCATGCTGATCGGCACCATGCTCGACGAACTGGAAAGACGCAATCTCAAACGCGGTCTGGTTGCACTCTGTGTAGGCGGTGGCCAGGGCATCGCCACCATTATCGAGCGCGTGTAACGGCTAACGACCATTAACAAATTTGAAACGGTGAGAGCAATGGCTGACAAATACAACGGATTTATCTACGACAAAGACAGCAACGGTATCGTGACCGTCACCATGGATATGGATGGCCCGGTCAATGCCATGAACGAACAGTACCGTGCTGGTATGGCGGAAACCCTGAATCGCCTGGAAAAAGAAGATGGGTTGACCGGCGTGGTGCTGGCCTCCGCCAAGAGTACGTTCTTTGCCGGTGGTGATCTCAAGGCACTTTCCAGTGTGGCGCCGGGCGGTGAGCCCGAACAGTTTGAAATGATTGAATCTGGCGTGAAGGCACCGTTGCGTCGCCTGGAAAAGCTGCCGGTGCCAGTGGTTGCGGCGATCAACGGCGCGGCGCTGGGCGGTGGTCTGGAAATCTGCCTGGCCTGTAACCACCGCATTGCCTGGAAGTCGCCCAAGGTGTCCATCGGCCTTCCCGAAGTGACACTGGGATTGCTGCCCGGTGGTGGCGGCGTGGTGCGCTCTATCCACATGCTCGGCCTGGAAAAGGCACTGCCGATCCTGCTGGAAGGCAAGCATATGAAAGCGCGCGAAGCGCTTGAGGCCGGTCTTGTGGATCAGCTAATCGAGGTGACCGAAGATCTGGTTTCGGCGGCGAAGAAATGGATTGCAGAAAATCCGCAGGCAGCGGTGCAACCCTGGGACCAGAAGGGACACAGGGTGCCCGGTGGTGATATCTGGAGCCCGAAGACGAGCGCGATCCTCTCCAGTGCCCCCGCGATGCTGTTCAAGAAAACCCGCGGCCTGTTGCCGGCGCCGGAGAAAATTCTGGATGTGGCGGCGCAGGCGGTTACCGTGGATATCGACACCGCGCTGCGCTACGAATCCCGTGCCCTGGCGTATCTGATCACCACTCCCCAGGCGGTGAACCTGATCACCACCGGCTTTTTCCAGATGAACAGCGTCAAGAGCGGAGCCAGCCGTCCCAAAGGTATCGAGAAAACGTCGGTGAAAAAGGTCGGTATCCTCGGCGCTGGCATGATGGGGCAGGGTATCGCCTACGCCTCGGCACGCAGTGGTATCGAAGTGGTGTTGAAAGACATCAGCGTGGAAGCGGCAGAAAAAGGCAAGGCCTACTCCGCCAAGTTGCTGGATAAGCAAATTGAGCGCGGCCGGGCGACCGAAGAGGAAAAGCAGCAGCTGCTGAACCTGATCAAGGCTACTGACAAGTACGAGGATCTGCAGGGTTGCGATCTGATTGTGGAAGCCGTGTTCGAGAATATCGAACTGAAGGCAAAGGTAACCCAGGAGGCGGAGCCCTTCCTCGCCGAGGGCGGGGTGTTTGGTTCCAATACCTCGACGCTGCCGATTAGCCAGCTTGCGGAAGTGAGCAAGAAGCCGGAAAGCTTTATCGGCATCCACTTTTTCTCCCCGGTTGACAAGATGCCGCTGATCGAAATCATCTGCGGAAACCAGACCAGTGACGAGACCCTGGCCAAGGCCTTTGACTACGCGCAGCAGATTCGCAAGACACCGATCGTGGTCAACGATTCCCTCGGTTTCTTTACCTCCCGCGTTTTCAGCACCTTCCTGGATGAAGGTGCGCGCCTGCTGGTGGAAGGGGTAGACCCGGTACTGATCGATGCCATGGGCAAGCAGGTGGGCATGCCGGTCGGTCCGCTGACCATTCAGGACGAAGTGAGTCAGGAGCTTACCCGCAAGGCGGCGGAAACTCACCGCGCCATGGGTGTGCTGGGTAGCAAAGGCGATAACAGCTGCAATATCGAAGTGTGCGAGCGTTTGATCAGTGAGTTCGGCCGCGGTGGCCGCTACCACGGTGGCGGTTACTACGAGTACGCCGCCGATGGCAGCAAACAGGTTTGGCCGAAGCTCTACGAACTCTATTTCAACGCAGACGTGGACATGTCCGCGGATGATATCAAGGACCGGTTGCTGTTCCGCCAGGTGATCGAAAGTTTGAAGTGCCTGCAGGAAGGCGTGCTGCGCAGCGTGGCGGATGGCAACGTGGGGTCGCTGCTGGGTATCGGTGCTCCCATGTGGACCGGTGGCTTTATCCAGTTCGTGAACACCTACGGCTTGCAGAAATTTATCGACCGCGCCAACGCGCTCGCGGCGCAGTATGGCGATCGCTTCCTGCCGCCGGCAATCGTCGCCGATACCCAGGCCAAAGGGCAAACCTTCCGCTGAGGACACGGGCATGCTGAAGAGAAATTTCACCGAAGAACAGGTGATGTTCCGCGATGCCTACCGCAAGTTCCTGCACGAGGAAATCGTGCCCTACATGGAAGGTTGGCGCGAGGCGGGTATCGTCGACCGCCAGGCCTTCCGCAAGGCGGGAGAGATGGGATTCTTGATGGTGTGGCCGGAGGAGCAATACGGTGGTCTTGGAGACGATGATTTCCGCTTTGAGCAGATCATCATCGAGGAAAACCAGTACGCCCTCACCGGCGACTGGTACACCACCCTGCACAGCCGTCTTGTAGGCCCGTACCTGAAGCGTTTCGGAACAGAGGAACAGTTGCAGCGCTTCCTGCCGGACTGTGTGCGCGGCGATACCATTCTCGCCATCGCCATGACCGAGCCGGATGCGGGCAGCGACCTGGCCGGCATGCGCGCCACGGCAATCGATCAGGGGGACCACTTCCTGCTGAATGGCAGCAAGACGTTTATCTCGAACGGTATTAATGCCGACCTGGTGATCGTCGCGGCAAAAACCGATCCGGTAAACAACCCCCGCCAGATCGGACTGTTTCTGGTGGAGCGCGGCATGGACGGATTCGAGCGCGGCCGTAACTTGAAAAAGATGGGCAAAAAGGCCCAGGACACTGCCGAGTTGTTTTTCAACAATGTGCGTATCCCGAAAGCGAATGTGCTGGGTGATCCAACCCGCGGGTTTTCCCATTTGATGGAGGCTCTGGCGGAGGAGCGTCTTATCGCCGCCACGGAGTTTATCGCCGCGGCGCAGAAGGCTTTCGACCTGACGCTGGAGTTTGTGCGTGAGCGCAAGATGTTCGGTCGCTCACTGGCGGACTTCCAGAACTCCCAGTTTAAGCTGGCGGAGCTGCGCGCGGAACTCGATATGCAGCAGGTATATATCGATCAGTGCGTGGCCGCGGTGAACGAAGGGGCCTTGACTGCAGTGGATGCGGCCAAGGCAAAACTGGTCACCAGTGAGTTACTGTGCAAGGTGGTGGATGAGGGTGTACAGCTGCATGGCGGTTCCGGTTATATGGATGAGTACCCCATCTCCAGAATGTATACCGATGCTCGTGTTACGCGTATTTATGCTGGGACTTCCGAGGTCATGAAAATACTGATCAGCCGGGATTTCCTCCAGCAGGATTTCAAACCTTTTGTCGACAGACTTTAAAAACTCCGGGATTAAAAACTATGGATATCAAGAATAAAACAGCCATTGTTACCGGCGGCGCCTCTGGTCTCGGCAAGGCCACGGTAGAACGCTATATTGCTGACGGCGCCAATGTGGCGATTTTTGATCTGGATGAAAAGGGCGGGCAGGCACTGGCCGAATCCCTCGGCGAGCGCGCCATTTTTTGCAAGGTAAATGTCGCCGATGAGGAGTCCGCGGCGGCGGGGATCACTCAGGTGATCGAGACCTTTGGTGCACTGCATATCCTCAACAACTACGCCGGTATCGGTTCCGCGTGTAAAACCTACGGCAAGAATGGTCCGCACCCGCTGGATACCTACATGAAAGTGGTGATGGTCAACCAGGTGGGCACCTTCAATATGGCACGCCTGGCGGCGGAGCGTATGGCCGCCAATGGGCCGGTAAATGAAGACGGCGTGCGTGGGGTAATCATCAACACCGCATCGGTCGCCGCCTACGAGGGGCAGATAGGCCAGGTGGCTTACAGTGCGACCAAGGGGGCGGTGGTTGGTATGACTCTGCCGATGGCGCGAGAGCTGGCGAGCTACGGCATTCGCGTGAATACCATTGTTCCGGGCCTGATCCATACGCCGCTGTTTGAAACCGTGGAAGAGTCCTATTACAAGTCCCTCGAAGCTTCCACCGTTTTCCCGCAACGTTTGGGCAAGACCAGCGAGATCGCGGCGCTGTCCGCGCATATCGTGGAAAACGACTATATCAACGGCGAGTGTATCCGCATGGATGCGGGTATCCGCATGCAGCCGCGCTAACGGGAGGCCACCATGGGCGTACTCAGTGGATTTCGCGTAATCGAACTGGCGGGAATGGGGCCATGTCCCATGGCGGGTATGTTGTTGGCGGATATGGGAGCGGAGGTGATCTGCGTAGACCGCAGTCTCAATGCCGATCCCATGTACGCCAAGGACATGAGTCGTCGCGGCAAAAAATCCGTGGTGCTGGACCTCAAGAGCGAGCGCGGTCGCGAGCTCTTCCTGAAGCTTGTATCCACCGCGGATGTATTAATTGAAGGCTTCCGTCCCGGTGTTATGGAAAAGCTCGGCATTGGTCCGGAGGAGTGCTTCGCGGTCAATCCTGAATTGATCTTCGGGCGCATGACCGGCTGGGGCCAGGATGGCCCGCTGGCGAAAAATGCCGGCCACGACATCAATTACATTTCCCTCACCGGCGCCCTGCATGCCATCGGTCGCAAGGGGGAGCGGCCTGTGGTGCCGCTCAACCTGGTGGGCGACTTCGGAGGTGGTTCGATGTTTCTGGTGATGGGCATTCTCGGTGCGTTACTGGAGACCGGGCGCTCCGGCAAGGGCCAGGTGGTGGATGCGGCGATGGTGGACGGTGTCGCCAACCTGATGTGGATGTGCCACAGCTTTAACGCCGTGGGTCTGTGGAATCTGGCAGAGCGCGAAAGCAATCTGCTGGACGGTGCGGCGTTTTTCTATGACACCTACGAAACCGCCGACGGCAAATATCTGGCACTGGGGTCAATAGAACCGCACTTCTTTTCCCGCTTTGTGGAACTGGTCGGGCTGGATAAAACCGTGTTCAACAGCAGCGCGCAGGCAGATCCCAGCCAGTGGCAGGGGCTCAAACAAGAGCTGGCAGAGGCCTTCCGCCAGAAGACCCGCGACGAGTGGTGTGCGCTATTGGAAGACAGTGATGCCTGCGTGTCCCCGGTATTGAGCGCCGATGAAGCCCCCCATCATCCCCACAACAGTGCCCGCGACAGCTACCTCCCCGTCGATGGCTATCTGCAACCGGCGCCGGCGCCGCGTTTCAGTCGTACGCCTTCGTCGGTATTGCACGGCCGGCGCCAGCAGGGGGCGGATACCCGGGCGGTACTCACCGCGCTCGGAATCCGCGGGGACGATATAGAACAGTTGGAGGCGCAGGGCACCGTGGCTTGTGCCCGTTCACCGGAAACGGTTTGAGCTGCACAAATAAGGAATTCTTTATGGAATTGTTTGAAACCGTCCTGTGCAGCGTTGAACAGGAAATTGCCACGATCACCCTGAACCGTCCGCAGGTACGCAATTCGCTCAATCAGAAATTGCGTCTGGAACTGCGCGAGGCGGTGGCAAAGGCCAGCGCCGACAAAAGTGTGCGAGCCGTAGTGCTGGCAGCGTCGGGGCAGGGGTTTTGTGCAGGGGCGGATCTGACTGAGCGTCTCCCCGGTTCGGACCAGGACGGCTTTGTCACCCGCCTGCTCAACGAGGAATACAACCCGCTGATACTCGCGATCAAGCAATCGCCCAAGCCTTTTGTGTGTGCGATCAATGGTGCGGCGGCGGGTTTCGGTGCATCGCTGGCAATGGCGTGCGACCTGATCGTGATGGCGGAGGATGCGTACCTGTACTCCGCGTTCGGTGCGATCAGCCTTATCCCCGATGGCGGCGCGCACAAATTTTTGCTGGAGCAGCTGGGCAGCAAGCGCGCTTATGAAATGATCGCGCTTTCGCAGAAACTCGCCGCTGCACGTTGTGTCGAGCTGGGGCTTGCCAATCGCGTGGTGCCGGCGGAAGAGCTGCTGGTGCAGGCGACGCAGTTTGCGCGACAGGTGGCCGCGGCTGCACCGCTTACCCTGCAGTATTCCAAGCAGATTCTGCGGGAGGCGCAGTCCTATGACCTGGAGTCGGTGATGGCGCTGGAAGCGGAAATCCAGAACCGGCTGATTCGCAGCAAGGATTTCCGCGAGGGTTCCATGGCCTTTTTTGAAAAGCGCAAACCGGAATTCGAGGGTTGCTGAGCG
>NZ_DATCMV010000057.1:0-6716 GCF_036563125.1 Microbulbifer sp.
CCCTGTGAGCTCGGCATCTACACCCGCGAAGCGGTGGATGTCAGCGGTCCGGCCGAGCAGGTGATGGAGAATATCGCCAGCGCCACCCGCGAAATCCTGGCCATGGGGAAAATGCCCGTGGGCATCGGCGGCGAACACTCGGTCACCTGGGGCATCATCAAGGGCTACCTGGATGCCGGTATCACCGACTTCGGCGTGGTGCAGATCGACGCCCACGCCGACCTGCGCGACCGCTACGAAGGCCACAAGCACAGCCACGCCAGCGTCATGCGCCTGGTGTGCGAGGCGGGTATACCGCTGTTCCAGCTGGGCATCCGCGCCTACTGCGAAGAGGAGATGGAAGCGCGCAAGCAGTACAACGTCGGCTACCTGGATGCGCACCAGCTGGTACCCACCCAGGTGCAGTCGTTTGAACTGCCGGAGAACTTCCCCAGCAAGGTGTTCTTCACCCTGGATATCGACGGCATGGACCCGTCAGTCTTCCCGTCTACCGGCACTCCGGTGCCCGGTGGCCTCGGCTGGTACCAGACGCTGAACCTGTTCGAGTCGGTGGCAAAACAGCGGCAGATCATCGGATTCGACCTGCTGGAGTTCGCTCCCATCGAAGGCTTCCACGCCTACGAGTTCGGTGCCGCCCACCTGTTGTACAAGCTGATGGGCATCGTTCAGCGTAATCAGCGCTGAAATCAACCAGCCGGTTCGGCGCCATTGCCGCCAAACCGGCTCCCCTCTGCCGGGTTGCTGGCACCCAAAGTTACCACCAGACTTTTCCACACCCTGTGGATAACCTCTGTGGCGGGCTGACAATTCTTAACGCTGAAGCGGCCGCGGCACGTAGCGCCTCCCCGGAAATGCGGTTATTATTTGTGCAATAGTTAGTACTCGCTCGCAGGGGGATTCCATGAACAAAGCGGTAAAATTCCTTTTGTTCGGAACAGGACTTGTCGCGCTTCTCTCATTTGCCTTTGCGGCACCAGCGGATGCGCACTCAGGCCATCGCGGCCACCACCACGGTCACGGCTACTGGGGCCCGCGCTTTCACGGCCCGCGTATCGGCATCGGCCTGACGGTACCCATCCTCCCGGCCGGTTTTGTGAACGTCGCCGTGGGGGGGGTGCCCTACTACTATCATGGCGGTTATTACTACCGCCCGGCCCCCGCCGGATACATGGTGGTGAATGCGCCCCTCGGCGCGGCGGTACTGACGCTGCCAGCGAGTGCGGTGCAGGTGCAGGTTGGTGGATTTACCTATTACCAGTACGGCAGTTCCTACTACCAGTGGCAGCCGCATATGGGCCGCTATGTGGTGGTACCGCAGCCGGCGACCGTTGTGGCGAGCGCGGCGCCAGTGGCCGCAGCCCCGGTGGTGGGCGCGACCCAGCCGGGTTACGCACCGGGTCAGGTGGTGGATAACCTCCCAGTGGGATACACCGCGGAAGTGATCAACGGCATCCAGTACTACCGCTATGGCGGCCACTACTTTATGCCCACCCAGCGCGACGGGCGCGAGGTGTATGTGGTCGTTCAGGTCTGACCCAACACAGTACCAGTGATCCCGGTAATGGATCAGAGGCCCTCGGCGGCCAGTCCGTGATAACGGGCGAAATCGCCGAGGGCCTTGTTGTATCCGGCCAGCAAAGCGCTTCCGGGTGGCTCCCGCCAGTGCAGGGCCTTGGTCCGAAGTAGTCCCGCTTCCCGATCCGCCTTCAGGTCCACTACTCCCGCAAAGCCTTCCCGGTACAGGATTGGCAGGCAGAAATAGCCAAACTTACGCCTGGGCCCCGGCACGTAGCACTCCAGCTGGTAGTCGAAGCCAAACAGCCGCTTCAGGCGTTTGCGCTGCAGTACCAGCGGGTCGAACGGTGACAGCAAGCGCACTTTGCGCGGCACCGCAGGCAGCTCCGATTCGATATCTGCCGACAGTACCAATTCCCTACCCACTGCTATCAGCTCACCGGTTTTCAGCATCGCCTGTACCGCTTTCGCCACCGGCTCCCGGTCGTGTTTGCGCAGGTAGCTGATCTCTTCCTCGCGGCCCAGTCCCTGGGCCCGCAGAAAGCTGCGCACCAGATGGCGCCCGTATTCGGTTTCGCTGGCCGCGGACGTCATTACATTCGAGGGCAGCAGTCGCTCCGGCAGGTCGAATACCTTCTGGAAGCCCTCCCGGTGGCTCACCATCAGCTCGCCCTCGTGAAACAGCTGTTCCAGCGCTTTTTTCTCCTCGCTCCAGCTCCACCAGCCGCCCTTGGCGCGCACAAAATCACTGGCCTTCAGCGGGCCCTCGGCGCGGATGCGGTCCAGCACGAATCGGCACAGTCTGGCGTTCTTTGCGAACCAGTGTTTTTGCCCCTCGCGGATACGATCCATACGGACGCGCGCGAAGCGGTAGTTATCCACAGGCAAATAGGCAGCGGCGTGGGACCAGTATTCAAAAACCTGCCGCTCGCGCTCGGCGCTTTCCAGCGCGCCAGTCAGCTTTGCCTCCCGCAGCCGCGGCAAGCGGACATGCAGCTGGTGCAGATGGGCCCGGGTGATCACCTGAATCGCATCCAGCTGCAGCGTGCCCAGATGCCCGATCAGGCCTGCGATGTCTCCACTCCAGGGGCTGTGTACATACTGGCGCGCCAGTACCAGCGCGCGAGCGCGGTCGGCTGGCAGTGAGTGCGCTTTGGTATAGGCTTTCAACTGCTGATGCGTCCGTTAATCAGTTTGCGATGGCGAAAGAGCGGATCACTATCCCCTCACGGGCGATCCGGTTCAAGTTCGGCACAGCGAGAAAATAATCGGAAAAACATGGAGAGTTGAATGAGCGGCAACACGCGCCATGGCCCCGCAAAAATTACCCGCTGGTTCGCCGCACTCTGCCTGGTTCTCGCGAATATCGCCGTTGCGGAGAACTTTCCACAGGGGCGCTGGGTAGACCTCTCGCACGACTTTGCCGACGACACCATCTACTGGCCCACCGCCGACAAGTTTGCCAAGACCACCGTGTTCGCCGGTGAAACCGACAAGGGCTATTACTACTCCGCCTACAATCTGGCCGGCGCAGAGCATGGGGGCACCCATGTGGATGCTCCGGTGCATTTCAGCCGCGATCATTTGTCTGTGGACAAGATCCCGCTGGAACAACTGATCGGCCCCGGGGTAGTAATCCGCGTGGCGGACCGTATCGGCGAGGACCGCAATTACCGGATCACCGTCGCCGACGTCGAGCGCTGGGAAGCCCGGCACGGCAATATCGAAAAAGGTAGTATCGTGCTGTTCGACACCGGCAGCGCGCGCTTCTGGCCGGACCCGGTGAAATATATGGGTACCGCAGAGCGCGGTGAGAAGGCGGTGGCAAAGTTGAATTTTCCGGGCCTATCGCCGGAGGCGGCACAATTTCTGGTGGAAAAGCGCGGGATAAAGGCGGTGGGGCTGGATACGCCGAGCATCGACTACGGCGCGTCGCGCCTGTTCGAAACCCACCGCACCCTGTTCGCCAAGAATATTCCGGCACTGGAAAATGTCGCCAACCTGACGGAACTGCCGGAAACAGGCTTCACGCTGATTGCGCTGCCGATGAAAATCCGCGGTGGCAGCGGTGGCCCGACACGGGTTGTCGCATTCGTGCCAGAAAAATAACCGCCATTCAGAGAGAAGCGGCGGCCTGCAGCGTGGCGGTTTGCGATTGCCGCTGGGCCAGGGTGAGATACAGTACCTGATAGGTGGCCGGCAGGCCGGCTTCACTGCGCTGTTGCTCATACGCTTCGGTGAGTTTGCGCAGTTTCTCCCGACTCAACAGCCCCTTGCCCGCGTCGCGATTGACGTTGTGGGCACCGATACTTTTCAGTTCACGCATCAGGGTCTTGATACTGTCGAAGTGCAGTACGCGCTGCTCTGTCGTCACCGCACAGTCCAGGCGGTTGTGCTCGCAGGCACGCTGCCACTCCTCCGCCGGCAGGAAGCGATTGACGTGAACATTGTCATCCACCGCCGCCCAGCTGCTCTCCAGTTCCCTCAGGGTTCCCGGCACCAGGGTGGAAATCAGTGCATTGGCGCCCGGTGCCATCACGCGGCGGATTTCCGCAAACAGTTGCGGCAGGCGATAGCACCACTGCAGCGCAAAGCTGGAAAACACCAGATCGATACAGCCGTCCGCCAGCGGCAGCTGCTCCGCATCCGCCGCCACATAACCGTTGCTGACCGGGCGATGGGCGCGGGCATAACTCAGCATTTCCGCGGCCAGATCCAGCGCGATGATTTCCGCATCCGGGTAGCGCTTGCGCAACAATTCACTGCCGTAGCCGGTGCCACTGCCGAGATCGAGAATCCGTTTCGGCGAACCGTTGTCACCAGCCTGGTTCAGCGGCTCGCGCTCGAGCAGTTCCCGGCAAACGGCACGCTGCAGATGGGCGGCGGCGTCATAGCTTTCTGCAGCGCGCCCAAACGCGCGCGCCACAGAGGTTTTATCCATCGGCGCAGGTTGTCCGCGCTCGCGCCCGGCAAAGCCGGTTACGAGTGCGGCGATCTCTGCCGGGCGGCTCAGATGCGGACAGTGTCCCGCAGCAGATATTGCCTTCACCTCGCAGCCCATTTTTTCAACCTCTGTTGCCGCCGCCAGCGGCACCAGGGCATCGCCCTCACCGAAAATATGCAAAGCCGGAATCTTCAGCGCGGGCAGCACGGTGCGGTTGTCGAGGCTGCCGAGACTTTCCAGCGCATTGCACCAGCTGCCCGGAATGGATGGTGGCTGCCAGACCTTGAGGATTTTCAACAGCCCGCGCATTTCAGAATCACCGCGGGCTTCCAGACCGCAGAACCGCTGCCAGTTTTTTTCCGGTTGCTCGCGCTGGGCATTACGGAATTCCGCAAATACCTCCGCGGGCATTCCCGGCCATCCGTCGCGCGCGACAAAACTGCCGTTGGCGGCGATGGTGACCAGGGCGCGAACCTTTCTGCTGCGTGCGGCAAGCTGCACCGCCAGCATGCCCCCCAGGGACCAGCCCAGCAGCAGGCAGTTCTCCGGCAGCTGTGCGTCCAGCTGTTCCAGCAATTTTTCTGTTGCCGGCCAGGGTTCCTGCGCGCGCACGCCGAAGCCCGGCAGATCAAGCGTCACTGTCTCGGCAAAAAAACCGCGCAACTCCTGAAGCAGCGGCTGCCAGCAGCGGGAATCACCACCCCAGCCGTGGATCAACGCCATATTCATACCGTCACCTCCACCGCTGCGAGTGCGCTCATCAGTGCCTGCAACATGCCGTCGATCTGCGCCTCAGTGTGGGCCGCGGAAACGGTAATGCGCAGGCGCGCGGTGCCCGCCGGTACCGTGGGCGGACGTATCGCGCCGACGAGATAACCCAACTGCTGTAACTGCGCAGCAACCGCCAGCACCGTTTTTTCACAGCCGAGCACCAGCGGCTGTATCGCGCTGGTGGAATTTTCCAGCGGCAGTTGCAACTGCGCCGCGCGCTCGCGGAAATACTGGATGCGTTTGTTTAACGTCTGCCGCAGTGGCAACTCCTGCATCAGCTCCAGCGCCCTCAGGCAACCGGCAGCCAGCGCCGGCGGCATGCCGGTGGTGTAGATATAGGTGCGCGCAAACTGGGTAAGGTAGTCGATCAGTGCCCGCGAACCCGCGACAAATGCACCGCCGTTACCGGCCGCTTTGCCGAGGGTCCCCATAACGATGGGCGCCGTATTCTGGTCGAGCCCCGCGGCAGCGGCGCTGCCGGCACAGGGAAAAAACTCACTCCCCATGACGCCAAAGCCGTGGGCTTCGTCCACCATCAGCCAGGCGTCGTAGTGTTTACACAAGGCGGCCATCGGCGCGAGTGGCGCGGTATCGCCGTCCATGCTGTAGACGCCGTCCACCGCCAGCAGGATTTTGCCGTTTCCCTTGGCGCGCGCACGCTGCAGCTGTCGTTCCAGCCCAGCGAGATCGTTGTGGGCAAAGCGCAGAAACTCGGCGCCACTGATACGCCCGCCATCGATCAGCGAGGCGTGGTTGAGCTTGTCCTGAACCACAAAATCGCCGCGCCCGATCAGCGCGTTGATTACACCCACGTTGGCCATATAGCCGCTGCCAAACAGCAGCGCAGCTTCGCGGCCGGTAACCTCGGCGATCTTGTCTTGCAGTTGTTGATGAATGCCGAAATGGCCGTTGACCAGATGGGAAGCGGTAGCGCCGGCGCCGAGCGCCGCGCCGCGCTGCTGGGCGGCAATCACTTCGGGATGGGTGGCAAGACCCAGGTAGTCGTTGCTGCTGAAGGTGACCAGCTCACGTCCATCCACCATGGCCACCGGCCCGGGGGCGGCGGCGAGGGTTTTATGACTGCGGTACAACTGCTGCGCCCGGCGTTCCGCCAAACGCGCGTCGAGAAAATCCTGAAGACTGGTCACAGCATGATTCACAACGTTTTAAAGCTTACGCCTTGGCGGCGTCGTAAAAGAACGGATCGTTTCGCTGTTCGGTAATCTGCGCCTGCAGTCCCGCTGCCACTGACGATTCGTCTTCGTACTGCTGGTACTCCTCCGGCTTGATGCCGAGGCGCGCGAACAGCTGCATATCCTTGTTGGCTTCCGGGTTGGCGGTGGTTAGCAGTTTTTCCCCGTAGAAAATCGAGTTGGCACCGGCGAGGAACGCCAGCGACTGCATCTCGTCGTTCATGGATTCGCGACCGGCAGACAGGCGCACGTGGGATTTCGGCATCATGATGCGGGCCACGGCGATGCAGCGG
>NZ_DATCMV010000148.1:0-18692 GCF_036563125.1 Microbulbifer sp.
GAGTAGCCACATTCCAGGTAATAACCGGGTCACTGGCGGTGCCGAAACACGCCGGGTTGCTGCCGGTAGAGTCGGGACAACCCGGACGCGGATTAATGCTCGGGTCGGTAATGGGATCCCCGTTTACGTCGTAGATCACACGTTCTTCGGTAGTAGCACCGATAAAGTTCTCAACATATTTCTTGAAAAACCCAAGAGACGCGTAGCTGCCTTCTGCATAGTAATACTCTACAGAAAGGTCGAAGTTGTCCGAAGTAATCGGCAGCAAGCCCGGGTTACCCTGTGATGCATTGAATGGACCACCAGGGCGGGAAACATCCAGAGAGGTAGACGGGAACATGGCTGAGATATCAGCACGGCTCAAAGTGCGGCTGTATGATGCTCTCGCCACCAGTTCTTCCGTAATCTCGATACTCGCATCCACATTTGGCAGGAAGCGAGTGTACTCGCCGTCCAGCGTATCGGCGCTGGGCGTATCGTCGTTGAGTTCACGCAGCTCTTCGTCGTGCCAGAAACTCAGGCCCAGAATGCCGTTCTGAATGGAGGTACCGGTAACTTCGGTATCTTCGAAACGGAGTCCAGTATTCAGGCGTACCGGATAACCGTTGAATTCGGTTTCAAAATCCATGGTGACAAAGGCAGCCAGGGTATCTTCGGTAACCTTGTCGAAGGTTGGCGTGGCCTGGAAATATTGACCACTGGCTTTTACTGCGTCGATAAAGTCGGAAGCTTCATAGTCAGCCAGCAGCGGGAACAAGCCACTGTTGCTACCCATCTGATCGCCGAAGTCACCCCGCTGCTCGAAATCGATACCTAAAGACGCGAGATCGCCCAGGTTCACAAACGCAAAGGACTGACTGTCATAGGCATCCACCTTGTAGTCGGTACTAGCGATACCAAACTTGATGGTTTTGAGCGCACCATCACCCTGGTTCTCCCAAATGCCGTCAAGTTGAATTTGCTGGATGCTGTTCTCGATTTCCAGGCCACGCTCCTGGAACAGATCGGAAACAATATTTTGCGGTGCGAAAGCGCCACCTGCCAGGGCGGAATCGTCAAAGCTGATTCCGGGCAAACCACTACCACTGGAGAAGTCCGCTTCAACATTCACCAGCTTGCCCGGGTTCTTGGTGTTGGCGATGGTCTCTGCCGGAATACCGCCGGGCTGCGAGTGCGACGTGGAGTCGTGGATATCCAGACCGAAGCTGAGAGAATCCGTCGCCGCCCACTCTACATTCAGGCCTACAGAGTCGTTCTCGGTAACAAACTGATTATTCCAGGCCCAGAAGTTCAGCTCGTCGCCCTGCACACTTGGATTGATGACCGTGCCATTGCTATCGGTAACGCCGGCCGTGGTATCAAACCATACACTGGTGCGGTTCATGGATACCTGCTCGTCGTAGCGGGAGGCCGTGTAATCCAGTGTTGCGGTGACGTTATCCACCGGCGCGAACTGCAGTACCAGCTGACCGTTCTGGCGCTCGCGCTGATGGTCGGAAACGTCCACATCAAACGTCCACGGGGCCCAGTAGGTACCTTCCGGGTTTTTAGAGCGGTCGATGGCAGAAGTATCGGCTACACCGTAGTTGGGAACCCAGCCCTGGGTGTTCACGGACTCACTGCGACTATCGCGATCAGCGAGAGATACTGCCACCAGCACACCGAACTTACCGTCGAAGAAGGTGCTGCTCACCATGCTGGCAATTTCGGGGGTCACACTATCGCCAGTTTCCACACTGGTATCCATAACGCCTTTCACGCTGGCACTGGCGACAAAGCCGTCGTGATCAAATGGGCGCGCGGTCTTGATATTGATGGTGGAACCGATACCACCGGAATACAAGTCGGCTTTTCCGGTTTTGTACACCTCAACGCCGGCCACACTTTCCGCAGAAATTTCCGCAAACTTGAAGCTGCGCGTGATCCCCTCGGACTGAAGGGCGGAGGAATTTGGCATCTGGCGACCATTCAGCGTCACCAGGTTGTAGTTGGGACCGAAGCCGCGCACGGTAACCTTGTTACCTTCGTTGTTGGTGCGATCAATGGATACACCGGTGATACGTTGCAGGGATTCTGCCAGGTTGGTATCGGGGAACTTGCCGATATCTTCCGCGGAAATGGCATCTACCACACCGCTAGAGTCGCGCTTGACGTCCATTGAGTTGGTCAGTGACTGGCGAATACCGGTAACGGTAACCTCTTCCAGCGTTGAATTCGTGGCGCTGGCTTCCTGAGCCTGCAGATTGACACTGGCAGCAGCGACAACGGCAGCAGACAAGGCGCTCAACTTGAAACGCCGGGTAATAGTAGGCATGGATGCTCTCTCTCCATCTGGAGGCTCGACGCTCGAACTACACGCCTCCCCTCTCTGAGAGGCGAACGAGTCTCGAGCCTTTATTCGTTATTGACCTGAACCGTCCATGCAGTCACCAAGTGCATTGGGTGCATCCAAATGACCGCGGAAGTATCCTGCTTCGCCAGCGTAAATATGTCAACAGTCAATTGTTAACAATATCACCTTAGGACTTTCCCTACTTTTCAGATGATTCAAATAGTCGCGAGCGCCACCCTGTGACCTGTCGCTCGCAGACATCCAGGATGTTTTCGTTCGGCACAATACCCCGTACGCGCCAACTTACTAACCGCCGTATGAGGAAAACGAGCAATGTTGACTGATACCGAGATCAGAAAGGTCAAGGCTAAAGAAAAGTCGTACAAACTGGCTGATGGCCATGGATTGTATGTAATGGTGCTAAATAGCGGCGGGAAATCATTTCGCATGGACTACCGCTTCGCCGGCAAGCGCAAAACCATCACCCTTGGACGATATCCGGGGGTTTCGCTTGCAGAAGCTCGACGCCTGGCAGCGGAAGCGCGCCAGCTACTGGCTCACGGTATCGACCCAACCATCGAGCGCAAGGTTCTCAAGGCCACCAGCCATCTCAACAGCCACGAGACCTTCGAGGCGGTGGCGCGCGAGTGGGCAAAGATGCACCTGGCGGACAAGTCCGTTTCTCACAAAACACGCTCGAAAGCCCTGCTGGAGAAGGATCTCATTCCATTGCTCGGCGGTATCCCGTTGCGGGATCTCAATGCCGTGCTGCTACTGGGCGCACTCCGCAAAGTCGAGGGCCGCAGCGTCGATATGGCCAATCGGGCAAGAAGCATGGCCGGTCAGGTACTGCGCTATGCCGTCGCTACCGGACGCGCCGAGCGCGATTTCACACCCGATCTGCGCGGCGCACTGAAAACCCACCGAAAATCCCACTATGCCGCCATTATCGAACCCAACGGGTTTGTTGGCATGATGCTAGCGATAGACCATTACGATGGGAGCATGACCGTACGTAATGCGTTTAAAATCGCCCCGCTGCTGATGCTGCGACCGGGTGAGCTCCGCCTGATGACCTGGGAACACGTCAACTGGGAGAAGGCGCAGCTGGAATTCCCGGTCGGCTATATGAAAGATAAGCTCCGGCCGCACATTGTTCCGCTATGCCGACAGGCCCTGGCCATACTGCAGGAACAACATCGTTACGGCGGGAATTTTGGCCCAGTTTTCCCCTCCCCTCACGGCCGCCGCAAACCCATGGGACCCACCGCTATGCAGCGGGCGTTAAAGGCGCTCGGGTATTCGGGGGATCAAACCGTCCATGGGTTTCGGGCATCGGCACGGACCATTATGGAAGAGGTTCTGGAGATCCCGCCGCACCTGCTCGAACATCAGCTGCACCATCTGGTCCGGGATAGTACCGGTCGGGCATACAACCGCACCAGTCATTTGGAAGCGCGCCGGGAAATGCTGCAGCGCTGGGCAAACTGGATCGACCAACAAAAGGGCGAAAAACGCAGCAGTTCACAGCGATCCTCTGCTCAAGCAGAGCCTGCAACCCCACCAGCGCAACATGCACACGGGCAACTCGAGATCCGCTTTGAAGAATGCTGAGCTGAATTCGTTGGATTAATTCAAACCCAGCCTTCTCCGCAGGCCATGCAAGCGGGCAGCGGAATCTGCCCGCCCCCCCCCACGCCACTATTCTTCCAGCGCTGGCTCTTCTTCCTCGACAGCAATGTAGTCCGCGGGGGCCTCCAAAAATGCCATGATATCCCGATACCGCCAAGCGGATCCGCCCGTGAAAAATTTCACGGGGCGCGGCGCCTTACCGGCAACAATCCAGCGGTGCCAGGTCGATCGGGAAACGCCGACCAGATAAAGCACTTCCGGTAGCCGCACCAAGCGCTCGGGATGCTGCAGGAAAAATGCATCCCCGCGATCCACGTTATTTTTTTCCCCTTTTTCATCTTCACCGTTATCCATATCAAACCCCTTGGGTTGTTGATCGAGCATTGAGCATACATCGCCTAAATTGCCGCCCTGACTGCGAGCGCCGGTGCTGGACCCGTCGCTCGCAACATTTTCACGCTAGCGCGTGCGATCAACCACGATGGATAGCGCCGAGATGGCGCGCAGAAAAAGATCCCGCTCATCCTGAAGCTGCGAATGCACCTGCTTCAGCTCTGCGAGTTTTCGGTCGCTTTCAAAAAATGCAGGGGAAGCCAACCGGAGCAATTCGGGATCAATGGACTCCAGCTCCTCACGACGCATTTGCTCATGACCACTGGATCTACGGAAACTGTCCCAGCGCGTCCAAATTCTGTGTTTAAGATCATGCAGCAGCCTAATGTTGTAGATTCGCTGGGGCCCCAGGTTTGGACTGCCACAATGAAAAGACTTGATCACAAAAAAGGGGATCTTTTCCAAAGGCTCTCCCTTATTCGGACCGGACTCATAGATTAACTCCTCGTCCTTGTGGGTCAGGTTGAGTCGCCCCTGGAAAGGAGCAATCCACAATTCATAGGGGCCCGCCTTTGGGTCGACCTGGCGCAGCAGATAATCCAGCTCGTCTACACCAGGAAAGTCCCCCATCTTGAGGTATAAATTGTCATCCATTGCATATTCCTTCGATGTCCATGCCAATTGAAAATCGGGCGTAGTATGAATACGCCCTGCCGATCACACGCCACCACTCGCCAAATCAGTTAGTCACTCACATTCAGATTACGTTTTGACTCATCAATCCAGTCCGCCCAGCGCTGCAGCATTTCCCGGCGCGCTTCCAGATGGCTGGTACGGTTGTAGGCCCGACCGGTGCTGTCGCGAACCATGTGGTGCAGTTGAGCCTCGAGCAGATCGGGTCGCTCACCCAACACCTCGTCCATAATGGTCCGCGCGGAAGCGCGAAACCCATGCACGGTTTGCACCGAGTTCGCATAGCCCATATTGCGCAGTGCCGCGCGCACACCGTTCTCGCTCAGAAAGGATCGCCGGCCGTGCCCGGAGGGGAACACCGGTGGAAAGCGCCCGTTGAAGCGCTGCTGCTCCCGCAAAATCGCCAGTGCCTGGCGAGACAACGGCACGATGTGCGGCGCATCTTTGCGCTTCATGTAACCGACCGGAAACTCCAGCTGCGCCTTTTCCCAATTGACATGCTCCCAGGTCATATGTCGCAGCTCGCCCGGTCGCAACATCAGTAGCGGAGCAATTTTCAGCGCATTGCGCACCGTCATGGTGCCGTTGTAATAGTCGATGGCGAGCATCAACTTCGCGAATTCCTTGGCGTCGGTGATCGCCGGGTAATGGGATTTTCGGCGGGAGCGCAAGGCACCGCGCAGGTCGGGGGTAAAATCGCGCTCCGCCCTGCCCGTCGCCACGGCGTAGCGCAGGATTTGGCCCGCCAGCGCCCTGGCGCGGTGGGCCATATCGATACTGCGGGATTCGACCTTGCGCAGGGCCCCGAGCAGCAGCACGGCATTGAGATCCCGCATCGGGATGCCGCCCAGCACCGGAATGAGATCATTCTCCAGCAGGGCTTTGGAGCGTGTTTTGTGGGAAGCGGACTTGTCCGCGAGGTGCATCTCGGCCCACTCGCGCGCCACCGCCTCGAAAGTCTCGCTGCTGTTGAGGTAGGCGGTGGCCTTGAGGACCTTGCGCTCGATGGCGGGGTCAACCCCCTGAGCGAGCTTGGAATGGGCTTCCGTGGCCAGGCTACGCGCGTCGGCCAGACTCACCCGGGGAAACAGCCCCAGGGTCAGCGTTTTGCGCTTGCCGCCATAGCGGTAATCCAGGCGCCAGCTGCGGCCACCGGAGGAGAGCACATACAGATAGAGTCCGGCACCATCGGCGAGCTTGTAGTCCCGCGCTCGCGGCTTGGCCTTTTGCACGGCGGTGGCGGTTAATTTGCCCATACTTGCGCCCCCGGTTCAAACAGGGTGACGGTATGGGAACGGAGAATGGGGTAAATACCGCTAGAAATACCGTAAAAGCACTGGGCTTCGGCGGGCTTGGATGCGACGGGATGAGAGAGATACCGCGAACTGATTGTAAGAAAATCAATCAGTTCGCGACAGAATGCCCCGAAATGGGACTGAATAATGGTCGGAGTAGCCAGATTTGAACTGACGACCCCCACACCCCCAGTGTGGTGCGCTACCAGGCTGCGCTATACTCCGACAGGTCTAAATCAAGCTGCGTGAAAATCACCTAAGTGCTTGATTTATAAGGGGACATCGCTTGGCGATGAGGCGCAAATCATACCGAAGTACCGGGGGATTGCAAGTCCGATTTTCGCCTTTTTTGAATCAGGCGTCAGCCGCCAACAATTCAAGCACACCCTCCAGCTCGGCGATCATCTGCGGGATGACCTGCTGCAGGTGTACGGTCTGCACTTTCTCGGAATTTCCGGTTTCCATCTGCAGGCGGGCGCCACCAATGGTATAGCCCTCTTCATACAGCAGTGCGCGGATCTGGCGGATCAGGATGACATCCTGATGCTGGTAGTAACGACGGTTACCGCGACGCTTCACCGGGCTGAGCTGCGGGAATTCCTGCTCCCAGTAGCGCAGTACATGCGGTTTGACGGCGCACAGCTCGCTGACCTCACCGATGGTGAAATAGCGCTTTCCAGGGATTACCGGGAGTTCACTGTTATGACTCGCTTCCAGCATCTTCTTCTACTCGTGCCTTGAGTTTTTGGCCGGGCTTGAAGGTAACCACCCTTCTCGCGGAAATAGGAATTTCTTCGCCAGTCTTGGGATTCCTTCCCGGACGCTGGCTTTTGTCGCGCAGGTCAAAATTGCCAAAACCCGAGAGTTTGACCTGCTCGTTATTTTCTAACGCGTTGCGGATTTCCTCGAAGAAAAACTCGACGATCTCTTTAGCTTCGCGCTTGTTGAAACCCAGCTCTTCGTACAACTTCTCGGCGAGCCCGGCTTTGGTCAGTGCCTCTGTCATTGGTATCTACCCAACAGATTCAGAGGCGTCGACTCCCGGTTTTTAAGCCTGGTACCGCATTGGCTTGTAACCCAGAGGCAGACGCTCTCGGGATACGCTCGTCAGTGTGCGTATCCCGGAGCGTTGACCGGTTTAGCGCAGACTGGCGTTGTATTTATTTTCCAGTTGACGGACGACCGCTTCGACAGCGGCATTGATTTCTTCGTCGTTAAGGGTGCGCGAGGGATGCTGAAAGGTCAAGCCCATGGCGACACTTTTTCTATTAAAATCAATGCCTTTGCCCTGATAGACGTCAAAAATGTTGAAGTCCGTCAAATATTCGCCGGCCGCTTCAACCGCGGTTTGGGCAAGTTCGCCCACCGGGGTTTCCGCATCCGCCAGTACCGCCAGATCGCGGCGCACTTCCGGGAACTTGGACAGCGGGGAGAAAGACGGGATCTTGGCCTCCCCCATTCCATCCAGGCTGAGCTCGAACAGGTAGGCGGACTTGGGCAGATCGTAGGCCTGCTGCAGCTGCGGATGCAGTGCACCAATGATGCCAACCGGTACGCCTTTGCGCAGGATCTGCGCGCACTGGCCCGGGTGCAGGGCGGGGTGCTTCGCCGGGGCGAAGCTGAACTCGACACCGGCGTCGTAGTGCGCCAGCAGCGCTTCCACATCGGCCTTGATGTCGAAGAAGTCCACCAGATCCTTGCCACCGGTCCAGCCTTCCGGCTGACGGGTGCCGTAGATCAGGCCGGCGATCATGCGCTCCTGCTTCAGCTCCGCAACAGACTGACCGGGCACGAAGCGCAGGCCCGTTTCAAACAGGCGCAGGCGATCCTGCTGGCGGTTGAGGTTGTATTGCAAAGTTTTGACCAGGCCCGCCATCAGCGTGGTACGCATGACGGAGAGTTCGGCGCTGATCGGGTTCTGCAGGGCCACCGGGGCCACTTCCGGATCGAAGCGCGCGGAGGTGTCGCGATCGATAAAGCTGAAGGTGATGGCTTCCTGGTAACCGCGCGCCAGCAGGGTCTGCTCCAAGCGGGACTGGGCCACGGCGGCTTCGGCGCGCGGCACGATATCCAGCGCGGCGTTGAAGCTCACACTGGGAATGCGGTTGTAACCGTATACCCGCGCCAGCTCTTCCAGCAGGTCGGCTTCGATGGAAATATCGAAGCGGAAGCTCGGCACCAGAAAGCTCCAGCCCTCTTCGCCCTCGGAGAGCTTTTCCAGGCCCAGGCGTGTGAGGATGTCGACGATCTCGCTATCCGCCAGCTCAATGCCGAGGCCGGCTTTCACGCGCGCACGGCGCAGGGTGATACGGCGCTCCGCGGGCATGGCTTCGGTCACTTCGCGCAGGTGTACCGGACCCGGCTCACCGCCGACGATATCCAGCAGCAGCCGGGTGGCGCGCTCGATGGCTTTCTCCTGCAGACGGTAATCCACACCGCGCTCGAAGCGGTGGGAGGAATCGGTGTGCAGGCCGTAGGAGCGGGCCTTACCGGCGATGGCCAGCGGGCTGAAGAACGCGCTCTCGAGGAAGATGTCCTTGGTGCTTTCGGTCACGGAGGAGTCGAGACCACCCATGATGCCAGCGATGGCCAGCGGGCCCTTCTCGTCAGCGATCAGCAGGGTGTCGGCTTTCAGTTCCACTTCTTGCTCATCCAGCAGGGTGAGCTTTTCGCCCTGCTCCGCCATACGCACCTTGATACCGCCGTTCAGCTTGGCAAGGTCGAAGGCGTGCATGGGCTGGCCCAGTTCCAGCAGGACGTAGTTGGTGACGTCTACCACCGGGTCAATGGAGCGCAGGCCACTGCGGCGCAGGCGCTCCTGCATCCACAGCGGGGTAGCGGCGGAAATGTCGATATTGCGAATGATGCGTCCCACGTAACGGGGGCAGGCATCTTCTGCCAGCAGGGAAACCGGGAAGCTGTCGTCGATGGTGGCTGCGACCGGCTCAATGGCGGGCGCGGTAACCGCACAGCGGTTGAGCACACCCACTTCGCGCGCGATGCCGGCAACGCCGAGGCAGTCGGAGCGGTTGGGGGTCAGGTCCACCTCGATGGCGCTGTCATTCAGCAGCAGGTATTCGCGCAGGTCGGCACCGGTGGGTGCATCCGCCGGCAGTTCCCAGATACCGTCGTTGTCCGTGCCCAGCTCCAGCTCGGTCTGGGAGCACAGCATGCCGAAGCTCTCGACGCCGCGCAGCTTGGCCTTCTTGATTTTGAAATCACCAGGCAGTGCCGCACCAACCAGTGCAAACGGGATCTTGATGCCGACGCGCGCGTTGGGCGCACCGCAGACCACCTGCATCTCCCCTTCCGGGTGACCTTGTACTTTACAGACGCGCAGTTTGTCTGCGTCCGGGTGCTGTTCGCAGGCGACGATCTCACCCACTACCACACCGGAAAAATCGCCAGCGACCGGCTCCACCGCGTCCACTTCCAGACCTGCCATGGTGATCTGGTCGGCCAGCTGTTGTGCTGTGAGGTCCGGGTTTACCCACTCCCGCAACCATGCGTTGCTGAATTTCATTGTGCTGTCTCTTTCTGAATTCTGTTTTGCGCTGTTAGTTATTCGCCTGTGCGCAGGCAGTTGCTACAGGCCTGCTTCGTTAGAACTGCTTCAGGAATCGCAGGTCGTTGTCGAAGAACAGGCGCAGGTCGTTAACGCCATAGCGCAGCATTGCCATGCGCTCTACGCCGAGACCAAAGGCAAAACCGGAGTATTTTTCGCTGTCGATGTCGCAGGACGCCAACACGTTCGGGTGCACCATGCCGCAGCCGAGAATTTCCAGCCAGCCGGTACCGGAGCACACGCGACAGCCTTCGCCGCCACAGTTGGTGCACTGGATGTCGGCCTCCGCGGAGGGCTCGGTGAACGGGAAATAGGACGGGCGGAAACGCACCGGTACGTCGGCCTCAAAGAAGGCTTTCAGGAACTGGTCAATACAGCCTTTCAGGTGCGCGAAGCTCACGCCCTCATCAATCACCAGGCCTTCCACCTGGTGGAACATCGGCGAGTGGGTCACGTCGGAGTCGCAACGGTACACGCGGCCCGGGCAGATGATGCGCAGGGGCGGATTGGTCTTCTCCATGGTGCGGATCTGCACGGAAGAGGTGTGCGTGCGCAGGACCGTGGAGGGATCGATATAGAAAGTATCGTGCATGGCGCGCGCCGGGTGGTGCGCGGGAATATTCAGGGCTTCGAAGTTGTAGTAGTCCCCTTCCACTTCCGGGCCCTGCTCCACGGAAAAGCCGAGGCGCTGGAAAATTTCTTCGATGCGGCGCAGGGTGCGGGTGATCGGGTGCATGCTGCCCTGATGCTCACCGCGACCGGGCAAGGTGACGTCGATGGTTTCCTTGGCCAGCTTCTCTTCGATGGCCGCTTTTTCCATCGCCTCGCGACGCACATTGATGGCGTCCTGTACCTGCTGCTTGGCTTCGTTAATTTTGGCACCCGCCGCCGGGCGCTCCTCGGCAGACAGTTTGCCGAGGCCTTTCAACTGCTCGGTGATCTGGCCTTTTTTACCCAGGTAATCTACCCGCACCTGATCCAGGGCCGCCAGGTCTCCGGCCTCGGCTACCAGTGCCAGCGCCTGCTCGGTGAGGGACTGCAACTCTTGCATTGAAATCTTCTCGTTGTGATCAATGAGTGACAAGTACTGTTTTCCGCACCCGATGTTACTCGCCGGATGCGTTTGGAATTCTTTCAGTTTTTTTAATGGGCAACTTTCGCCAAAAAGCAGCCATAAAAAAATAGGGAAGAGCTGGACAGCCCTTCCCTATTTTTAAAGCATAAATCCGCCCTCGCGGGCCGATTCATTCTGTAGGCGCTAATTAAGCTGCCAGGGCTGCCTTGGCTTTTTCAACTACGGCAGCAAAAGCGGCTTTATCGTATACCGCCAGATCAGCCAGAACACGGCGATCCAGAGCGATATCCGCCTTTTTCAGGCCAGCAATCAGTCGGCTGTAGCTCATGCCTTCAGCGCGGGACTGGGCGTTGATACGCGTGATCCACAGAGCGCGGAAGTTACGCTTCTTAACGCGACGGTCGCGGTAAGCGTACTGACCAGCTTTGATGACTGCCTGCTTGGCTACGCGGAATACACGCGAACGTGCACCGTAGTAACCTTTAGCCTGCTTCAGAATTTTCTTGTGACTACGACGCGCCACTACACCACGTTTTACACGGGCCATACTTCTATCCTCTTAAACCTTTGCGAATGGTGCCAGTTATCTGGCGCGCAGCATGCGATCGACCAGGGTGGCATCAGACTTGTTCATAGTCGAGGTGCCGCGCAGCTGACGCTTACGCTTGGTGGTCATCTTGGTGAGGATGTGGCTCTTGTTAGCGTGCTTGTGCTTGTAGCCCGCAGCAGTCTTTTTGAAGCGCTTGGCAGCGCCACTGTGTACTTTTGCTTTCGGCATTTTGTACTCCAAATTGAATATTGACCCACGAATGGGTTTTGTTAACTGGCCACAGGCCGAGGCCTGCGACTAAACGGGAGTGAGAAGGCAGCCGTCGCCCGATCACTTCCCGAAAAGTAGACCCAAGGTTACCCTTGAGGCTTACTTTTTCTTTTTACCGGGAGCGATGACCATGATCATCTGGCGACCTTCCATTTTCGGCCGCTGCTCCACGATACCCAGCTCCTCGAGATCTTTCTCGATGCGCTGCATCATTTCCATCCCCAGCTCCTGGTGGGCCATTTCACGGCCGCGGAAACGCAGGGATACTTTCGCCTTGTCGCCGTCTTCGAGGAAACGGGTCAGGGCGCGCAGCTTGATCTTGTAGTCCCCGATATCGGTACCGGGGCGGAATTTCATTTCCTTGATCTGCTGCTGCTTTTGTTTCTTCTTGGCAGCATTCTTGGCTTTCTTGGCCTCGAATACATGCTTCCCGTAGTCCATGACTTTACAGACTATGGGATCTGAGTCCGGAGCAATTTCAACGAGATCCAGGCTGGCCTTCTGCGCTACTTCCAGCGCCTCTTCCAGAGAAACAACACCTACCTGTTCACCATCCGCACCGATCAGACGTACCTGTGATGCTTCGATCTGATCATTGATACGGGCCTTTTTGGACCGTCCTTTCATTTCTCGGTTAATAACTCTCGTCTCCGGTTACCCAACAAAAAAGTCTTAAGGGGCGCTTGTTATTGCGCGCCCGCAATAGACGAACGGCCGCGGCGAGCGACATCCTCACGAAGGAGCTCAAGGAACGACTCATAAGCCATGGTTCCGAGGTCTTCCCCGCTGCGGGTACGCACGGCGACCGTCTGGTTTTCCACTTCCTTATCGCCGATCACCAGCAGATAAGGTACACGCTGGAGCGTGTGCTCGCGGATTTTAAAGCCGATCTTCTCGTTTCTCAAGTCAGCGACGGCGCGGAAACCTTCCTCACCCAATTTTGACTCGAGTCCACGGCAGTATTCGGACTGGCGATCGGTGATATTCAGCACCGCCACCTGCTGGGGAGCCAGCCAGGTCGGGAAGGCGCCCTCATAGTTTTCGATCAGAATGCCGATAAAACGCTCAAATGACCCAAGAGTCGCGCGGTGCAGCATAACCGGCGCCTGGCGCGACCCATCTTCCGCCACATACTGGGCGCCGAGGCGACCAGGCATGGAGAAGTCCACCTGGATGGTACCGCACTGCCACACACGACCGAGGCAATCCTTCAGGGAGAACTCGATCTTGGGCCCGTAGAAGGCACCCTCACCCGGCAGCTCTTCCCACGGCAGGCCAGCGGCATCCAGCGCGTCCGCCAGTGCTTTCTCCGCCTTGTCCCAGCTTTCTTCGGAACCTACACGCTGTTCAGGACGGGTAGATAAACGATAGATCACTTCGTCGAAGCCGAAGTCCTTGTACACCGCGTGCAGCAGGTCCATGAACTCGGATACTTCGGACTGGATCTGGTCTTCGGTACAGAAGATGTGACCATCGTCCTGCACGAAACCGCGCACACGCATCAGGCCGTGCAGGGAGCCAGAGGGCTCACTGCGGTGACAGGAACCAAATTCTGCCAGACGCAGCGGCAGGTCGCGGTAGCTGCGCAGCCCCTGATTGAACACCTGCACATGGCAGGGACAGTTCATGGGCTTGATCGCAAACTGGCGCTCTTCGCTGGTCAGGGTAAACATGCCGTCGGCGAACTTTTCCGCATGGCCAGACTTCTGCCACAGGGAGATGTCCACCAACTGCGGGGTCTTGATCTCTTTATAGCCGCGCTCGCGCTGGCGGTTGCGCATGTACTGCTCCACCGTGCTGTACACGGTCCAACCGTTCGGGTGCCAGAACACCATACCCGGCGCCTCTTCCTGAATATGGAACAGGTCGAACTTCTTGGCCAGCTTGCGGTGGTCGCGCTTTTCCGCTTCCGCAATGCGGTGCAGGTAGGCGTTCAGGTCTTTCTTGTTCGCCCACGCGGTACCGTATACACGGGTCAGCATTTCGTTTTTTGCATCACCGCGCCAGTAGGCACCGGCCACCTTGGTGAGCTTGAACGCCTTCAGCTTGCCGGTAGACGGCACGTGCGGACCGCGACACAGGTCTTCGAAGTCGCCCTGGCGATACAGGGAGATATCCTCGTTGGTGGGGATACTGGCGATGATCTCCGCCTTGTACTCCTCACCCATCTCGCGGAAATAGGTTACCGCCTCATCGCGCGGCAACAGGCGGCGACTGACCGGAATATCTTCCTTGGCCAGTTCTTCCATGCGCGCTTCGATCTTCTCGAGATCTTCCGGGGTAAATTGACGCTCGTAGGCAAAATCGTAATAGAAACCGTCTTCAATAACCGGGCCAATAGTGACCTGGGCACCGGGATAGAGCTGCTTGACCGCCTGGGCCAGCAAGTGCGCGGTGGAGTGACGGATTACTTCCAGCCCTTCGGGCTGGCGATCGGTCACGATGGCGAGATTCGCGTCGTGATCGATAACAAAACTGGTATCCACTTCCTTGCCGTCGACAACACCGGCGAGTGCGGCTTTAGCCAGGCCGGGGCCAATATCATTGGCAACGTCGAATACGGAAACAGGAGCGGAAAATTCGCGACGGGAACCGTCTGGGAGGGTGACAACAGGCATTGCACTTCCTTATTTCTATCAGTGGCGATCCCTACGAAAGACCGCGTGATTCACACTGGTGGTGGCGGGCATGGCGCCCGGAGCGAGCCAGATCAAACTTAAAGAAAAAACTCGCGGGAAAATGGTAGACCCAAGCAGACTCGAACTGCTGACCTTTGCCATGTCAAGGCAACGCTCTAACCAACTGAGCTATGGGTCTGGAGAGTAGCAGACCAGGGGAGCACCCTGCTGCAGAGGACGCGAACTTTAGCACCGGTTTTTAGGCAAATCAACAACTTAGGACTGACTTTTTCATATTGCCACTGGCAACGCGCACCGAGGTGAAGTTCGGGCACTGGCACGGTGCTTGCTACTTGAAAACAGAGCAACAATAAATGGATACACGGATGACAGAGATCCATGCCCCCTCCCCCGGGCACTACGATGAGACGCTTACCGGCGAACACCCAAGAGAGCACTACCAGGCCTACGTAGACTGGTTGCGAGCTACCCCAACCCTCACCCTGGAACAGAAGCGCAACGAAGCCGACACCCTGTTTCGCCGCTTCGGCATCACATTCAATGTGTACGGCGAGGAAGAAGGCACCGAACGCCTGATCCCCTTCGACCTTATCCCCCGCATCATCCCCGCCGCGGAATGGCAATATCTGGAACTCGGACTGCGCCAACGGGTTGCCGCCCTAAACCGCTTCCTGCATGACATCTACCACGACCAGGACATCCTGAATGCCGGCATCATCCCGGCAGAACAGGTGCTCACCAACCAGCAATTCCAGGTGGCGATGCTGGGTGTGGACCTGCCCGGGGAGACCTATGCCCACATCACCGGTGTCGATTTGATTCGCGCCAGCGATGGCGAGTATTACGTACTCGAGGACAACCTGCGCACCCCTTCCGGCGTGTCGTACATGCTCGAAAACCGCAAAATGATGATGCGCCTGTTCCCGGAGCTCTTCCTGGCCCAGAGCGTGGCCCCGGTTGAGCACTACCCCAACCTGCTCCTCAACACCCTGCAGTGCGCGAGCGAGGCGGACAGCCCCTGTGTTGTGGTGCTGACGCCGGGGCGCTACAACAGCGCGTTTTTCGAGCACGCCTTCCTTGCGCAGCAGATGGGTGTGCCCCTGGTGGAAGGAGCCGACCTGTTCGTTCGCAATGGCTGCGTATTCATGCGCACCACGGCTGGCCCGCGCCGGGTACATGTCATCTACCGGCGAATCGATGACGCCTTCCTCGACCCCCTGGCATTCAATCCCGACTCCATGCTCGGCGTACCCGGACTGCTCTCCGCCTACCGCGACGGCAACGTGGTGATCACCAATGCGCTCGGCACCGGAGTGGCGGACGACAAATCCATTTATCCGTATGTACCGGACATGATCCGCTTTTATCTCGACGAAACACCAATCCTGAACAACGTTCCGACCTGGCAGTGCCGCAAGCATGAGGATCTCGATTACGTACTGGAAAACCTCGATCAGCTGGTGGTCAAGGAAGTCCACGGCGCCGGCGGCTACGGGATGCTGATCGGCCCCAAGGCCAGCGGCGAAGAAATCGAGCGGTTCCGACAACTGCTGCGTAACAATCCCGCCAACTACATCGCACAGCCCACCCTGTGCCTCTCCACCTGCCCCACCATGGTGGAAGAAGGCATTGCGCCCCGGCATATCGACCTGCGCCCGTTCGTACTGACCGGGCGCGAAGTCAGGATCGTGCCCGGCGGACTCACCCGCGTGGCCCTGCGCAAGGGCTCACTGGTGGTGAACTCCTCCCAGGGCGGTGGCACCAAGGACACCTGGGTTCTGGAGGGAAGCGCATGCTGAGTCGTACCGCGAGCAATATTTACTGGATGGCGCGCAGCCTGGAGCGGGCAGAGAACATCACCCGCCTGCTGGACGTCACCCATAACATGGCACTGATGCCAAACTCAAAAGGTGGGCAGCAGGAATTACTGGCGCCGCTGACGATCACCGGCCGCCTGGACCAGTTTCGCGAGCACCACCAGCAGGTGAACGCCGACGCCCTGCTGGATTTCTTCCTGTTTGATGAGCAGAACGACGGTTCTATCTTCAGCTGTATCCAGCAGGCGCGCGCCAATGCCCACAGCGTACGCGACCGCCTGTCTTCCGAGGCGTGGGAAAGCATTAACGCAACCTGGCTCGAACTGCGCCATCGGCGCCAGCGAGGTATCCACCACGAAGGCGTGAAGGGCCTGCTCGACTGGATCAAGCAGCGCTCTCACGAATTTCGCGGCGCTGCCTACGGCACCATGCTGCACAACCTGGCATTCCACTTTATGCGCCTGGGCACCTTCATCGAACGTGCAGACAACACGGCGCGTATCCTGAGCGCCAAACTCGAAGCCATGGCCAACCAGCACGACAGCAACCAGGCCATTGATTTTTACCAGTGGAACTCCCTGCTCCAGAGCCTTGGCGCCTACGAGGCCTATCACTACAGCTACACCGGCGGTCTTTCGGTGCGCAATGTCACCGAGCTGCTGATCCTCTCTGCCGAACTGCCGCGCTCACTGCGCTATTGCGTAGGCTCCATCATGCAACAGCTGGTGGTCATCAACAGCGACCAGGGGCTCGCCGCCAAGCGCCTGTGCGCAGAACTACAGGCGCGCCTGGAATACGGGGAAGTGGATTTCATTCTCGAATTCGGCCTGCACAAATACCTCAAGGATCTGCTGCGGCGCATCCACACCATCGGCGATGAAATTCACCTCAGTTACTGGGAGGGCGCATGAAACTCAGCATCGATCACGTAACGGATTTTTCCTATGACACCGAGGTGGCCCACAGCATCCAGTACCTGCGACTGACACCCCGCCAATTGCCGGGCCAAAAGGTTCTGCAATGGCAACTGGATACCCCCGGATCGGTGCAGGCAACCACCGATGCCTACGGCAACAAGCTCCACGTCTGTACCGTCGACCAGCCGCACCGCGGCATCACCATCCGCGCGCGCGGCACCGCGGAAATCAGCGAAACCGAAGTGCCAGAAACCGAAAACCGGGTGCCACCACAGGTTTTCCTGCGAACGTCTGAACTGACGGAAATGAGCGAATCCATGCGCGAATTCACCCGGGGGTTCAGCACAGCTCAAGGCCAAGCGGAACGCCATCAGTTGATTGAACTGATGACCGCGCTGCTGGAACGCATCCCCTATCGCCCCGGAATCACCCACGTACAGAGCAGCGCCGCCGATGCCTTCGCCCAGGGTTTCGGCGTATGCCAGGACCACAGCCACATCTTTATTGCCTGCTGCCGCTGGTTGGGAATTCCGGCGCGTTACGTCAGCGGTTACCTGCACGCGGGAGACGACCAGCATATTGCCAGCCACGCCTGGGCCGAAGCCTGGGTAAATGACGCCTGGTACAGTTTTGATATCAGCAATGGCCTCGCCACGAATAATCGCCACCTCAAACTGGCGCACGGCATCGACTACCTGGATGCCTCACCGGTTAGAGGGGTTCGCTGGGGTGGTGGCAACGAGTCCATGCGCGCCTATGCGCTGGTGGATCAGATCGACCGGCGCCAGTCGGAAGAGCAAGCCCAGCAGTAACAGACCGCGTCATGACAAGTTCCAAACGCCGTGCTATGTTGCATCCGCACATTATGTGAACAGGAATTCCATGACGTACTGCATTGCCATGCGGCTGAAAGATGGGCTGATTTTTGCCGCAGATACACGCACCAATGCCGGTGTGGACCAGATTGCCAGCTTCCGCAAAATGCATCTGTTTCAGCAGCCAGGAAAATGCAGTTTCGCACTGCTGACCTCCGGCAACCTGGCCACCTCACAAAGCCTTGTCAGTCGCCTGAAAATTCAGACCGCCGATGACAAACAGGCCAGCCTTTTCACCGCGGGCAGCATGTTCGAGGCAGCGGAAATTATCGGCGAGCAGGTTAAATCTATTATTGCCGCAAACGCCAGGGATCAGCAGCACGCCGGTGTGGATTTTGGCTGCCACGTTCTGTTCGGCGGCCAGATCCAAGGAGAGGCACCGAGCCTGTTCCATATTTATCCGGAAGGCAATTTCATTGAGAGCACCGAAGACACGCCCTATCTGCAGATCGGCGAAAGTAAATACGGAAAGCCGATTCTGGATCGCATCATCCACCATGACACCGGCCTCGAACAGGCCCTGAAGTGCGCGCTGATTTCTTTTGATTCCACCATGCACTCCAACCTCTCGGTGGGCATGCCGCTGGATACCGCGATTTATCGCAACAACACACTGGAACTGTCCATTGAGCGGATCGCGGAAGGCGACGACTACTTCAACCGCCTGCGTCGGGCGTGGAGCAGTGGCATCAAGCAGTT
>NZ_DATCMV010000075.1:0-5878 GCF_036563125.1 Microbulbifer sp.
AACACCATCGAAGTCAGCGGCGAGCACATCATGGCTACCGTAAACGGGCACACTGCCGGTTCAACCTTCGATATCACCCCGGAAGCCAACTTCTCTGGGGAGACCGAAGTGACCGTCACCGTGCGCGACAACAACGTGTCCAGTGATGCCAGCAGCGTGAAATTCAAGCTGATGGTAAATGCTATGGACGACGCTCCGATTGCCGCGGTTGCCGGCGACGTGACCATCAAGGAAGGTGAAAGCGCGACCCTCGATGCGAGCACCAGCTCTGACGCCGACGGAGATGCACTGACCTTCAGCTGGAGCGGTCCTGGCACGATCAGCGGTGCAGATACGGCCAAACCCACCATCAGCGGTCTGTCCGCCGGTAAGCACGAGTTCACCGTAACCGTGTCTGACGGCGTAAACAGCGCTGAAGCGAAAGTTACCGTTACCGTTGATGGCAAGAAGAAAAAAGGCGGTTCCGTCTACTACCTGCTGGCTCTGCTGGCAGCAGCCGGACTGTTCAGAAGACGCAAGCTGGCCTGATAACAGGCTGAGGCAAACGTCTTGATACCGAAGCGGGCCCACTGGGCCCGCTTTTTTATTTGTACGAAAAAAAGATCACCGCGATCAGTGTTTACCAGCTGATCCGCTCAGTCCGAGTAGCCGAGGAAATTTCACCAATACGCCGAGTGCAATCAGATCGTACACACCGTGCCAGACGATGACTGTGAGCAGGCTTTCACTCAGCCAGTAAACTGCACCGAGAATCAGCCCCATGACCGCAGTAATCAGGAAATAAATAAACGAAACACAATGAAGCAAACCGAAGACCACGGATGCCACTAACAGTCCCACCAGCGGCGTGCTGAATGAAGCGATCCATGGCTGCAAAAATCCGCGGAACAGCAACTCTTCACAAACTCCGGCAGTTACCGCCAGAACCCCAATCTCCCACCAGTTCAAATGGCAGAATACCTGATGCAGTTTTTCACAGTGATTGCGCAGTGTGGTGCCGGCACTGGTACTGGAGCGTGTGATCGCTCGGCCGATCCAGTAGCTTGCCAATGCGCCCGCCACCCCCAACGCAATCGCCAAGGGAATCTCATCCGTACTCCAGGACACACTAATCCCGGCAAAGTGGAAGCCTGCCAAGGCGATTGCCAGTGCCACGGCTTGAACGGCGAGCGCCGCCGTTAAGATCTGCCTCGTTGAAACTTCGGCCCTGTCTGTCACTACGGCCTCCCCCTGAGCACTCCTTCCCAACTGCTGCCTCCTTGGTTAATGACTGGCAGGTCTTTACGTGTCGGCGTTAAACCTTGTCGCCTTATGAATGCATGCTCACGCGGACGCGCCGATAAAACTATCAAAAGAATACCTCCTATCGGCAAAAACTATCAAATGTATAAAAATCAATAATTTTTATCACGTGATCAACACTAATAGTATTTATCGCGTACCCAATAACCCACACCCCAAACGACGGGGCAAAACTTCTCTCAGGAGATAAGGAAATACCATGGCTAACTACATCAACAGCGAAATCAAACCGTTCAAAGCCAAGGCCTACCAGTCTGGCGACTTCTTCGACGTCTCTGACGCGGACCTGAAAGGCAAGTGGTCCGTAGTGTTCTTCTACCCGGCCGACTTCACCTTCGTGTGCCCGACCGAGTTGGGCGATCTGGCGGACAACTACGCAGAGTTCCAGAAGCTGGGTGTAGAAATCTACTCCGTTTCCACCGACACCCACTTCACCCACAAGGCGTGGCACGACACTTCCGAGACCATCGGCAAGATCCAGTTCCCGATGATCGGCGACCCCACCGGCACCATCACCCGTAACTTTGGCGTGATGATCGAGGAAGAAGGCATTGCCGACCGCGGCACCTTCGTGATCGACCCGGAAGGCAAGATCCAGATCGTAGAGATCAACGCTGGTGGCATCGGCCGCGATGCCCAGGATCTGCTGCGCAAGATCAAGGCTGCCCAGTACGTAGCTGCCCACCCGGGTGAAGTGTGTCCGGCCAAGTGGAAGGAAGGCGAAGCCACTCTGGCGCCTTCTCTGGATCTCGTAGGCAAGATCTAAAGAACTACCTTCTTGGGTTAATTCAATAAGTTGAACTATCCGAGAAGGTGCTGATGCCGGGTACTGCCTTGAGAGACCTTCCGCGAGAGGGACCTCGCGGAAGTGCCCCCATGGATGGGTTCACGGCGTGTCTCACAAGGCAGTACCCGGTAGCAGCACCGCCACAAACCTTCGAATAGAACCACGAAGACTCACCCCCGAATTTCAGGACACACCGATGTTGGACGCAAACGTAAAGAAACAACTGGACACCTATCTGCAGAATATCGTCACTCCGATCGAGATCAGTGTGTCCGCCGACAGCAGCGCCAAGTCTGCTGAACTGAGCAGCCTCGCCAGCGAAATTGCCGAGCTGTCAGACAAGATTGCCCTCAATCATACCGAGCGCAAACGCACTCCGAGCATGGCCATTGCGCCGGTGGGAGAAACTCCAAGGGTAAGCTTTGCCGGTATCCCCATGGGACACGAATTTACCTCCCTGGTACTCGCCCTGCTGCAGGCAGGCGGCCATCCCTCCAAGGCGGATCCCGCGCTGCAGGAACAGATTCGCAATATCCAGGGTGAATTCCACTTTGAAACCTATATCTCGCTGTCGTGCCAGAACTGCCCGGACGTGGTGCAGGCGCTGAACCTGATGGCGAAACTGAACCCGAATATCACCCACGAGATGATCGACGGCGCCCTGTTCCAGGACGAAGTAGAGCAGCGCCAGATCATGGCGGTTCCCGCGGTGTACCTGAATGGCGAACACTTCGGCCAGGGCCGCATGAGCCTTGAGGAAATCGTGGCGAAAATCGACACCGGCGCCGAGCAGCGCAAGGCCGCCGAATTGAGCGAGCGCGCACCCTACGATGTGCTGGTACTGGGCGGTGGCCCGGCCGGTGCGGCGGCTGCCATCTATGCCGCGCGCAAAGGTATCCGCACCGCGCTGGTCGCCGAGCGCTTTGGCGGCCAGGTAATGGATACCGTGGGTATCGAGAATTTCATCTCCGTGCCGTACACCGAAGGCCCGAAACTGGCCGCGAGCCTGGAACAGCACGTGAAAGAGTACGGTGTCGACATCATCACCGGACAGCGCGCCGCACAACTTAAGCGCGACAAACTGATCGAGCTGGAACTGGCAACTGGTGCGACCCTCGCGAGCAAATCCGTGATCCTCGCCACCGGCGCGCGCTGGCGCGAGCTGGGTGTTCCCGGCGAGGCCGAATACCGCACCAAGGGCGTGGCCTACTGCCCGCACTGCGACGGCCCCTTCTTCAAGGGCAAGCATGTGGCGGTTATCGGCGGCGGTAACTCCGGTATCGAAGCGGCCATCGACCTGGCCGGCATCGTCAAGCACGTCACCGTGCTGGAATTCGCCGACACCCTGCGTGCCGACGAGGTGCTGGTGCGCAAGGCGCGCTCCATGGCCAATATCGACATCATTACCAATGCCCAAACCACCGAGGTACTTGGCGATGGCAGCAAGGTGAACGGGCTGCGCTACACCGACCGCGTCAGCGGCGAGAGCAGGCAGCTGGGTCTGGCCGGGATCTTTGTGCAGATCGGCCTGGTGCCTAATACCGAGTTCCTCAAGGACAGTGGACTGGAAATGAACCGGATGGGCGAGATCGTGATCGACAGCCGCGGCGCCACCTCCATCCCCGGCGTGTTTGCCGCCGGCGACGCCACCACCGCGCCCTACAAGCAGATCGTGATCTCCATGGGTGCTGGTGCCACTGCCGCTCTGGGTGCCTTCGATCACCTGATCCGCAGCTCAGTTACTGACGAGCCGGTAGAAGCGCTGTCGATGGCGAGCTGATCGCCGCCGGCCCAAACCTGACCCAAACCCGGATATCGGCTTCCCAGCGGTATCCGGCCTCTCCCGGCGGGCACCCCTCCCGCCAAGCACTGGGAAACTCTCTATATGAGAAACTTCCTCAACTTGTAGCCGGCCCTGTGCCGGCTTTTTTTATCGCTATTTACAGAGCTTAACTGGCAACAAGCGCTCGCGGCTGATAGTGTTTCTCACTTGAAACTGATTGGTCGCTTCTGGTCGACCAGACACTGAATTCCCGGCATTTTGTCGGAGTCATTACGCGTAACAAGCGTTGCAAACGACGATTGGTTGAAACAGGAGAATCACCATGTCTTTCAAGTCCCTAGCCCTGGCCTCCCTGCTCGCCCTGCCCGTATCTGCCTTTGCAGACTGGCAGCTGGACGGAGGTGCTTCCGCGGTCAATTTTGTCTCCGTAAAAAAAGGGACTATTGCGGAAACCCATCATTTCAAGGGCCTGAGCGGCGCCATTTCCGATGCGGGCAAAGCACAGCTGGTTATTGACCTGACGAGCGTGGAAACCAACATCCCCATCCGCAACGAGCGCATGCAGCAGATGCTGTTCGACACCGCCAAATTTGCCAAGGCCAGCATCAGCACCGACGTGGAGGTCGCAACCCTGAAAGCCTTGAAACCGGGCCAGACCATGGCCATCGACGCCGACGTTACCGTTGACGTACACGGCCAGCAGAAGGCCGAGAAAGCGGCGCTGCAGGTGACCGGCCTGGAAGGCGGCAAACTGCTGGTCACTACCAGTGCGCCCATTCTGCTCAATGCGGGCAATTACGAGTTGCTGGAAGGTATCGAAAAACTGCGGGAGATCGCCGGCCTCGAGAGCATCAGCCCCATTGTGCCGGTTTCCGTAAAACTGGTATTCGCCAAACAGTGATTGGCTCTGGCATCAAGTCCTGAGTTATGCCTTTAGCACATCATCAAGGCCGTGCCCTGCACTATGAGTGCAGTGGCTCCGGCCCGGCGCTTATATTGCTCCACAGTTTCCTATGTGACGGCGAAATGTGGGCCCAACAGGTGACCCCGCTCGCGGAACGTTGTCGTGTGATCAATATCGACCTGCGCGGCCACGGCAGATCTGATCCCGCGGACGCTCCGCTGGATATTTACGACATGGTGGGCGATGTTCTCGCGGTCATGGACCAGGAGCAAATTCAAACTGCCATCTGGGCGGGGCTCTCCATCGGCGGCATGATTGCCCTACGGGCCGCCCTGACGGTGCCGGATCGCGTAAACCAGCTGATGCTGCTGGACACCCATGCGGGGACAGAAACCCGCTTCAAGGTATTCAAATACAAAGCCATGGTGGCGGTGGCGAAACTGTTCGGAGTGGCTCCGCTACTGCCCGCGGTGGCCAAGCTCATGTTTGGCAAACACACCCTCGCAACCCAACCGACGCTGGTGGCGCACTGGAAGCGGAAATTCGCGGCCATGCCTCTCATATCCATTGAGCATGTCGCCAATGCCCTGTGTGCGCGCGACTCTCTGACCTCGAGGCTCGCCACCATTGAGCAGCCGGCGCTGGTACTGGTTGGCGAAGAGGATGCTTCACTGCCGCCTGCCTGCTCCAGAGCCCTGGCCACACGCCTGCCGAACGCCGACCTCCGCATCATAGAACGTGCCGGACATCTCTCTACGCTGGAACAGCCACAGGCCGTTACCCGCGCCATGCTTGAGTTTATCTCTGGCGAATCCGGAACCTGACTCTGCGTCCGACGCGGCGCCCATGTGCAGACGGTCCTCCCCGCCAAAACAGGGTGCATTTGGGTAACACGCCCCGTTGGGATCCGTTAAAATGCCGGCAATCTTACGTTCCTCATTTGTCACCACAGGACCTCCGTCATGGCATCACTACAGGACCAACTGCTGAAAGCAGGCCTGGTAGATGGCAAGAAAGCCAAGCAGATCAGCAAGGAAAAGCGCAAGCAGAATAAAGTGGCCAAGAAGTCAGGCGATGTGCAGGTGGATGAAACCAAGCTCGC
>NZ_DATCMV010000097.1:0-5064 GCF_036563125.1 Microbulbifer sp.
GACTGGTGTGAAGCGACTGTACTGGCCGGTGCCACTTACAGCTGGTAATAGCCATAACGACATAAGCCCGCTCTGTGAGTGGGCTTCATCTTAGGGGGGAGACCATGAAACTGGTAACCGCAATCATCAAACCTTTCAAACTCGATGCGGTGCGCGACGCGCTGGCAGAGGCCGGTGTCAAAGGCATCACCGTGAGTGAAGTGAAGGGCTTTGGGCGGCAGAAAGGGCATACCGAACTCTATCGCGGAGCCGAGTATGTGGTGGATTTTCTGCCCAAAACCATGCTGCAGATCGCTGTGGATGACAGCCAGCTCGACGCTGTGCTGGAAGCCATCGGCGGCGCGGCGCAAAGCGGCAAGATCGGCGACGGCAAGATCTTTGTTGCAAACCTTGAACAGGCAATCCGTATCCGTACCGGTGAAACCGGCCCGGAAGCGATCTAACAATCACAAACGATTGCCAGTAACGATTCTTTGATCAACAGAAATAACGTCCGGGGCAACTCGGGAAAGTTTGGGTTAAACGGAGCGAAAAATGGAAAATCAAATTTTTCAGTTGCAGTACGCAATTGATACATTTTATTTCCTCGTGTGCGGTGCACTGGTCATGTGGATGGCAGCTGGCTTTGCCATGCTGGAAGCGGGCCTGGTGCGTTCCAAGAACACCACGGAAATTCTCACCAAAAACGTGGCGCTGTTCGCCATTGCCTGCATCATGTACTTGGTTTGCGGCTACGCGATCATGTATGACGGCGGCTGGTTGCTGAACGGCATTGAAACCTTCGACCTCGAAGGCGTGCTGGCGAGCTCCGCAGAAAACGGTTTCGAAGGGGACTCCGTTTACTCCGGTGCTTCCGACTTCTTCTTCCAGGTGGTGTTCGTGGCGACTGCCATGTCCATCGTCTCCGGTGCGGTTGCCGAGCGCATGAAGCTGTGGAGCTTCCTGGTGTTCGCGGTAGCCATGACCGCTGTCATCTATCCGCTGGAAGGTTCCTGGACCTGGGGCGGCAAAGAAGTCTTCGGCCTGTACAACCTGGGCGACCTGGGCTTCTCCGACTTTGCCGGTTCCGGCATCGTGCACATGGCGGGTGCTGCCGCTGCTCTGGCCGGCGTACTGCTGCTGGGCGCACGTAAAGGCAAATACGGCCCGAACGGCGAAATCTACGCCATCCCCGGTGCCAACCTGCCGCTGGCTACCCTGGGCACCTTCATCCTGTGGATGGGCTGGTTCGGCTTCAACGGCGGTTCCGTACTGAAACTGGGCGACGCCGCCAATGCGCACTCCGTGGCCATGGTATTCCTGAACACCAACGCCGCGGCTGCCGGTGGTGCCGTTGCCGCACTGATCACCGGTCGCATCCTGTTCGGCAAGGCCGACCTGACCATGCTGCTGAACGGCGCGCTGGCCGGCCTGGTGGCAATTACCGCTGAGCCTTCCACCCCGACTGCCCTGCAGGCCACCCTGTTCGGTGCCATCGGCGGTGTGCTGGTCGTGTTCTCCATCATCACCCTGGACAAGCTGAAGATCGACGATCCTGTCGGCGCCATCTCCGTGCACGGTGTGGTAGGTCTGCTGGGTCTGCTGCTGGTACCGGTTACCAACGACGGCTCCTCTTTCAGCGGTCAGCTGATCGGCGCTGCAACCATCTTCGGTTGGGTATTCGCCGCCTCCTTCGCTGTCTGGTTCGCCCTCAAGCTCATCACCGGTATCCGTGTTACCGAGGAAGAAGAGCAGCAGGGTGTTGACTTGACCGAGTGCGGAATGGAAGCTTATCCGGAATTTATGAGCAAATAATCGCTCATAATCTCGCTACCGGGCCTGAGCCAGGCCCGGTAGCAGCAAGAATCTTCCGGCACCGATTCACTGTTGGGCCGGTGCCCGTAAGAAACAATATCAGGGGATAAGTCAATGAAACTGATTACGGCTGTCGTGAAGCCTTTCAAACTGGACGACGTGCGCACCGCGCTTTCCGAGGTTGGCGTACAGGGAATGACCGTGACCGAAGTGAAAGGCTTCGGCCGTCAGAAAGGTCACACCGAACTGTACCGTGGCGCGGAATACGTGGTGGACTTCCTGCCGAAGGTCAAACTGGAACTGGCAGTGGACGACAGCATGGTCGACAGCGCCGTGGAAGCCATCACCAAGGCGGCCCAGACCGGCAAGATCGGCGACGGCAAAATCTTTATCACTGCGCTCGAAGAAGTTATCCGTATCCGCACCGGTGAAACCGGCAGCGAAGCGGTCTGATCAAAGAATCCGACACAGTGTTTTACGGGCCCCGCAATGCGGGGCTTTTTTATGCGCGAAAAAAGTGAAAAAAGAATCCGCCGTTGCGCGGCTGGAACACGGCGTCCCCGTTGTGAATGTCGTTGAATTTGTGGCGCGTAAAACTGCATAACCAACAGCAATAAATCGCATAAAAAATGCTCAAAAAAACTCTACCAATTCCGGGAACCATTTCTGGCAGGCTGATTGGACAGTGCCTATAACTACTTCGCCGCAGGAATTCTTCTGCCCGGCGGATTTTATTTGCAGAAATCACACGGCGTGGTCGTTTGAATATTTTTGTGGATAGCGCTACTGGGCAGTGACGGATTTTTTCCGCGCCAAGCTGCGGCAACAGGGGTATTCCCTCTGTAACAAGGGGTATCAAGTTACAGGGTAAAGTGACATGAAAGACGATCAGTACAGCGTTCGGGTAAAGGACTCCGATGATTTCGGCGAAGAACGTTCCATCACCTCCCGCCAGCGGGCTCGCAGTGAACTGAGCGCCGAGGTCGAGGCCTTCCTCGCCAGCGGCGGCGCCATCAACGAGATAGCACCGGATATCACCGCAGACCCACCTCGCAAGCCGCAGCCAAAGTACGGCAGCAGGCCCATCTGAGAACTTAGCGCAACAGGTGACACTGGGTACCGGCCCAGCCGGCATGGCGACAAGCGCGTCACGCCGGCCCAGGCCGGGGTCCAGTTTTCAACGGGTTGTGTTCCCCCAGAATTTCCCTCACGCAATTCCGCCCGGTGGTCGCCGGGAAGAATGTATTCAGCTGCGAGCCAGCAGATCCGGTAGCAGGCGCTCGAGAATCTCGCCGATATAGGACAGGAACAGGGTGCCGAGGCTGGAGCGGTAGTGGTTGGGGTCGCTGGAGCCCACCGCGAGAATACCCAGCTGGTTTGCCAGCGGTACCACGGCGGCGGAGGCGACGCGCTCGGCATCGTCGCCGAACAGGAAGCTGGTTTCCGCAGGGCGCAGGGTGCCGCACACGGTGCGACCATTGCGCAGGATGGAGCCAATCGCGGTTTCCGCACTGGCGCGGGAGTAACAGCGCACGTCGCCGAGCTGCTTGCCGGATCCGGGTAGCGGCCCGAACAGGGTCAGCGCAGTGACCTCGACATTGAAGTCATTGCGAAAGCTCTGCAGTAGCGCACGTCCGGCTTCGGCCACGGTGCGCGCCTCCAGCAGCGCCAGCACCAGGCGACGGCTGTGCATAAACAGCTGGTCGTTATCGCGGGCATTCTGCAGCAGCTGGTCGAGACGCTGGCGCATCTCGATATTGCGCTCGCGCAACAGGTTGGTCTGGTGTGTCATCAGCGACACGGTCTTGCCGGATTCCCTGGGGACCTGGATGGTCTCCAGCAGATCCAGGTTTTCCGCGAAGAAGGTGGGGTTCTGCATCAGGTATCGCGCCACCTGCCGCGCAAGCACCTTTTTGTTGCGCTGGTTCTCGCTGTCGGCGGCCTGCTGCTTTTCCAGGTTGGCCTCGACGGCGCTGTCGATCAGTGGGGCGTCGCTGTGCTCGGTCATTACGGTGTCGTCGTTGCTCGGTCGCTGGTTCCGGGATGTTATTTTGTTAAACCACTATCTGTCCGTGATATACCGCGGTCGCGGGTCCGGTCATGGTAACCGGCTCACCGGGGCCCGGCCAGTGGATTGTCAGGCCGCCGCCGGGGAGGGTGATCTGCACCTCTTCGTCCACCAGGCCGCGGATGCGCGCGGCGACCATGGCGGCGCAGGCACCAGTGCCACAGGCGCGGGTTTCGCCAACGCCGCGCTCGAATACCCGCAGGCGCGCGCGACCGCGATCGAGAATCTGCAGAAAACCCACATTTACCCGCGCGGGAAAGCGTGGATGGCATTCGATGGCGGCACCGAGGGTCTGCACCGGCGCAGTGTCCACATCTTCCACCAGCAGTACGGTGTGCGGGTTGCCCATGGAGACGGCGCCGACGGTGTAGGTTTCACCGTCCACTTCCAGCGGGTAGCTCTCCGCCTGAATATCCGCCTGGAACGGGATTTTTGCCGGCTCCAGAATCGGTGGCCCCATGTCCACGCTCACCTGGTCCGCGCCCTGTACATTCAGCTCGAGAATGCCGGCGGCGGTCTCCACCAGGATTTTTTCCTTGCTGGTGAGGCGGCGTTCGCGCACAAAGCGCGCAAAACAGCGCGCGCCGTTGCCGCAGTTTTCTACTTCACTGCCGTCGGCGTTGTAAATACGGTAGCGGAAATCCACATCCGGGTCCCGCGGCGCTTCCACCAGCAGCAACTGGTCGCAGCCGATACCGGTGTGGCGGTCGGCGATCTGGCGGACCTTGTCTGAAGTCAGCTTCACCCGCTGGGTGATGCCGTCGATCATCACGAAGTCGTTGCCGAGGCCGTGCATTTTGGTGAACTTGAGCCGCATCGCGTGTGTTTCCCGTCAGTCCTTGGCCGGTACCGTGGTTTCGCCGCGCACCAGATCCGCGAGGGTCTCGCGAGCGCGCACCAGATAGGTCTTGTCGCCGTCCACCAGCACTTCCGCGGCGCGGGTGCGGGAGTTGTAATTGGAGCTCATGGTGAAACCGTAGGCACCGGCGGAGAGCATGGCCAGCAACTGGCCCTGTTCCAGCGCCAGCGGGCGGTGCTTGCCGAGGAAGTCGCCGGTTTCACACACCGGGCCGACGATGTCCCAGCTCTCGGTCTCGCCGTTGCTGGGCGTCACTGCGACAATGTCCTGCCACGCCTGGTACAGCGCCGGACGCAAGTTGTCGTTCATGGCGGCGTCGACGATGGCGAAGTTGTGGCCCTCG
>NZ_DATCMV010000110.1:0-3910 GCF_036563125.1 Microbulbifer sp.
TTCAGCAGTACACCGTCCACTGGATTGCTGGTGTTGTCCTGGTGCAGCGGCCCGGTTTTGAAACGGTAGTAGCTGGTGGGCGTCGGTACCGGAAACTCGCCGTTTTCATCCAGGGAGGCCGGGGTGATTTCGATGCGGGTGCCGTGGTCGACCAGGTTCACGCGCTCGAGAGTGGGAACCATCACGTCTTCACGGTCGGCAATAAATCCGGCGACCTTCAAAATGGCGCGCGCCACTTTCGGAATTTTGTGCTCAACCACAAATTCCTGCAGGAAGCCCAGTAGCCCGGAGATTGGCACTTCGCGCCAGGAATCACGGCGGCCATTGGTAAACGCCACACGCACGTCCTTCAGATGCAGCTTGGTGATGTACTCCTGATTCAACTCGCGGAATACGAAGTTGAGCACACGCCGCATATTGGCATTGCTGATGGTGCGCTCGATGATGGTTTCGGATCCGGATTCCTCTTCGCGCTCGGAACTGCTGGTGACCGACATCTCGCGTTTGCTCGACGCTTCTGCGGCGTGTTCCTTGACGGACTCTGCCGCCTGCTTGGCAAACTGCTCGCGGCCGCTGGAGTACTCGCCGCTGCCGCCACCGGAAACACTGGCACTGCCGAAGCCCCAGCTCGCGGAGACTTCGGCTTCCACGTGCCACTCTTCGGTCTTGGATTTGGTCTGCTTGTCGGTAGTCTCGTTCTGGATTTTATCGGCGAAACGTTCGCGGGCCGACTGCTCGTGGGAGTCGATAATACTGGATGACTCCTGTCGGCTCTCCTTGGTGCTCTGCCAGGTGCGCATGGAAATCTTGGTGGTTTCCCCGGGCAGCAGCGTGAAGGTCTTCACGGTTTTACCCATGCCGTAATCACCGAGGAAAGAACTGATGCCGTAGCGCTCCACTAGGAAAATTTTTGGTTTCTCCGGTGACTCGATGGGGTGCGGAGTGTAAATGAGATTACCGGCCCACCCTACGGTCGGCACCATCACAATCCCGATATTGATGATTTCCTTGAACGCGTCGGGATCAATGGTCTGATTCAACGCTTGGATGGTTTTCTGCTGCTGACTGGTACCTGACGCAGCGACTGCCTGATCCATTGTTGCACGCGCGGGCTTTACGCTCAGTGGCAGCCGGGTCACCCGGGTGCTGATACGCTGGACACTCTCACTGAGAAAATTCTGCACCTTGGTGTCGCTGGGCAGAATTTTGTCTTTCACTTTCGGGTCGACGCCGAGGGAATCCTTGTAGGACGTGCCCGCGGTTTTTGCCAGTGCGGTAAAGTCTTTGGCACCGAGCCCGAGATCCAACTCGATAATCCGCCGTCCGGTGTGGGCACCGGGCAGCGGTACCTGATAATTGATTTTTGCCGGTTGCCCTGCTTCGCTGAACTGGATTGCTTTGGGTTCGTTTGTGTCCGCCATCTCTAAATTCCTTTTCATCGATGAAAGAAGTACGTAGACCCGGCTTTAAATTCCCTATTGAAAGCCGGGGTAGTTTTGAGAGTTGCCCTGAAATCGATTTACTGGGGGGAGATAAATCGAGACAGCACCGGAAAACTTCCAGGCGCTGCCTTCAGGGCGCGGCGAGACTATCAGAGGAGTATTTTTTTAGGCAATTGCCCTGAAATGTTTCTTGCGACAGGAAAATGGCGCGCGGAAAAATCCTGACCAAAAGACTTCGGCAAGCTATTGATATAGAAAATAAATATAAAAGTCGTCTCGTAATTACATGCGCTTACATCCGCTTACATGGCTATTACAGAACCCTTCCAGAGGGCATTTATTCCACTGCGGGCGAGTGCAATTCCGAGATTTGGAACTGTAGATCTGCCAGCCGCTTGTACAGCGGCGATGTTTGCACCAGTTCCCCGTGACTGCCCTGTGCAACCACCTGCCCCTGGTCCAGTACCGCAATGCAATCGGCGTGCAGAATGGTGGCCAGGCGGTGGGCAATGACAATGGTGGTGCGGTTTTTCATCAGTGCCTGCAGGGCCTGTTGCACGTGGTGTTCGCTCTCTGCATCCAGCGCACTGGTGGCTTCATCCAGCAGCAAGATTTTCGGGTCTTTCAAAATGGCGCGGGCGATGGCGATGCGCTGCTTTTGACCACCGGAGAGACGCGTGCCCTGCTCGCCCAGATGGCTGTTGTAGCCGTCCGGCAGTTGCTGGATAAAGTCGTGGGCGTGGGCGGCCTTGGCGGCGGCGATGACTTCCTCGTCGCTCGCGTCGGGCTTGCCGTAGCGGATGTTGTACCAGACATCGGCAGTGAACAGCGCCGGCTGCTGCGGTACCACCGCCATCTGGCGGCGCAGGGTATGGGTATCCAGCTCGCGGATGTCGGTGCCATTCAGGGTGATGCGCCCGTGTTGCGGGTCGTAGAAGCGCTGCAGCAGTTCCAGCAGGGTGGATTTGCCGGCGCCGGACGGGCCGACCAGAGCCAGGCTTTTGCCGGCGGCGACATCGAGATCGAGGCCGAGAATGGCGGGGTGATCCGGGCGTGAGGGATAGCGGAATTCCACCGCCTCAAACGCCATGCGGGCTTCACCTTGTTCTGTGGATAACTCTGCGGCTGCATTGCCCTCGCTGACCGGGATTTCCGCTTTTACATTCAGTAGGTCAACCAGCCGCTCGGTGGCGCCGGTGGCGCGTTGCAGTTCGCCGTAGACTTCGGAAATAGTGGCGACGGCGGAGCCCATCAGGATCGCGTAGAACACGAAGGCGGCGAGGTCGCCGCTGCTCATGCGCCCGGCAATCATATCGTTGCCGCCCACCCACAACAGGGTACCGACGGCGCCGAACATCAGCAGGATGACGATGGAAACCAGCAGCGAGCGCTGGCGTATACGGCGCTTGGCCACGTCAAATGCGGTTTCCACTTCCTTGGCAAACGCCAGGGTTTCGTGTTGCTCGCGGGTGTAGCTCTGCACGGTTTTGATGTGCTGGATGATTTCACCGGCGTAACTACCCACATCTGCGATGGAGTCCTGGCTGGCCTTGGACAGTTTTCGCACCCGGCGGCCGTAGAGCACGATTGGCATGAGTACCAGCGGCACGCCCACCAGCACCATCAGGCTCAGTTTGAGGTTGGTGAACAGCAGCAGGAACAGTGCACCGACAAACATCAGCGCGCTGCGCAGTGCCATCGAGAAGGAGCTGCCGATGATGTGTTGCAGCAGGGTGGTGTCGGTGGTGAGGCGGGACATGATCTCGCCGCTGCGGTTGGTCTCGAAGTAGCTCGGGTGCAGGGTAACGATATGCGCGAATACCGCGTTGCGCAGATCCGCCACCACCCGCTCACCCAGCCAAGACACAAGATAGTGGCGGGCATAAGTGCCCAGGGCCATCAGTACCGCCAGCACCATAAGCACCAGCACCCCGTGGGCGAGGGCCTCGCGGGTATCCCCGGTCAGCCCATGGTCCACCAGTAGACGAACACCCTGGCCGATGGACAGGGTGACGATGGCAGTAAACACCAGCGCCACCACGGCGCCCGTCAGTATCGCTTTGTACGGCCGGACAAATTGCCAGAGCGCGGCCATCATTTGGCGGGCGCTCATATTCGCGGCGTTGGTGGATTCTGCTTGCGGCGCTGCGGTGCTGGCGACGGATTCGGCGGCGTTCGACATACTGGCTACCCGGGTCATTCGGACATTCAGTATACGGGCATGCGCCAGGCCTCACAGCGCCACTCGGCGCACTTTGATCGCGGCGGCGATTTAGAAGCGGTAACCCACGGCCACCGAAACGATATCCGGGTCCACATCCACACTGATGGTGCGGGCTACGTCGCCCACGCCCGGGGTGCTGGTGGTAACCTTGGCATTGGCGGTGATCCAGTGACGCGCATAGGCGACATCCACCAGCCAGAGGTCGCTCAGTGCGTAGCTGCCACCGACCTTGAACACGCCGCCG
>NZ_DATCMV010000132.1:0-5976 GCF_036563125.1 Microbulbifer sp.
AGTCTTCACGGGCTATTTCGCCTACAGACTGTGTTACCGTGCAGAATATTGTCTGTAATTGTGTTTACAGCACTCCGTGCACAAAACAATAATCACAAGCCGAGAACTTCAGATGCTAATTCGTCCACTATTAACGGCTCTCCTTTCCTTTTTACTATTCCATTCCCCCCACTCCAACGGGGCTGAAAAACTACCTCAGTGGAAAGTGCAACACCTCGGGAATAAATCCTCACTCCGGGGCAGCGCGGTGGGTCCTGCGAGTCTGTGGGTTACCGGCACGGGGAATACCGTGATGCGCAGCGTCGATGGAGGTAACCGTTGGCAGGACGTCTCTGTCCCCGCCGAGCGGGAAATGGACTTCCGCGATATTGCCGTATTCGACGATCAGAGCGCGATCGTTATGGGCGTGGGGGAAGGCGCGCAGTCCCGCCTGTACAAGACTGAAAACGGCGGCAAGAGCTGGCAACTACTCTTCACTAATCCGGACGAACAGGGGTTCTTTGATTCCATCGGCTTCTGGAACCGGAAGCACGGCCTGCTGCTCGGCGACCCGGTCGACGGCTATTACGTGGTCATGGTCACCGAGGATGGCGGGCAGCACTGGCAGCGTATTCCAAAAGCAGCGCTGCCGGCTCTGAGCGAGAAGGAAGCCGCGTTCGCCGCAAGCGGCAATACCCTCATTACCGGCACCGGTGGCAAAGCCTGGTTCACTACGGGCGGTTTTGCCGCCCGGGTGTACAGCAGTAACGATTACGGACGCACCTGGCAGCAAGCGGAAGTCCCCCTTCACCGGGAAACCCAGACGTCCGGTGGCTACGCCCTGTCATTGAACAGCCTCGGAGAAGCGTTTGTGATGGGTGGCGACTTCACCAATCGCCCGGGTACTTACCCCAACCTCGCAAATTATGAAGGGGGAAAGTGGAAGTTGGCCGACAACGGGCAGCGCGGTTTGCGCACCGCCATGAGCTGCATTGAAAGCACCTGTGTGGCTAGCGGTAAAACCAGCAGTGACATTTCATTTGATGACGGGAAAACCTGGCAAGCATTAACCGGTCCTGGTTTCTACACACTGGCTGCCGGCGGCGATCTGATTCTGGGCGCCGGCGCGGAAGGAACTGTCGGCATACTCACCCTACAGCGGGATTAATCCGTTCCCTATGCAAGTTGCCGTTATCCCCCGGCAACTTGCGTCAGCGGGCTCAACCCCGCTAGAAGCTCAGTTCTGCTTGTACACCATCCTCGATCGTACTGTTGAATATGGCCGCCAATGCGTGACGGGCAACTTTTTCCGACGCTTCCAGCTGGCCGCTTTCCATATTGGTGAATATCTCTCGTTCGGCGTCTGCAATTTTTTTCTCGAGCCATGCCCGGTCTTCGTTCGTGAAATCCTGATGGTCCAGCCACACCTTGTGCCTCTCCCACAGGTCCCGCTGGCAAACACTCCAGCCTGCAGAAAACCCCACCGGTTTAAACAGGCTGGCACAGGTAGAGGACGTCCCGGTAAACGCAACTTGGGGGCCATCGCCGCCCAAGCGCACGATCATGCTGTTGACGGTGTGCGATGGGCGCAGGAATTTAAGCGGTGAATGCGCGGGCGCGGCGTGCATGCACAGATCACTATTGCCACTGGGTCTGTCACGTCGATGTGTTCTCAATAGGCGAGCAAAATCCGCAAAGCCAACGCTGTTTATATCAAGTTTTCCCAGTGCTTTGAGGCTGGTATCCCGCCGTCGATGGCTGGCACCGACAAACGGCACCAGCCAGGTATCAAAGTGGCGGCGAAAATTCAGCGGATGTGCGGACAGCTGCGCATCGCCGTATTGAAAGTCACGACCGATGGTCAGCGCGTTGGAAATACTGTCCGCATTTTCCACTTTCTTCGCAGCCCAGTGGCGCCCAGCCGTTTCGAGCTTCCAAACAGACGCTTTGTCGGCAATAAGAAAACTGTTGTCGTAACGAAAATCTTTTTGGGTATAACCTGCGGGACCACCCTGTCCGTATTGCTCAAGCAGATCGACCATCAACTGCAGAGCATTGTCTGCCGTGTCCGCCCGCTCCAGTGCCAGGCGCAACAGATCCATCCCCAGCAAGGCCACGCCACTACGGCACACCTTGCGGGAAAAAATCGCCTCGTTACCGATCGCCAGACCGCATTCATTGACCCCCATTTCGGCACCCCACATCCAAGCCGGGCGACCGACGATACATCCGTAACGATGGGGCACCTGCGCGACGTCAATCCAGGTACAGCGAACACGTCTGGCCTTGTCACCATGTACCGCAGGAATCACCTCTACTCGCTGAGCCTCCAGCGGGTCCCTGTCGCTGTTCTTGGCCAACCAGGTGAATTCAGGCCCGCGCAATGCCAGCGTGTCACACATGGAGGGTCTCTCGCGTGTCAATATTGTTCGAGCCAGCCGCCCCATTTAGCGCTGTGTTTACTTCGGCGGCTACACGTTCGGCAGCCTCCAGTGCCCCCTCCATATAACCAAACCATTCGACCGCAAATTCCGTTCCCGCCCAGTGAATCGGGCCGTTTGCCTCCCGAAGTCGCTCGCCTCCACCGGTCCAGGTACCAGGAGCGAACAGCGCTGCATAACAACCTCGCGTCCAGCCTTCGCTACTCCAGTCCTTGTCCACATATTCCAGCGGGTTGCGCGCAGTCTCCCCAAAGTAACGTGCGAAGCTATCTAGTACCGCCTCGCGCCTTTCCCCGGGACTCACACTGCTGTAATAGCGCGCCACATCACCCTCCAGAAATCCCATCAATAAACCGGAAGCCTTGCCCTGCTCGGAGTTATCAAATGTCACCCGCACCGGCCCCTCCGGGCTCGCCACCTGTCCAGACAGGTTACTGTCTCGCCAGAATGGTTTTTCATAACGGGCGATACACTTGATACAGGAACCGGCGGGCATGCGCTGCAACAACTTGTCTCGCCACGCTGGCAGTTCCGGTTCAAAGCGAATGCGCAGCGCTTGATTAGGGGGTACCGCTACAATTACCCGGTTACAAATAATGACACCGTCCCTGTGGCGTACCTGTAAGCTGCCGCCGGGTAATTCCGTAACCGCTTCAACGGGCGCATTGCACTGCACCCTTTCACCAAGTTCACGTGCCATGGCCTCACACAGGCCGGCGGTACCACCGTGCACACGGTCCTGCTGGGCACCACCTGTGACAGCAAGCAAAGTTTCCAGGGAATTACCGGAACGAGCGTAGAAAAGCGCGTGTAGCAGGGAAAGCTCTGTAGGCTCTGCCGCAAAAACTGCCCCTATTCCCACGGCAAATAGCTGCCGGGCAAGCTTTGTACGGCAATTTTTCTGCAGCCAGCTTTCCAGTGTCATGGCATCCCAATACGTCGCCTTCTTGTGTAGCCACGGTGCCGCTGGGTCAAGACTGCGCGCCATAGACTCGAATCGAGCCATAGCTATCCCCAGATCCGCGAGTGCAATGGGATTGATTTTAGGGATAGTGCCACGATAACGGCGGGATTTACCTGCTAGATAAAGCAGGTTATCGCCGCAGTCATACAGCGGCCATACACTTGAGCCCAGCTCTCCAATCAACCGGTACATGCGATCCTGCCCCGGCCCTACCCACTGCCCGCCTACATCGACACTGTCACCATTGGCAAAAAAATGATTCTGTAGCCGTCCGCCCACCCGCTCCCTGGCCTCGAGCACTTTTATCGAGTATTTATCCCGCAACAGACGCGCGGCCTGAAGCCCTGAGATCCCGGCACCCACCACCACGACCTGAACACGTTCCGGTTCTATTTCGTTTTGCATTGTTATTATTGTCCTTGCATACAATCCGTCTTGTGATCATCCCGATTAAAAATCAGGGCAACCAGAGACTGGAAATAACCGCACTATCACGACGCTGCCCCTGAGCGACCTCACCATTGATGATTGCCGTGGTACGACCATCATCTCCCAGATCCCAGAGATCACCGCGAAGAAAGGTATTAATCCCCGCCCGTAAACCGCCACCACGGCCTGCCAGAGCATACTTGAGCCAGGCATCACCTTCACTCAATCGCCCTATGTCCTGGCGATCTACATCCATCGGTATTGCCGCGCCGTTATAACCCGCCCATGGCTGCTGCCAGATACCACTGGGCGAGGCAAAAGACGGCACCGCCACAATGTCCGCCGATGCAATATGCTGCCAGGTATCTGGATACCAACTATCCGCACAGATCAGTACGGCGAGACGACCAAGCGGGGTTTCGAAAAGGGGGAGCTCTCGATCACCCGGCTGGATAAAAGGTCGCTCGCTCTCGATCGGGTAGTTTTTACGTACCGGGCCCGCGACACGGCCGTCGGCATAGAAAAGAAAGCTATTGTTATACAGCGGTCCAGGTCTCAGGGAGATTTGGTTGTTTTCGATTTGCGGATCCGGAAGCACAATCGAACCAGCAACCAGCGTCACACCAAATTCCTGCGCAAGCCCCGAAAAAATCTGCTGGTACTGCGCCGCCATCTCCGCAGATTTGGATTTAAACAGCGCGGCGGCAAAAGGATCCGCAGCAGCTTCCACCATCAGCTGCCGGGCAAATTGCGGCAGGTTTCCCAGTGCAGACCAGAACAGTGCGGTACCTGTGCTCTGACTGTTGTACACCAAAAAGCTTTCGCCTTCGGCAACCAGCCAGGTTCCGATATGCTCTGGAAACACCACGAGAGTTTTTGCGCCCAGCCACCCTGCCCGCTGCGCCTGCTGAAGATATAGGCGCAACTTGCGCTGCAGTCGCTCGGCACTGGCGTAGTCATCCGCGATTAAGTAAGGCTGGATTGATACCAAGTTCCCAGTATCCGGACGTGGGGTATTGAGTGGCTCAAGAAGAATTGGCGGCTCGACGCTGACACTGCTCGAGGGAGGGATATTGAGCAGTACCACCATCGCCACAGTGCATAAAATAAAAGTAACAAACAGTTTTTTTATCATTATTCTGCGTTTTGTTATGTGTAGCTTAACTACTATACCGGTGTTCTACCCGGGCCGGAATCATTGACCTGTAGGCCAATACTTCCTAGGCGGAACTGAGATGCCAACACTGACATTCCGCGTTTATCGCGAACTAAATGACTTTCTACCGAAGCCATTGAGGCAACGAAGCTTTGCGCGGGAATTTGTCGCTCTCGGCACGATAAAGGATGCAATCGAGACACTCGGCATACCGCACACGGAAGTGGACTTGATTCTTGTGAATGGCGAGTCAGTAGATTTTAACTGGCGACCGCAGGACGGCGACCGTGTCAGCGTCTACCCACTGTTTGAATCACTGGATATTTCCAGCATCACCCGGCTACGCCCCAATCCACTGCGTGAGTCCCGCTTTATCCTCGATTGCCACCTAGGGCGCCTTGCACGATACCTGAGGATGCTCGGTTTTGACTGCCTGTTTTATGGACATTGCAGCGATGAGCGTCTGGTGGAAATTTCCGTGGATCAGCAGCGGATTCTGCTCACTCGCGATCTAGGACTACTGAAACGGAAAGCTCTGACGCACGCTTATTATGTGCGCGCTACACGGCCTCAAAACCAGATCGAAGAAATAGTGGCGCGCTTGCAGCTACAGAGCAGCTTCCGTCCATTCTCTCGCTGCACCTTCTGCAATGCACCCTTGGTAAAAGTAGACAAACAAGCGGTGTGGTCAAAAGTTCCCGAAAACAGCCGACGCTGTTTTAACGATTTCGCCTACTGCAATGATTGCGGCCGCGTGTACTGGAAAGGCAGTCACTTCGAGCGTATGCAGCGACTGATAAGGAAGCTGAAAGATCGCTAACAGCTGCGTCGATACTGTAGAGCCAAACGCAGGCACGCTCCGGCAAAAAAGAAAAAGGCCCAGCCGCGTAAGCGACTGGGCCTTTGAATTAAAACCTGACGATGACCTACTCTCACATGGGGAAGCCCCACACTACCATCGGCGATGTTGCGTTTCACTTCTGAGTTCGGCAAGGGATCAGGTGGTT